>NZ_CP025066.1:3000000-3313120 GCF_002952775.1 Halalkaliarchaeum desulfuricum
TAAATTTGGGCTTCTCTTTCCATTAATTTATCACGAGCTAATAAATGTGCCCTCCTTTGGCGATCATCCTCCCCAATCATAATCGTGCTGGTACCATATCCGTCAAAATGTGGATCTTTCGCACTAAGCAGCCTTGGGATGTGGCTTGTAAACCAACCATATAGGCCATTAAAAAAAGATAAAAGTTTATTATTTGATTCTAATATAAAATGCAAATATAATAAGCTTGTTGAATCATATTTCCCTCTATTATTCCTTTTATAGGAATATGGATTACTACCAGAAGCAAATAACAAATGTTGATTACCGATCTCGACTGCAGCTAGATTCAATATAGATTTGATAGGGTGATCAGAATTTCTTATGAATTCAGAATAGATACTCAGAGGATACTCACCGCTATAATCGGATAGATTATTATTAAGGAACTTAATGGGGTCCCCACTATCTTCAAATAACAGGTAGTCTATATCCATTCCTAGGTCACATCCTATAAGGATTATTTTTTCAAATCCCATATAATATGCCATTTGATAAAGAGGATAAATTGAAGAATTATACAAATATACATAATCTGATAATTGATCCGACCAATAACTTCTCGCTTCATTCGGAATGGAGACGTTATCGAAACATTCAATAAGTGGATCATTATCTGGATGACATACATCAATAGGAATCGTACCCTTATACTCTGAAAGTATTTCTTGTCTTTTCGAATTTATAAAACATGTAGTACTATATCCCACAACATTTGACATGTCGTTGGTTTTAATATCATCAGTCATACTTGATAAAAGATAATAATCGGGCCTCCATTCTGTACTATCGTATATTTTATAAATTTTGTTTGTGGCTATTGTGTATTCGTCTTGTAATTGTTTAAGCGGTGTCTTAGCCAAACTAGGTCCATTCCCAACAATAAATACCCTCTCTCCAGAATGGATATCCTCATAGTCACCAACCTTATTTTCAGTCATTTCCAGATACAAAGACGAACATATTATCTTTTATCCATGTGGATTTTTCAAGGTTAAGATTTTGTTTAAGTCTAGTTTCTATCATATTATCTCGTATATATCCTTTTTCTTCAAACTTTTTTTCCCAGTAGGAATCTTTTTTAAGGTTTATGTGGTGTGTGCCCTGTTGACCTGGTGGTGCAGCCGTAAAGAACACACTTTCAGCTGAGTCAGTAAGTGAGGCAACAAGTTGATTAGCATATCGTTCTGGTATATGTTCTGCAACTTCGATGCAAAGTGCTAGATCCCTCTGTTTAGTGATTTCATACGGCTCTCGAAGGTCATGTTCCTCCAGATATTCATTTGGTATTAATGAATACTCAAAAGCTGTTGTATTTCCTTCAATTCCACAGACCTCAATTCCATGTTCGTGAAACCATTCTAAATGACCACCGATAGCACAGCCAAAATCAATTACTGATTCCGGTTCAAACTCATCATATAAGACTCGACTTACTTCGCGTGCATCCGAACGCCACGGGTCTTTTTTTCGTTTCCTGTAGTAGTCGTTATTGTATATTTTATTGGGACCAATAATTCCATATCCATCTCCAATTTTATAAAGTTTGTCACGGATATATTTTGCACTTTGTTTAATTTGTTCTAAAGTTACACTCAGATACAAAACCATCTGCCTATACGTCAAAATGAGGCGGAGTCTTAAATGGATAACGTATGACTTTTATCCGGGGTGAGAGCTTGTCCGAAAAACATCGGACACTCCTCTGTGAAATTGCGGTTCCACCTGAAACGCCCTCCTAATTTAACTAACTGCAAGTCCATCATTTCAATAGAATGGCTGTGTTGAATCACTAGACTGCGGCGGAACAAGCCAGTAAATCAAAGGCGTTGAAGCGGGAGACTCCGGTTGCCTATGACCGGTACTTCCCGAACGAGTCGAAACAGCGGTGTCTGAACGCCCTGAAATAGTCACTTCTTGTATGGTTCTACGCCGAACTCCCGTCATGACTGGAGAGTAACTGACTAGAGAAGCGATTCACCGCTTCAGACGGACGATCTCACCCGCTTGTTGCCGCCTATCGAAGAGAGCAGTCGCTCACGGCGTGGCAGACTGGCCGTGGGCTGACCCCGGTCAGCCCGCGGCCACAGCCTGTGACGCCGGCACACCAACTCCATTCATCTTGAGTCTCCACCGACGCCGTAACTCTGCTTCCAGTTCGTGTCGAATCCAGTCGCAGAACGTCTTGAACGTGAACTCCTCGGGCAGGTCGCGCCCGCCCCGCCGCGGGCGGGCGACGACCGCCCATCGCAGCACCAACCACAGATTCTCCAGCAGCGCTGCAACGAGCATGATCGCAAACCGCACGACGGGATCACGTGTCGTCGTGATCCCTCGTGCTTGCCGAAGCAGTCGGTAGCTCGTTTCGATGCCTGATCGCTTTCTGTAGAGGCGTTCGACCTGCTTTGCTGATCGATCAGTCACGCCGCAAGCCACGTAGCCTCGGACAACCTCGCCGTGCTTGCCCCGATTACCGTTCTGGTAGGAAACAGCGACCGCGAGCGGGAAGCGCAGTTCCCGCTCGCTGTCCTTGTACATGCGGTAGGTCGTCATGTACGACTTGTGGACGTCGAGTTTGTCCTTCATCCGCTCACCCTTCTTGGGGACGTGAACGACCGTTGCAGCGATCTCACGAGACCGGCGGATGACGCGCTCGTTGTAGAAGCCGCTGTCGGCAAGCAAAAGATCGATCTCGAACGGATAGTTCTCGACGCGGGCGAGCACGCGCTCGACCGCGTCGGCCTCGTCTTCGTCGTTGCGGACGTACGTCATCGCCAGAGTCACCGGCTTTTCGTTTGAGACAACGTATGCCGTACAGTACCGATGGCACGTGGTCGTGCCATCTTTCGGAGCCATCGAGCAGAGTTCACCTTCATCGACGTAGTGATCACCGTGGTAGGGATTGTCGATGAAGTCGATGGAGACGATTCTCGACCGGTCTGGGTCGAGAATCGTCATAGCAAGGCGTTTAAGCAGGAGGTTAGCGACGACTTCGAGCCACTCACGGTTGAGGGTGTGGAGCCACGTGAAGGTGGTGTCGTCACATGGCGTTCCGTCGGTGTCTTTGCAGGTTTCCCAGATCGAGGTCTCGTTGACGCAGGCTAATATGACGACGAGCCAGATGTCGCCGGGGTCGAGGGGGCTCCCCTCGACACCCGGCAACGGGAGTGGAGTGATGACTTCTTCCGCTACATCTTTGACGTCCGATGCCGAAAGATAACCGTCTGGTTCGGGGATCTTGAACACATCCAGAACCAGACACTTTCTCGTGGTTAATCCGACGATTCAATTCCACTGATTACGCCGGTTGGGAAGTACCGATGACGGCTGTGTTGAATCGCCATAAGGCAGTGGAATTCACTGTTTTACGGCACGCTTGATGTTGTAGACGACACACATCAGGGCAATTTCTCGAAACTCACGGAACCAAGATCGCGCTCGCACGGCGATAGTGATTAGGATAAGAACTGCAAGCGATTTCCGAGGAAATCGTCGATCCAAGACCGAGCGAAGCTTAGTCGTGAGGTGAGTTCCTCGAAGAGATCTTCGACGAGAGCGCGGAATTCGGTCGCGCTCTCGACGATGAGCGGTGAGGCTTCCCATTTCAACTGTTTCCAGACCTGTTCGATTGGGTTGAGGTCTGGCGATCCAACGGGTAAAAAGACGAGATCGATACCGAGTTGATGGGCACGTTTCCGCGTGTACTCACACGTGTGTGCGAAGTGGTTATCCAACACGAGCAGAATCCGCACGGCGGGATTCTGCTCGCGGACCCGTTCGAGCACTCGCAGATCCGTTCTTTCGTCTGATCTTCGGGGAAGCTAACCACGCTTTCTCCCTCAAGCGCATAGAAGCCGACCGCTGGTTCATGGAGATTCACCAGCGGTCGTTCAATATGCGGATCATCGACGTACCACAGCCGGTGAGAATTGTCCCACGGCTGTGGATGTGACGCATCAAAAAATCCCAGTACAGTACCGCCGTCTGTGCAGATATCGTCGTCAACCACCCAACCTTCCTCCTCGTCACCTTTGCGTTTGTTATGAGGCTCATCGGTGTTACCCTCGTCGAGCGCGTCGGCGACGCGCTCGTCGAGAATTTCTTCGGCATCATCCGGTCGTGAAGGCCGTTTAGTTCGAGGTATAGAGTAGGAGAGACCAAGATCGTCGAGAAATTGACTGAGGTAAACCGGATGGTACTCAACGTCGAACTCTTCGTTAAGGAGATGCTGGATCTCCTGTGATTTCCACGGTTGTCCATCACGAAGGAGTTCAAGGAGCTGTTGTTGTTCGGTTTCGCCGAGCTTCGGGGGACGTCCGTCCCCGAAGTTCGGCGTAAGAAGTCCGAGACCACCCTCGTTCCAGCGTCGTGCCCAGCGACTCCCAGTTGATTCTGACTTGCCGACACGGTTGGCTGCCTCTTCGAGAGTATCGCCTCGATAGAGATTCTTGATGAAGATGAGACGCTTGCTGATCTTTTCATCGTCTGTTTCGGCCAACAGGCGGTCGAGATCGTCCTCACTCAAGTGACGGACGATCTCTTTCCGACGCTTCTCGCTCATTGAGTGAACTTCTCACGCCATCCCCATAACTTCCCTTACGTACTAGCCAGCCCAGGTCAGCACGCCATCGCCTACTGGCAAGACTACTCTGTCCCAACTCACAGTACAGCTGTCGCTGTCTTCGCTCGTGTTCTCTCGTTTCAGTGATCGACATGACGACTGAACCGACCGATGAATCATCTCACCGACTCTCCGAGTTATCCAAATCAGCAACTACTGTTTAGGTGTGCGATCGTCTCGACCGGTTCAAAGAGTCCGATAGCGGCTAAATTCACACAAACCAACCAAGCGAATCTAGAGAAGGCGATGCTCGTCACGCGTGATGCGCCGATTTCTCCCCCGAAGTATCGCAAGAGTCACCAACACATTTGACTTCATTTTTGATCACAGGAACGGGTATGGTAAATACAAAATTATATTTCAATGTCGTCTGTATATCGCGTTTTCGTATCGATAACTTAAACTAAACAACGAATGAATTAGAAACCGTGATTTCGGTAACACACAATTTGATCATGCGGCCGACATCAACAATCGAAAGACACGTCACATCCACTGCTCTGTACAAGGAATAAATGAGTGGTATAACTGAAGCTGTCCCACATATCAGTGTGGTCATCCCGACGTACGAACGCCCAGAGTTCCTTCGAGGTGCGATAGAGACAGCTCTTGGACAGACCCACAACGATCTTGATATCGTCGTGGTAGATGACGGATCATCTGAACAATATGCTGAGGAAATAGTCGCCGAGTTTCCAGAGATAGTCCGCTGTGTTCGTCATAAGGAGAACAAGGGACTTTCAGCAGCTCGAAACACCGGTGTCAGCGAATCCAGCAGCGAGTACATAGCCTTTCTTGACGACGACGACCGATGGCACCGGGAAAAAATCGCTCGTCAAGTAGACGCGCTTGAGCGAAACGACACGGCCGGTATAGCCACTTGTCTCGTTGGTGCAATCACACCAAACAACGAACTCATCCACTGCGAGCAAAGCGCACCAAGTGGAGACTGCTCAGAGACCATTCTCGTAGGGAATCAGATCGGAACCCCGTCACGCGTTCTCGTTCGTCGAGATGCCTTCAAGGATGTCGGCGGCTTCGACGAATCACTCCCGACGAAACAGGACTGGGATTTCTACATCCGACTCTGTCAACAGTGGACGGTTGCTGCGGTACCGGAACACCTCTGTTTCAGGATGGTTCACCAGAGTATGTCTAGTTCACCGGAATCCGCGAAACGAGACAATGCCGCGATACTAGACAAACACGCCGCGTTGCTACGTAAACAAGATAGGTGGGAGAAAGCGCAAGCAGAGGTTGCAGAACGAGTGGGAAGAGCGTATTTACGAAACGGAAAACAGCCCAGTGCGCGGGAACAGTTTGAGAGGTCCCTACGATTCGACCCAACCATTCAACGGGCCGTACTGTATCTACTCACTGTCACACCACCCGCCGTCGTCAAAAAGCTACGAAAGATAAAAAGGCAACGTTCAATTCGGAAAAGCGGCTGTGACGATATGTTGACAACAGATGAGGTGAAGTTTACTGATGAGAAAGATATTATATGAGCAGAATAAAACGCATTAGACGAGCCCTCAAGAGTCCGCGACTATTCATCCGAGGCTTCAATAGGCTCTATCACCGCCGTGGAGGATCACGATCCGAAAACACCGCTGGCATAGGGGTGTTCAACGAGGACTGGGATACTCTCGTTGTGCTTGATGCCTGCCGGTACGATATGTTCGAGTCGACGAGTCAACTCGATGGGAGACTATCGTCACGCGGTTCTAAAGGTTCGTCGACTACGGAGTGGCTGCAAGCGAATTTTGACGGTCGCGATCTTCGAGATACCGTCTACGTCACGAGTAATCCCCAGCTCGAACGAAACCGAGATCGATGGGACATCACGCTTCACGAAACTATCAACGTCTGGCTCAATGACGGTTGGGACGACGAGACGGGGACAGTACTCGCCGAAACAATGAACGAAGCAGCCCTTGACGCCGCCGAACGATTCCCACACAAGCGTCTCGTCGTCCATTACATGCAACCTCACTATCCATTCGTTCCAGTTGACACTGAGTTCGACAAAGACCATCTTAGGCAGATAACCAGCACCGAATCTGGACCAACGGGGGAAAACGTCTGGAATCAAAAATTCATCGGTACTCTTGATGTATCTCGGGACGACCTTTGGACGATGTACGTAAGGAATCTCGAATATGTACTCGAGCACGTCGAAGAATTATTGGAAGAACTCTCAGGGAAGACAGTAGTCACAGGAGATCACGGGAATTATGTCGGTGAACGTGCGTCACCGATACCGATTCGAGAGTATGGCCACCCTCGCGGTTTGTATGACGAGCCCGTAGTTCGGGTGCCATGGCTTGAATATAACAGGGGAGAAAGGCGAGAGATTATTGCCGACTCTGTTCAGTCAGAGCGGAACGAAGTTGAGTCTGAAAAAGTTATTAATAGACTACGAGACCTTGGTTATACAGAGTAGATGAGACGATGTTGACAAATGTCCATCCAAGAGTGAGGTATCTCTATTTTGTGACCTGGTACCCCATAACTATTGAAATTATTACAGAGTGTAACGAGATTCCGATAAACGTGAGAGAATTAAACATCTGGATGATGAAAAATGAAACGAGAAACATCGATAGTAAAACTCCTGTTTTAGACACCGCTTCCAGCGCACTCTTGAAGAGTGTACTCAAAAAGAGTCCCAAGTACGCTATCCCACCTCCCACCCCCAGTGCAAGGAAAGCCCGAAGATATGAATTATGCACATTTGCAGGACTGCTGGGGGGCACCCGAGTACTAACTACATCAGCTGTATTTCCAAATCCATAGCCTAAGAGGTACTGCTGTTTGAAAACATCCGCACCTGCTACCCAAGACCCCCTACGATTGTTTAGCGAAAGTTCTGTAAGAAAGGCAGGACCCGGTATGATTTTGAACATCATAGCTAAGGCGACTACTGTAGTCAAAATCCCACCAGCGGTGAGTAACACGATCGCATCTCGGTTCAATAAAATGTATCCAGCCAATATACCGATAGCGGCGGCAAACGCAACCCAACCAGTACGATAGTTAGTAAAAAGTAATCCAACAAAATTTATGAATATTAGATATTTTGATATTGATGATTTGAATTTCCACCACTCCCCAATGGCAGATAGAGATCCGACTAACGTTAAAAAGCCCAGCCAATTTGCACCAACGAACACGCTTGTTAATGGACTAAGGTTAGGATACCAGTACAGTCGTGCGCCCCAGAGAGACAAGTCAATCACGCCGATCTGCGTTGGTCCTCCCAGATAAGGTAAAAATCCAAGGAGAACGATTCCAGCAGTGACTCTACTAGAAGCGAATAGAAAATGGTCAAAATCTATTATTTTTGGGAGAATAAACAGATTCATACTAGTAAATACAACAAAGGCCCCAAACCGACTAAAACTGCTTGCAGTTAGATTAAACATAGTTGATAATAAAATAGAAAAAGACAATAATAAAAACAACATAAAATAAATTTTCTCTGTTTTGATTTTTAAATCAGATATGGTCAAAAATACACCTAAAATAATAACATATACAAACGTGATAAAAGGTAAGCTCGCAACAGACGGAATCCCGGTATGGCGAGAAATAACCGACAATAAGAGTAGTACGGCTAGTACCAATGAAAGACGGTGTAGAGCCGTAATATCATGCCCTTGTTTTAAACTCTGTGTCGCGTTTCCATCCAACCATCTACTGAATATTATACTAAACATGAACGAAACACCAGATCACAGATATGCACCATAACAATGGTGTATCCAAGTCAAGGTTAAATTAGGTACAACCAATAATAATGATTCGGTTCCAGGTATGGGAGTAGACCAACGGAGCAATCTAATAGTGAGAGGTATGAACTATCAGTGCGTTACTCTAATACGTACTGGAGCCACAAACAACTATCAACTATGACAGTAGGAATAGGTATTAGAGAACGATGATTCGCGCACTCATCTTTTTGAACAGTATTACCCATACATCAATTCCGTTTGAATTATCTGTGCGTATTGCAGAGATAACGGAGGGAGAAATTGTTATCGCGTCATTTTACGACGACGATTTTGATGATCAATCCCCTGTTGAGGATATAGCAGACCTCCCAGTCGATGTTCGAACGTTCGGTGCCACATCTAGATTCGATCAGAAAGCGTGGTCAGCATTCCACAACGAGTTAAACCAGGGATATGACCTGATTCATACCCACCACAACTTCTCCGGATCGGTGGCCAGACTTCTTGCAACGAAAGAAGACCACCCCATCGTCAATACGGAACATCGAAACCACCGATCGAATTCACCACTTCAAAACATCGTTAATGCACCTACACTCCCTCTAGCTGATCGAATCGTTTCGAACTCACAAATAACACAGGATTCGTTCCGATGGTATGAACGTCTCCTTCTCAAGGATAGCCAGCTAGATGTCATTCACAACGGTGTTGACATTGAACGCATCGACAACGTCATAACAGAAACACCGAATCTAAATGAAGAATCCTCGTTGCGTATCTGTACCGTAGGTCGGATGGTTCCGGTCAAAAACCAGTCGACACTATTGCGAGCATTTGATTCTGTTGTTGAAGAACATCAGCAAGCAGAATTGCTTTTCGTGGGAGATGGACCTCTCCGAAGCGAACTCGAAACGCTCGCTGTTGATCTCGGCATCAACGATAACGTTCAGTTCACAGGGGAAGTACCTCGTCATCGCGTGTACGAAATCTTTGCACAGAGTGACGTCTTTGCGATGCCTTCGATCGCGGAGGGGTTTTGTGTCGCTGTCGTCGAAGCGATGGCTGCTGGGCTTCCCGTAGTTGTCAGTGATATTCCGATCTTCCATGAAGTGGTCGATGATGTAGGGATCTTCGCACAAGCGAACGATCCATCACAATTCACCACCGCAATCAGCAAATTACTGTCAAAGCCTGTAGAACGTGATCGACTTGGAAAACTCGGGAGTCGCCGCGTTCGCGAGCAATTCTCACTTGAGGAGACCGCAAAACAGTATATTGAAGTCTATGAACAGTGTGTCGCCGATTTATGATCGATACGGTCGCCGAGCTATTCACAGACCTCGACGACCGCGGGATAACCTACTGCCACTGGAAGAGTAACGAGAAGCTTCAAGCGGCACTTAACGCAAATACAGATCTCGATATTCTTTGTCACCATGGTGATCAGCGGACGTTTCACGAGGTTCTAAAAGATCACAGATTCATCAGACAGAAGGACGTCATATTCACCGGGTATCCGGGAATCGAGAACTACGTCGGCCATGACCCAGAAACCGGCCGTTGTATCCACGTTCATCTCCACACCGAGCTCACATTTGGCACACCATTCTTGAAGGAATTCGTCACCCCCTGGGGCCCATACGTACTCGAGAGAAGAATCATTGATCCAGAATCCGGCGTGTCGATCACCGACCCGACTACGGAACTCTTTCTCCTAATCGTCCGATACGCCCTGAAAATTCGTCGCTACAATCCGATCGCTCGACGGTCCTACTTCGAAGAGTTCCTCGAGGAATACGACTGGCTAGCCGAGCGCGCCGATGAATCCGAGGTGGAAACGATCGCTCGTGATTTACTGAATCCGAGAGCTGCAGACCGAATCCGTGACGTTTTCGACGGTGATCCGACGATCCGTGATCTCATCCGGGTTGGGAAACCCATCCGATCAGAACTCGATCCATATAGCACGTATCCATCGTGGACGACGACGCCGATCGCGCTGGCACGGAAGGGATTTCGCGGAATCGGAAAGCTCAACCGCGAGTTCTTGAACCGACCGTATCCTTCGAGACGAAAGCTTCCGAACCGCGGCATCGAGATTGCGATCATCGGGATCGACGGCTCGGGAAAGTCGACACATCTCTCCTCGCTTCACGACTGGCTCTCCTGGAAGATGGATGTCCACTCGGTCTACTTCGGCAGCGGTGATGGTCCATCCTCGCTCCTGCGATATCCTTTGAAAAAACTCAACGAACTTCGGACCAAGTTCAATGATGGCAGTGCAACGGGTTCCGGAGACGAATCCACGGATCTACACATAGCTCCGAAACAATCCGACGGTGATGATCAAAAGGAGAAAACAAATACTGACACAAGTGTTGGTCTTGCCAAGGCCGTCTGGGCAATACTACTCGCCCGTGAAAAACGAAAGAAACGACGAAGGGCGACTCGGGCCCGAAACCGGGGGATGATTGTCTTAATGGATCGATATCCGCAGAACCAGTTCGAAGACATCAACGACGGGCCACTCTTGCAGGGATGGCTCAACGGCAACTCGAAGCTTTTAGAGAAAATCGCAACGTGGGAACGAGACATCTACGCTGACTTGGAGGAAAACTCACCTGACCTCGTGATCAAACTCGAGACCGATCCGGAAGTAGCCAAAGAGCGGAAACCCGAAACACCGATGTCAAACCTGCAACGAAAGGCCGAAGTCATCGACTCGCTCGAATACGAGAACAGTCGTGTAGTCACCGTCAATACCCATCGCGATATCGATGACGTTCTGAACGAGATCAAAAAGGAAGTATGGGCCGAAATCTAAAACCTTCTGAAAAACAGTATAGTATCTCTAGTCCTATAGTCGTCGAGTTCGTGGGCCTTCCAGGTGTTGGCAAGTCCACCCTCTCAAGCCGAACCGCCGCAGCACTTGCGAATGACCACAACAAAGTCTCGGAACCAACTCGTCACGTCGACAATCGATCCGGACCCCACCGAGTTCTCTCGAAAGCCCGCTTTGTCGCCGAACACTCATTCCGACGTCCACGAACCGCCCTCGCAACTACACGAGGCCTACTTAAAACAAATCAGGCCTCAACCGCCGATCGCGTCCATGTGAGTTTCAACCTCCAGTACGTCGCCGGGGTCGTGGCTCGCGCCCAGTCGATTCCCTGCGTGACGCTCCTCGATCAAGGCCCATATCAGGGTGTCTGGTCGGTCGGCCTCCATTCGACAACCGAGTGGGATTCCCTCTTCGATCAATTCGACCGATTCCTCTCACAAACTGCACCCGACCTAGTGGTCCTCGTTGAGGCCGACACGGACACGATCGCCGATCGCCTCCGGTCGCGCGAAGCTGGTGACACCCGATTCGCCCCCGACAGCCCGGTGTTCGACCGTGGCGTCGACGGCTACGAAACGCTAAAAGAGCGGATCCAGTCCGAAGACACCCCCAGATCGATAGTCGTCGAAAACAAAACTCATGCAGACCTCGACGCGGGCGCCAATCGAGTCGCAGAGACCGTCGAATCGCTCTACGATTAACTCTTGCAGATCCCTTCGAGCATCGACGTCGTCCGCTCGACTGTCTCCCCCCAGCGATGCCCGCCCGCACCTGCTTCCCCATCCGTAGCCGATCCGAGTACGTCCGTAACAGCTCTGGCGAAGGATTCGGGGGTCGCCTCGTCGACGCCTCGGTCCTGATCCCGAAGCACCTCGCGCACGTGATCGAGATCGTTCATCACGACCCGCACCCCACTCGCCATCGCCTCCAGCACTGTCCGGGGGACCCCCTCGGCCCGACTCGGCAACACCAGCACGTCGCCGCTCCGGTACACCTTCGGCATCTCGTCGTAGGGCACGTGCCCCAGGAACGTCACCGACTCGCCGATCCCCAGCTCCCGAACCTGCGCTTCCAGATCCGCACGCAACGGTCCGTCCCCACACAGGTATAGCTCCGCGTCGGGATACTCATCTAACACCTCCGCGAACGCCTCGACCGCGATCCAGGGACGCTTCCCCTCTGCAAAGCGCCCGACGAACAGCACCACCGGACCCGACGCGTCGATCAACTCGCTTTCGGGCCCCGCGGGCGTGAACCGCTCGGTGTCGATCCCGTTCGACACGACCTCGATCCGACTCGTCACGCCCAGCTCCCGCACCCGGTCCCGATCCGTCTCGGTGTAACAGAACACCACGTCGGCCTGATTGAACGTCCACCGCCCGAGCGTCTTCAGGTACCACCGGAACACGCGCTCGGGTGCCGATTGAGAATAGAGCCCGTGGTTCGTGAGCGCAAGCGGGATATCGCCGAGTCGACGCTTCAGCGCCGCCAGATTCGTCGTCAGGTAATAATGCGAGTGCGCGTGCATCACGTCGAACCCGTCGGCAGCGGCCAGATACCGGGCCAGCCCCGGCGAGACCTCGTTGCCGAGTGGGCTGGCGATGGAATCGAATCGCCGAACCGTGTAGCCGTCGCGCTCCTCGACCCGGGGCAACGACTCGTCGTGCCGGATCGTCACCACCGTCACGTCGTGCCCCATCGCCGCCTGATCCCGACTCATCGCGTGGACGTGGTACTGGCCCCCGCCCTTGGTGTCGGGGTACAGCCACGGTGCGACCCGGAGGATTCGCATTCGGCCGATGGATTCCGGACCGAGGTACAAGAGCACCCCGATTCCCGGCTGTACGGCCTGGGGTCGAACGTAACTGGCGAGCAGGCAACGTTCCGCCGACACAGACACACCACCGTTTCAATCGTTCTCGCTTTCGAGAGGGGTGGGGAGACAGACGGACACCCCGAGTCACCCCACGATCCTCCGAACTCGAAACCACTCCCCACGATCCCCACCAAAAACGAATGAAAGCGGTGTGTCTTCCAACCCGATCCGGTTCGACGATAGAACGCTCGACACGCGAGGGAGCGGCCGATAGTTTATGTGCGGTGACGGCCAATCCACCCACACGATGACACGCATCGTCCGGACCGACGACGTCCTCGGCGGGGAGCCTCGCATCGAGGGGACCCGGATCGGCGTCCGTCACGTCGCCGCCCGGACGGTCGACGCCGGCCAGCCGCCCGTTCACGTGGCCGACCAACTCGGGGTTTCTCTCTCTGAGGTGTACGAGGGGCTGTCCTACTACTATGCGCACGTCGAGGAACTCCGCGAATTCGAACGAGCGAACGAGGCCGCTTTCGACCGCATCGAGAACGAGTCGCTGGAGCCGAACGAGCGAGTCCAGTGACCGATCCGACGATCCGTCTGGACGAACAGTCGGAGAGTCTTCGAAACCGTCCTTCGGGAGCGCGGCTACGAAACCATCCAGGCCAAAGATCAGTTCGGAGAGGAAACCGTCGACTGGGAACTGCTGGAGTGGTGTGGCGAACACGGAATCGTGTTGCTCTCGAACAACGCGAAGGACTTCGAGCCGCTCCATCGAGATCGAACACACGCTGGGATCGTTCTGTACCGCGAACAGGATCTTCCCGACCGCGACCCCGAAGGGCTGGGTCGGGCCCTCGACGAGGTGTTCGCACAGTACGGAGCTGGCGGCCTCGAAAACGAGATTGTCGACCTCGGAGACTGGTACGACTGGCTCCACGAGTGACCCGCAGGCACGGCCGTCGACTATTTCGGGGGCGACCGCGCCCTCCTGCGCGGTCGTCCCGGTAGGTAACGAGAGCTGACCGACTTCGGGTACAGCCACGGTGCGATCCGGAGGATTCGGGTTCGAACCCGGATTGTGTACCCCGATACACGAGCGTGCCGATTCGATTTCCCCGATGGTCCGATCGAATTTCGGGGACGACGAGGTACCGAAGCGAGGAACACACCCCTCGGTTCGTCTGTTCTGGATCGAGTGTTCTTCCTCCCACACACTTATCTTCGGAACGGCCCCGGACGAGTGACCCGGGGTTTTACAACCGATTACCCAACGAACTGCGTCCGGGATCAGAGGATCCAGAAATCACGTATGTCAGGGAGACAAAACAGCTGGCCATCAAAAACGCGACGAAGAACTTCGAGCGGCCGTGTGTGATGAGAAATGACGGACTACGAGGTAACGCCCCCGCCCGAGCGGCTGGCCGACCGCGTGCAGTTGCGCACGGCGTTCTCCACAGAGAGCGGCGAAGTGACCCGGTTTATGATCCAGTTGGAGTACTGGATCGACGGCGACTGGCAGGAGATCGTTCGGTACGATCACGATCAGGACGCGCCCGGCGGCCACGACGTGACCGAAGAGGGGTTGCACCGTGACGTGTACCGCGACGGAGAGAAGTACCGCACAGAGGAGGTTTCGCCGCCGATTCCGGCGAACGAGGCGTTCGACTACGCCGAAGAAGATTTACGCGAGAACGCCGAACGATTCGTCAAGAGGTTTGAAAAATGGCACGGAGTGAAAGACAGGAGCGGCCTGTAAGCGAAAACGAGTTCGAGTCGATGCCCGAGCGCATCAGCAGCCACTTCGACCGAGTACGTGAGCTGTTGAAGCAAGAAGCCGACCGCTCTGACGCCTGAACGCTGCTTTTCTCAGCTCTCGATTGGAGAGAACGATCTACGTAGTCGCTCGGATCACGCCACTGGTCGGTGACGATCTCGTCGAGTTTTGAGACGATGCGCTCCTGCTCGTGCGGCTGGAGCTTCTCGTATTCACGTTCCGCGGGGTCAGTTAACTTCCAGTCCCACTCGTCGTCACTCGCTGGCATCCGTGTCCTCATTCAGACGCGCTCGAATCTCGTCGCTGCTATAGGTTCGTCCCTCACCGGTCGCCAGCTGGTGTTCGCTGGCGGCGATGTCCTTCCAGCCCTTCCGCGAGAACGAGGGGTGCTTCACGGCGTCTCGAAGCGCCCATCGGATGAACTCGCTACGGGACGGGAAGTGTTCGGCCCGCCAGGTCGCATCGAGGTCGTCAAGGAACGCCTGTGGAATCTTGAGCGTGATGGTGGTCATGTTGGGGTCGTCGTTGGCCCCTGCGTCAGCGTCGGACATACGTCTGTATTACCTCTGTATTACCATAAGCGTTGTCGGTGTGTCGGAGGAGATATTGCACCACGCGGGGGAAGACTTCAGGGCACACCACTTGGTGCAGAATAGCCAGCGAGCGAGGACCCTCGCGACACCGACACACCCAGTCCAACTGGAATCGAACTACTCAGCGTCCTCGAGTGACGTGAATAGAGAACGGACTGACGCGCTCCGTTTTCTCTGAACGGCCCCGGACGAGTGTCCCGGGGTTTTACAACCGATAGCCCAACGGAATGCGTCCGAGATCAGAGGATCCAGAAATCACGTATGTCACGGAGACGAAGCAGCTGGCCACTGGCCGGTACGTTCAAGACGCTGGGTAAGGAATTCTTACCCACAATGAGTACAGACGATCCAGAAGTGGCGACGGTCACCTCGAAGGGCCAGATCACGATTCCGAGCCGGTTCAGGGAACAGCTCGGCCTCGAAAAGGGCACGAAATTGATGGTCGTTCCGACCGACTACGGGCTCGTCTTGAAGAAGATCGAACTGCCGTCGGTCGAGGAGTTCAAAGAGCGCGTGGAAGGTCGAGACGACGAGGTCGAACTATCCATCGACGAGATCGACCGACTGGTTCACGAGGCACGAGGAGCCGAATGAAAGCGGTTCTCGATACGAACGTCCTCATCTCGGCGGTGATCTCGACTGGAACGCCTCACGAAGTTGTGGTGGCAGGATTCGAAGATGAGTATCGAATAGTCGTCTCAGTCGCCACGCTTGCGGAGTTTCGAGAGACGTTGCGCAAGTATCCAGAACGATTCCACCTGGACGAAGAGGAGGTTCAAAAGGAAGTCGAAACGATCCGATATTTCGCGGAGTTCGTCGAACCGAACGAGGAAATTGCTGCAGTCGATGACGATCCGGACGATGACAAGTTTTTGGAGGCTGCTGTCGCTGGAAACGTTGAGTATCTGGTATCCGGTGATCGACACCTACTCGACATCGATTCGTTTCGTGGGATCGACATCGTCACACCGAGGGAGTTTTACACCGTTCTCGAAGGCCGTTGAGACACCCCCTCGATCTCCCGGGCTGTGACTCGTCCACCTTCGTCGTCAGGACGGTGACGGCGTGTCCCATCTCCGCCTGATCCCGACTCATCGCGTGGACGTGGTACTGGCCCCGCCCTTGGTGTCGGGGTACAGCCACGGTGCGACCCGGAGGATTCGCATTCGCCTGAGAGATTCCGGACCGAGGTACAAGAGCACCCCGATTCCGGGCTGTATTCGGCCATTGGTCGGTTTGGGGTCTACAGGGAAGATGGGACAGTCGGATACTTCGAGGTACCCAATCAGCCGGTTCGGGTGGGACTGAAAGGGGCGAGTCGCTGGAGGAAGGCGGCCGAAGTAAGCACCGAAGCGAACGAAGTGAGCAAGGAGCGCAGCGAGGCCCCCGACTCCAGCGACTCGGGGCTTTCGAGGTCGTCTCAACTGTCGTAGAGCACCACCAGTCACTAATGAGGTCTCCTACCTCCATCGAAGCCTCCGATGATCGAAATCTCACCGGACCCTCAGCACCCCAAGTTAATGAACCAACGACCGCACGAACAGGACAGATCGCATTAGTTTACAGTTCGATCTCGAAGACGTGCTCAGTTGGTTCGTCAACGTACAGTTCCGCAGAGTCGAGGTGGGTTCTCCATTCCCATTCCCCATCGGGATGATAAACGTTTGTATAAACCGGTCCGCTCACTTCGATTCCCGGTTTATCGGCTCCCCCGAACACGAACATCCCATCTTCATTCGTTTCGTGACGACCGCTACCGTACCAGGATTCACACTCAGCAGCTAAACACGTCGCGACCCTGACACCGGCTCCCTCAACCGGATCTCCTGCTTTGTTCTCTACCTTCACGTTGAGTACGTGACCTTCCGGGAGTTGCAAGTTGCCGACGTTTAGAGGCCGGGGTCCAACGGATACGTCTTTTATGTAGTACAGATCTGGAATCCCGTCCCTTTCTGTGATAGACTTGCCACTCAGACCCCAATAAACGATTCGTACCTGACTTGGCTCAGTGAGCGCGTGCTCGAAACGACCACTAGGACCTAGTTCGATGATTTCATAGTATCGGTTTTGACCTCCATCGGGTTTGATGTCCAAGAACACCACGTGCTCAGTTTGTGGTCTGTTGTCCGGTCGCTGTATCCGCCCACGTATCACTGGATTCGACCCGGAGTTGTTTCTTCCCACTACGGTCGTCGACCCAAAGACGCCAATTCCGGAACCACTACCGAGTGCTCTGAGAACTGATCTTCTTTTCATGATTGTCATTCCCACCCACTATTGAAGAATATACAGTCCCTTCTTATTAAAATGATTTATCATAAACATTCATCATCAAGAATGGCCGCCTTTGGATGCTACCGCCAAGAACATCCATCCAAGTGAAATCTAATATCCTCGTTAAATGGCATCTACACTAGTGCGGCTTCAGTCGTGAAACGCTAGATTCACGGCCTACAACGCCTCTGCTCAGATTCTATCAGTTCAGAGTTGACGTGGCACTAGTCGATTTCTTGAACAATGAACTCAAGGCGACCCAACACGAGGAGTCAAAAAATGAAACTTGCTGTGCTGTCCGATCTCCACGCGAATCATCCTGCGCTCGAAGCAGTCTTCGCGGATTTACCGAACACTATCGATAATGAAATCTATCTGGGTGATTTCGTCGGCCTGATGGGATTCCCGCGGGAGACAGTTATTGCTGCGAGAGAGCATGCGGATTTCGCAGTGAAGGGCAACCATGACGTTGCCGTCCTCGAGCGAAAAGAAGGTCACGTCAACAGCCAGGCGCTCTCAGAATTTGAATGTGAGCAGACATGGGCGGCACTTGATGCAGAACACCGCGATTGGATCGCTGGACTCCAGCCGTACGCTGAACTGCCTGACTTTGGGCTGTTGCTCGCCCATGCAAAGCCAACACCGGAGGCTGCAATCGGAATCTCTCCCCGCAATGCTGGCGTCGAGAAAGGTGGATTCACTCAGGTTGCGGCGTCTGTTGATACCATTACCTTCGACTACGTCATGTTAGGCCATACTCACGAGCAGGCGGTGCTTGACTGTTCACGGTTCGGAAATAACGTCACGGTCTTGAATCCGGGTAGTATCGGTCAGCCGATGGGGGAAGCCAATTACGCAGTGGTCGACTTGTGTGATGATAGCGTCGACCTCCGAACGGTTGAGTACGATGTCGATCCTGTCATCTCCAGGCTGGAAGACGCTGGTGTACCGATGACCTGGTGGTAAACTGCCGCAGCGCGTATGTCAAGGCGTAGCGTAGTGGGACTTCAGTCGTGATTAGCTAGATCCACACTACAGGCCGTCTATCGCTCGTATCTAGCAGTTCAGCGTTGAAGAGGCACTAGACTCCAACACGTCATACGAGGTAAACCGAATCTCATCGGGATCCGCCACAAGCAACGGACCCAACAATTCGTCCTCCCATTCGAGCCACGGATCCGGATACTCCGCCTTCGGCTTCGGATCCTCGACGGGACCCCATAGCTCCCGCCACGCCTCCCGACTCTCGTACTGCCAAACAGCAGTGTACTGGTCAACACGATCACCCTTGATTCCCATGAGGAACCAGTACTCCGTCAACCCCGGAAGGTCGAACAACTCTCGCGACTCCGCCTCGTCAACAGCTGCCTCGAATTCTGCTGGCGTTGCATCGTCGGCCAGTTCGTATTCGTGAATACTGACGATCATTATTCTTCGAGATCCTCGGGTGTCGTCCCGAACTCCGAGTTGACGCAGTTGCGAACCACGTCCGGATCCTTCAACAGGCGGTGGAGTTTGTACGTTCCCGCCCCGCGACCGCCGCTGGTCACGTGGGCCTCCGTGATGTCCAGGAACGCCTGTTCGTCGAGGAGCTCCCGAACCCGGTCGAGTTTCAGCGCTTCGATTCCCTCGTTCGCACAGACGAGCCGGTACACGTCGAACACTTCCGTCGTCCGGAACTCGTCGCGATCGCGGTGTTCGGTCAGGGAGGCGAGCGCGAGGAGCACGTGCTTGGCGTGAGGCGTCTGCGTCGAGAGCAACTCCAGCAGCCGGTCGGCCTCCGCACGCTTTTTGGCGGCCGTGAGATGCGACTCCCGGACCATCTCGTCGGCACGTCCCTCGGCGATCTCGCCGGCGTTCTTGAGGATCCGAATCGCCTTCCGGGCGTCGCCGTGCTCCCGGGCGGCGAGGGCGGCCGCCTTCGGGATCACCTCCTCGGCGAGGGCACCCTCCCGGAACGCGTCCTCGCGGGCATACATGATGTCCCGAAGCTGGTCGGCGTCGTACGGGGGGAAAATGAGCTCTTCGCTGCCCAGCGAGGAACGAACCCGCTGGTTGAGTTCCTTCCCCCAGTCGATCTTGTTGGAGATGCCGATGATCCCGACGTCAGTGTCGATCTTGCCCGCCTCCCGTGCCCGGGAGAGCTGCATCAGGATGTTGTCGCGGTTGCCGTCGGCGTCGGGCTGCAGGCGGTCGATCTCATCGAGGATCACGATCGCGCCGTCGAAGTGCGTCTCGAGCAGCTCCCACGTGTACGTGTAGTAGTGAGATCGGCCGAGCCCCTTCAGGGGAATCCGTTCCGGAGACCCGGCAGCGGTGTTCAGCGCTCGGGCCACGGCGCAGGCGGCCTGCGCTTCCGTCGAGTGTTGCGCGCAGTCGACGTACGCGACCGCGAGACGCCGACCGCGTCGGTCCGCCTCCGCCCGGGCGCGCTCCGAGACGTGCCGAGACACCAGCGATTTTCCGGTCCCGGTCTTGCCGTACACGAGTACTGGCGTCGGCGCGGCACCGGAAACTACTGGACGGATGTAGCCCGCGAGATCCTGTATCTCCTCGTCCCGCCCGACGATGCGATCCGAATCGGGAACCGTCCCCACCTCCAGCAGCGTCCGGTCCCTGAACAGCGTCGTGGTTTCGTCGTCGTCCGGGGCAAAAAGCGGATCCGGACCCGACGCAGCCGAGTCGTTCGTCCCGGACCCCGTCTCACCGGGGCGTGGATCGTCGGTCACGTCCGGCTCGTTACCACGGGCAGTATAAAATAGTACCTAACCCGAGTCAAAGTGTAAATACTATTGAACCGGGGTTTGATGGGTATAACCCATACTATCTCAATGTGAAGCCTACAGACACACACCTCAGTCCAACTGTATTCTCCGAACGTTCCAGTGAGCACTCCCCGAAGAGGAGGTGTATTCAGTCTCTGGAGACGCGAACGTTTCAACCGACCACCGACGGGCATGGATATTCGACGGCGCAGAGACGAATCTGGTCCGAAATCACTGAATCGAACGAGGGGGCACACACCTCAGTCAAACTGTATTCGTCGGACAGTCGTGACGAGAAGTCGGGGTTGAGGAAACGGGGGACACACCCCAGTCCAACTGAAAACGAACGCTCGAGGAACGTTTCGAGGATCCGACACCACTACCAGAACCACCCGCAGTATGGCGATTCGGTACAGTTTCGTCCCGAGACGTCGGACGCCCCCACCTGCCGCCGAACGCTTACACTTGGACTGGGGTGTGTCTCCGGGGGTCCGGCGGCAGTTATTACGAGTACGAACTGTCAGTGACTCTCGACACGGCACTCTCCGCTTCCGAGGACGGCATTGCGCTCGACGGAATCGATATAGAGGCCCCGAGTTCGCGCCTGACGAACGACCGAGAGCGCTCAGAACGATTGAAACGGTGGTGTGTCTCTCCCAACTCGACTGCAGAACACTCGACGCGGTGGGGTGTGCCGAACCACACACCGGCAGTTCGGATGACGAGTGACTGTCCAGTACGTCCCCGGCGTTATCGCGCTTCACTTGCAGCAGTGGTGTGATGCTTCACTTGCAACGGTGGTGTGTCTCTCCGGACCGCCCTATCGGTTAGAGAGACACGGACCGGTATGGGGCCCTCGAGAACGAATGAAACGGTGGTGTGTGGGTGTCGTAATTTACTGGGGAGAGTACGGTTCGATAGCACTCGCTCTGTTGCAGTCACATCTGCCGACGTCCTTCCGATCTACCGGTTCGGGTGGAGCGTTCGAAGTCGTCTCGACTGTCGGGGAAGCACCGAAACTCAGGTCCGAGTCGTCCACTGACTGTCGAAGCCTCCCTCATACGGACGGATGTAGGGACTAACGCACGCGTGGGTACGGTCGCTCCTGGAATAACCGACGTCCGACCGGATCACTCCTCGAGAAACACGTCGAAGTCGCGGGCGGGCGACCGGAAACCGGCCTCGTCGATCCAGCGTTTGAGATACTCGTCGGCCGTCGACGCCGAGGTGTGGCCGTCTTCGACGAATCGTACCAGAAGGCCGATGGACCCCGTCAGATCCACACCGCGCTGCTTGGCAATCGTGCGCGCATCGCCGTCGTCGGTGACGAGCATGCCGTTTGCAACCGCTGCGACGGCCAGCGCCTGTGCCTCCCCGGGATCCAGCGATGCGAGGAGTTGTTCCTCCAGTTTCTCCGCCGATCCAGATGGAGTGACGACGGGGATCTCTCTCCCAATGAGGGCCAGTGCGTGTTCGACGTACGAGTGCGTTTCAGCCCCGGCTCCGAGTTCTTCCCGAACGGCATCCACGGTCACCGGTCGGGGTAACTCCAGTAGCAACTCGACGTGATCCACCTGGGCAAAATTCGAAAGAACGGTCGTGTCGAGAACCGTCGCGTTTCCCGGTGGGCCGTTCATTCGAGGTTGCGGGCGGCCTCGATCTCGTCTCTTGCGGCGTCCATGTCTTCGGGGCCAAACCGCAGTTCCACGCCCTCTTCCCGCAGGATATCTCGCATCTCGAACCGGTTGACGCCGGCGAGCCGGGCGGCCGTTCCGAGGGTGATCTCGCCGTCCTCGTACATCGAAACCGCAGCTGCAACCCTCGCGTTCCGGTTCTCTTCGAAGTACTCCCGGAGGACGTGACGAATGGCGTCGCTTTTGTTTTCGAAAATTCCCGCCCTGATAGCCCCCTCCATGAGATCGGTGAGATCATCCGGGATGGTGGCAGTGGTTCGGGACATGCCTTCACTCGACGTACGTCTTCATACATTATATGAATTTGGATGGCCGACTCATCGCGTGTCCGTGGTACAGCCCGCCGCCCGTGGTGTCATACTGGCTGTTGTAGCGATTTACCGGTCGATCGGCCACCCGGCCCGCCGATCGCCCGGTTACGGCCGAGAACAGTCATTATCCAGAATCGGGGGTGAAATCAGTTTTCAGTTTTCGAGGAACCTGTTCAGTTCGGCGAATTCGTCGGATGAAAGAATAACCTCGGTCTCGAACGCATCGAACCGTTCGAAGTCGTCGTCGATCGTCAACACCGTATTCACTCCTTCGTCGATCGCAACCTGCGCATAATATCCGTCCCATCCAGCAACGCTTGCCTCGCTCGCCTGTGAAAACCCACCCCGAACGACATCCTGGGGCATCCGGTCGTACCACTGGATTCGCTTTGCATCCATGAAATTCTGGAGCAGACGCGACGCATCTGCGTTTGAATATCCATAGTACGTCGTGAGGACAGTGTGGGCTCCGAACAGCGCAGGATACGGAACGACGGCATCGATCTCTCCAGCGACACCCCCTCGAACGTACGAGAGTGCACTATTACGAACCGGAGCCGTCGAATGTGCGAGGGCAATTACCCCGACGTCAAACAGATACGGGCCACCGGCGTCACTCGTCACTGTCGTTCTCCGCTCCTCGTCGAACGGCAGCTCGATGCTTGCGAGCGATTGGATCGACTCCTTCAGGAAGCGGCGTCGTCTCCTCCCGGTTCGAAGCCGCTTCCTCGACGAGCTGTTCCATCCGTTCCAGAATTTCCTCGGGGCTGTCCTCGGGTTCGATAACCGCTTTCCCGTCTTCGTCGCGGACGTCTACCTCTGTACCCGGAGTGATACCGAGACGTTCTCGGACGTCCTGTGGGAGAACGATTCGTCCTTTTGAATCTACCGTGGGCATATTCCCACTTGCGGTGGGAACAGACATAACCGTTTTGGGTGAGACACTGTTTCCAGCCTCGTATCTGAATCAGATAGACAGTCAGTCGGCCATCGGCTATTCCGGGGGCAACCGCGCCCTCGGGATTGTTCGATCGCCCCGAGAACTATCCGGCAGCCATAACACCCGAGCTACCTCGAGGGCGTGTCGAGTTTCAGTTGAAACGGTGGTGTGGTGGTGTCGTTCCATCAGAACCCACCGACAGTAACGGAAGAACACTCGACGCGGTGGGGTGTGTCTCTCCGGACTGGTCATCCGATCGAGTCGACCGAAACGGACCGATCAGGGATTCCCGGGAACGAATGAAACGGTGGTGTGTGAGTGTCATAATTGACGGTCACGACTCGAATTCAGAAACGAAATCCTCGGCTAGTTCGTCAGCGAGTTCGCCACCGGATCGCAGACGCAATCGAGGAAATTGAACGAAACGTCACAGGACTTCGGGAGTATCAGCAGTTGTCCCGGGCTGAGTATCTGGCACCGGATGCACAGAATCGCCGCGACGCCGCCGAGCGAAAGTTCGAAAAGCTCGTGGCGGCGACGATCGACGCAAGCGCAGAGATTTGCAAGATCGAGAAGGAGTCGACACCCGAACGGCGAAAGACAGTAATCACCGCCCTGGAGTCGGAAGGGATCGGGGATCCAGATCTCGCCGATCGTCCGGAGACGAAGAATCACAAAACGAACGCTCAGCTACGGCGACTCGACCACACGAAGGATCTCCGGGGCTTCGTACACGCGATACCGTTCTGAATCCGAGATCTCGTCGACGATGCCCGCCGCCTCGAGCGCCTCGATCGCGTCGTAGACGGCTTGCCGTGAGCGACCCGTCGCCTCGATTGCTCGCGTCGCCGTGAGATACGGTTCCTCGAAGACGTAATCGATCACGTCCCGGACGGCCGGGCGGTTCGGGAACCGCGAGTGGTACTCCCGGCGGAGCGTCTGCAATTCGACGCCACACTCGTAGGCGTCGATCGCCTGCTCGGCGATCGCGTTCAAGACGAAGGTGATCCACTGCTCCCACGCCCCGTCCCGGCTTACCGCAAGCAGGTAATCGAGATACTGCTGTCGATGACGGTTGAAGTACGCACTTAAATACAGATACGGTTCCGGCAACAGCCCCGCATCGTACAGCTGAAGCATCATCAACAGGCGACCGAGTCGACCGTTTCCGTCGCGAAACGGGTGGATCGTCTCGAACTGGTAGTGCGTGATCGCGACGTCGATCAGCGGCGGGTACGACCCGGCATTCATGTACGAGACGAGTTGTTCGAGGAGGAGATCCACGGTGTCGGGGTTCGCGGGGACGAATCGGGCCGACTCGGCCGAGCCATCGGGAGCGCCGATGTACACCGGCACCTCGCGCAGTTGTCCGGGGCGGTCCTCGCTCCCGCGGCCGTCGGCAAGCAGCGTTTCTTGGAGATCACAGACCAGGTCGACCGAGAGTTGTTCCCCGGCGGCGATGCGGTCGAACCCTTGCTGTATCGCGTCGACGTAGTTGTACGCCTCGGTGACGTCCTGGGAGTCCCCACCACTGCGCCGTGGTGAGGTGTCGATGTCGTGGAGGATGATGTCCGAGACGGTGACGTTCGTGCCCTCGATCTGTGAGCTCATCGCCGCCTCCCGAACCACGAACGGTGCAATGAGGAGGTTTTCGTTGTCCACGTTCCGGTGGAGTGTCGCCAGGCGTCCAAGCGCGTACTGGGCGTCGCCATACACGCACAGGATGGCATCGGTATACTCGATCTCCGGCGGGAGGCTCGCTGGTCGATAGCAGGCAAGCCCGTCGTACTCGACGATCGTTCCAGGGCCATCCGCAAACTCGTCGGCGTCCATCTCGAGTTAGCGTTGCGTGGGCACCCATCTAAGTCTACTTATCCAAGATAAGTTGACTTAGAGCCGTTTCTGAAGGGGCTAGATCAGCGAGACGGCCAGTTCACAGACTGCATGATTCGGGGAGCGGATCGGCTGGGACATCGAGCCGCGGTGGAACCCCGAGACAGTTCCGTGTTCAGTCTCACCCGTCTGGGCGCGGGCGCTTGGGATAGTACCGCCGATACAGCGGGAGAAATACGGGAGCGAGCGCAAGGAAGACGAGAAACGCCACGACGACGAGCCAGTCCGGGAGCAGCGTTGTCCAGAGAACTCCCTTTTATCTCTCCGGCCCGCCAACCGTCGCTATCGGCAGCCCCGCCAACGCATCCATGTCAGACGACAGCTCCACCCACCCCGACGACATCGACGGTACCGTCTTCGAACTCCCCGACCTCGTCGACTACCAGACTGGCGCGATCGTCAGCCGGACGCTGATCGACGACGAGGGCGGCTCCGTCACCGTCTTCGCGTTCGACGACGGGCAGAACCTCAGCGAACACACCGCCCCTCACGACGCGCTTTTGCAGGTGTTCGACGGCACCGCCGCCGTCACCCTCGACGGCGAGCGCCACGAACTGGAGGATGGCGAGTCGATACTCATGCCCGCCGACGTCCCCCACGCCGTCGACGCCGTCAGTTCCTTCAAGATGGCGCTGTCGATGATCCGGTGAGGGGCTGAGCCGGGATCGGTCCTAAATCACGTCGTCGGGATCGTGTTTCTCGGCCATCCGCTGGGCCTCGGCGGCGTACCGTTCACGTTCCGCCTCGTCTCTCACCCGCCCGAGATTCTCCGAGGCGGCCCACACCGCGGCCGTCGTTTCCCGGACATCGTCGAAGGAGGTCAACGCCCGTTCCTTCCGGAAGTATTGCCGGCCGTCGGTTGTGGCGTACGTCAGGATGATCAGGTTCTGTTCGTCGTCGGAGTAGGTGCGCTCCACCAGCCATACCCGGACGGAGTCGTCCTCGTCGGCGTCTTCGGTCACGGAACCACGTAGAGAGCCCACCAAGAAGTGCGTTCGGACGACAGTTCATGGGCTGAAAACACGCATCTCCGAACACTGTATCTTCACAGTATCAAAATATTAATATAATATCCCGCCCGCGGTAGTAACGAATGCTCTCCGGCTGGCGGTACCGAATCGCGAGTGCAACCGGCGTGATCTGTCTCACGATTGGAGCCGTGCTGCTAGCCAACCATCCGACCGCCCAACTACTCTTTACGACCTACGTTCCGCTCTTCAACCGCCTCGAACCGACGGTTCTCACCGGCGACTCCCTCCAGCTCGCACTGCTCTTGAGCGTCGCTGCGATCGCCGGCAGCCTCGTCCCCCTTTATAAACCCCGTCCGCGACGAATCCTCGACACGATCTTCCTCGCACAAAAGCGCGTGCTCACCGGCGGCCTCGTACTGGCAACCCTCGGGTTTTTCAAGTGGTCTCACCGCCTCCCCAGGGCGACGCTGACGATGCTGGTCGGGACCCTCCTCGTGGTGATCCCGCTGTGGTTCGTCTGGATCCGTCGTCCCGCCGACGAGGCCGACCGCGCCATCCTGGTGGGCGACGATCTCGAACAGATCCGTCGGATCACTCCCGACGTCGAGGGACACCTCATCGGCTGTCTCTGCCCGACGTACCTCAACGGCGCCGAGATCGCGGCCGAAAACTGGCTCGACGACGACGCCGGACGATACTCGACTAGCGTTCCGGACGGCGGTGCCACAGTCGACCATCCGCCGGCGGACGAACGCGTCCTCGAAATCGGCACCGACGCAGGGACGATTAAACGTCTCGGGGGACTCTCCCGACTGGAGGACGTCATCCGGGAGTACGACGTCGACACTGCCGTGTTGGCGTTCCGGCACGCCGATCGGGCGGAGTTTTTCGGCGCACTGGACGCCTGCTACGAACACGGCGTCGCCGCCAAGGTCCACCGGGAGTTCGCCGACGCCGTCCTGACGTCCGACACCGGCGGCGGCCCACTCGTCGACGTCGAAATCGAACCCTGGGACCCACAGGACTACGTCTTCAAACGCCTCTTCGACATCGCCTTCGCGACGGTGGGGCTGTTAGTTTTAACTCCAATAATTCTCGGTATTGCTATCGCGATAAAGCTCGACGACGGCGGTTCAATTTTGTACGAACAAGAACGCACAGCAGCTTTCGGGGAGACATTCAGCATATACAAATTCCGCAGCATGATCGAAAACGCGGAATCCCAGACTGGTGTGAAAATCAGTGAGGAAGATGCAGGAGGAACGGACCCTCGCGTAACGAAAGTAGGACGAATACTCAGACAGACCCACATGGATGAAATCCCACAACTGTGGTCTGTACTGGTTGGTAACATGAGCGTCGTCGGTCCACGACCGGAGCGCCCAGAATTGGACGCAGATATACAGATCGGAACGGGAGATTGGCACAAACGGTGGTTCGTCAAACCAGGGTTGACAGGGCTAGCCCAGGTAAACGATGTTACCGGATATCAACCGAAGCAAAAGCTACGTCACGACATCAAATATATCAAAAAACAGTCGTTCTGGGTCGATTTAAGGATCGTCGTCCGGCAGATTTGGAAGGTACTCTCGGACATGATTGAGGCAATTACATGATCCCGTCGACCGTCTCTGCCGAAGAGTGTGGCGTAACCGACCGGACGATACTCGTCACCGGCGGCGCCGGGTTCGTCGGGGGCCACCTCGTCCGGGCGCTGTATCCGGACAATGAGGTCCGGGTCCTGGACGACTTCTCGACCGGGCGCCGCGAGAACCTTCCGGACGGCGTGACGGTGTTCGAGGGGGACGTCCGCGAAGACGACCTCCTCGAACGCGCGGCGGCGGGCGTCGACGTCGTCTATCACCTGGCGGCGCTCGTGAGCGTCGAGGAGTCGGTCCAGGACCCCGTGGGGACGCAGTCGATCAACGCCGACGCGACCCTGTCGGTCCTGGAAGCGGCCAGGAACGCTGATGCCAGACTCGTGTTCGCCTCGAGTGCAGCCGTCTACGGCGAGCCCGAATCGATTCCCATCACCGAATCGCACCCGACAGAGCCGACCTCACCGTACGGGCTCTCGAAGCTCACCGCCGACAGGTACGCGAGGCTGTACACCCGGCTCTACGACATCCCGACGGTGACGCTGCGGTACTTCAACATCTACGGCCCCGGACAGCAGGGTGGCGACTACAGCGGCGTGATCGATGTCTTCCTCGAACAGGCGCTTTCGGGGGCACCGATCACCGTCCACGGCGAGGGCACCCAGACCCGCGATTTCGTCCACGTCGCCGACGTCGTCGAGGCGAACCTCCGGGCGGCGACGACCGACGCCGTCGGGCGGGCGTTCAACGTCGGCACCGGCACCGAAACCTCGGTGCTCGAACTCGCGGAGGTGATCCGGGACGCCGCCGACTCGGAGTCGAAAGTGGTCTTCGAGCCGGCCCGCCCCGGGGACATCTCCGAGAGCAGGGCAGATATCAGCCGGAGTCGCAAGGAACTGGATTTCGAGCCGGAAGTCTCGCTCGAAGCGGGGTTGAGACAGATCGTGGCGGTCCGACGCGGGTGACGGCCACAGAAAAATCACGAGTACATGTTCCACAGGGGAGGGTATCGTATTTATCCCCGGCAATGCAACACGTTACCTGAGAATGACAGAACTCCCAATCGACGTCCGGAACCGCGAACTCCGCACGGCCGACCAGTTCGGTATCAAGGAGACGTATCAGTCGGATCTCGAGGGGGTTTTGATCCCACGAGCGGAGATCGAGGATTGCGTGGCCCAGCTCGGGTCCGAGATCTCGGCGGAGTACCACTCGAATCCAGACTTCTACCCGATCTGTGTTCTCAAGGGGGCGATTCGGTTCTTCGTGGACCTGCTGCGCGAGGTCGATCTCGGCGTCCCCTACAGCGAGGGTGTCGTCCACTCCTCCCGATACCACGCCGGTCCGACCACCGACACGCCGACCGTGCAGTTCTTCCACGAAGAGCAGATCGAAGGCAAGGACGTCCTGTTGGTCGAGGACATCCTCGACGAGGGATACACGCTGGCGACGCTCCGTGACCGGATCGAGGAGTTCGACCCGTCCTCGATCCGAATCGTGACGCTGTTCGACAAGACTGTAAACCGGGAGGTTGCGGTCGACTCGGCGTTCACGGGGTTCACGGTCCCGGACGAGTTCTTCATCGGATACGGACTCGATTACGACGAGCAGTACCGGGACCTCCGTCATCTCGGCGTTCTCGATCCGGAAATCTTCCGCGGTTGACGTGCGAACCCACGGAACGGAACACCGCCCACGCCGGGGTCACGCCTATAGGTACCGATACACATGGATACGCTATGAGCGAACAGTTCTCAGAGCAGGTCGATCCAGGAGCGGTGTTCTCGTTGCTGGGCAACGAGACGCGACTCGAGATACTCCAGACGCTCTGGGCGACCGACGTGGAGACGGTTCCCTTTTCAACGCTGTACGACGCCGTCGACGTCGACGACACAGGACAGTTCAATTACCACCTCGGCAACCTCGTCGGACAGTTCGTTGCAAAGACCGAAGACGGGTATCGGCTCACGCAGGCGGGCAGACACGTCAACGGGGCTATCGCGTCCGGAAGCTACACTGTCGAGGGCGAACTCGAGCCGATCGAACTGGACGGTTCGTGTCGTATGTGTGGAGGGAGCCAGTACCTCCAGTACGACACCGAGCGGGTCGAAGTCGAGTGTGACTCCTGTGCGGCCGGGTGGGAGGGAATCGTCCCGCCGGCGGTGCTGGCCGGGCGCGACCGCGAAGCGATTCCTACGGTCGTCAGCGATCACCTCCGGACCCAGTTCCGCCGGATCGCAGCCGGCTTCTGCCGCTATTGCAGCGGCGAGACAGTCCCGACGGTGCAACCGATCGCTGAGCTGGCCGTCGGTACCGAACCGGAGGAGGACGGCCCACCCGCCGATCAACCCGCCGTCCAGTTCGAGTGTCGGCGGTGTGGCCACCGTTCGGGACTCTCGCTGGATCACGCGCTCTTGCTGGTCGAACCAGAGGTGGAGTGTTTCTTCTACGAACACGGGATTCACGTCCGAGAAACACCGGTCTGGAACGTTCCCGAGCTCGATCCCGGGAACGCCGCAGTCATTCAAACGGATCCGACCCGGGCACGAGCGACCTTCAGAATCGATGATGACGAGCTACTCGTGACTGTCGACGAGGAGTTGCAGGTTGTAGAAATCGATAGGCGCAACAACTGAGGAAAAAGATTCCGCCATGTTTGCGTCATTCAGACTAAAATACGTCAATTCTATTGACAACAATTGAGATGTTCGAGCGCACCGAACGGAGGTATCTCGAGTCCGCACCGATCGGTCGGCTCGCCACTGTCGACGTCGACGGACGACCACACGTCGTGCCAGTCTGCTTCGCGTTCGCCGACGGGAATATCGTGACGCCGATCGACGAGAAACCACAGGACGTGGCGCCGAGGGAGCTCCGACGTAGTCGAAATATTCGGGAGAATCCCCGCGTCGCGCTCGTGGTCGACCACTACACGGACAACTGGTCGGAGCTCGGCTGGGTGCAGGTGCGTGGAACAGCCACGCTCGTCGATCCCGACGACACGATCCACGCGGCGGCAGTGACTGCACTCCGGTCGAAGTACGACCAGTACGACGCTCACGACCTCGAAAGGCGACCGCTCATCCGGATTTCGCCGGGATCTGTTCGGTCCTGGGGGACACTCACCTGTCCGGACGATTCCGGAGGAGCGTGAGCGAACGGCCGTCGAACGCGTGAAAACTGCAGCCGCGAGCCGGACACTGTCGCGCCGGGCGTTCCGCGAAGAACTGTTTGTCGTTCCGGCAGTGCTGACAGCCGACGAGCCACTGCGTGGGTTCGTCGATAGGCCCGATAGTATTACGATAATAGTCAAAAGTATTATTGAGGTTCCGGAGGGATCTTCAGCGGGATGCAGACTCGGAGGGTCGATTCGGGGACGCAGGCCGTAAGCGTCTGTGACGCCGAATCCGGGGCGGTGACGGCCACAGCCGGCGGAACTCGGAGCCAACGCGCTGCCGACCGAGTAGCCCGAGTGACCCGCCGTTGCGACGCAGTCCGGACGGATTCCGCAGTACCGCACCAGAATATCCCCCGACGTCGACCGGGAGGCTCCGCGAAGGGGCACAGGAGCCAGGTCGGACAGTAATGAGACTGCGACGGATCGTGTTGCGGCGGATCGGTTCGGCCACCGTCGTCATGGTCGGGGTGTCCGTGATTACCTATTGGCTCCTCTTTCTCACCCCCGGCGATCCGGCGTACACGATTCTCCGCGCACAGCGAGGGGGCCAGCCGTCCACCGCCGAAGTCGAGGCGTTCCGTGCCGAACACGGATTCGACGACCCGTTCCTGTACCAGTACGCCGCCTGGATCACCGACGTGCTTCAGGGTGATCTCGGGACGTCCTACTCCTACTCGGAGCCGGTGGCGTCGCTCTTGCTCGCTTACCTCCCGAACACGCTGGAGTTGGCCATCGCGGCCATGGCGGTCTCGTTGGTCGTGGCGCTCCCGCTCGGTGTGTTGAGCGCGGTCCATCACGACACCTGGATCGACAGGGCGAGCCAACTCGCGGCTCTCGCGGGCGTGTCGATTCCGAACTTCTGGCTTGGGTATCTGTTGATCCTCCTCGTCTCGCTGCAGTTGGGTCTGACCCCCACGTCCGGCTCCGGAACGGTCGCTCACCTCGTCCTGCCGGCGATCACGCTCGGGACCGGTCTCGCAGCCGTCGTCACGCGGCTCGTTCGTACGTCGATGCTGGACGTTCTCGGGGAAGCATACGTGGATACGGCGCGGTCGAAGGGGGTTCGCGAGCGACTCGTGATCTACAGACACGTCTTCCGGAACGCGTTGCTGCCCGTCGTGACGATCGTCGGCCTCCAGTTCGGGTTCGTGTTGAGTGGCGCGGTGATCGTCGAGGTCGTCTTCCAGCGGCCGGGGCTGGGGACGCTTCTGGTCGATGCCGTGTTCGCGCGGGACTACCCGGTCGTGCAGGGGGTCGTCCTCCTCATTGCAGCCGTGTTCGTCGCGGTGAACCAGCTCGTCGACCTCGCGTACGTGCTGTTGGATCCACGGATCGACCGCGGAGGGCGACTGTGACCGACCCCACTACACTTCGGGAGCGCGTCGGGGCAGCCCCGTGGGGACTCTCGGCGTGGCTCCGCCGCGTCGACTCGTCGTTCGTGCGGTCGATGCGGCACAACGCCGGCGTCCGTCTGGGCGGTTCGATCGTGGCGGTGCTGACGATCGTTGCCGTCCTGGGGCCGGTCGTCTCCCCGTACGATCCGACAGCGCAGGTTCTCGACTCCCGGCTTGCGGCACCGTCGCTCGCCCACCCGCTGGGAACGGACGCGCTCGGCCGTGACGTCGCCACGCGACTCGTCTACGGTGCCCGCGTCTCGCTCGTGCTCGCGTTGGTAGCGACGGCGGTTCGGCTGGGCGTGGGAACCGCTGTCGGACTGGTCGCGGGCTATGCAGGCGGGGTCGTCGACGCGGCGCTCATGCGGCTCGTCGACATCCAACTGGCGTTTCCCGGGCTCGTGCTCGCTCTCGTCGTCGCCGGTGTGCTCGGCCCGAGTCTCACGAACGTCCTGATCGCCCTCTCTGTGGTCGGCTGGGCGTCCTACGCCCGTGTCGTCCGGGCGAACGTCCTGGCTGTGAAGGATCGGGCGTTCGTCGAATCCGCCCAGCTCTACGGGACGCCGCCGCGACGCGTCGCCCGCCGCCATCTGATGCCGAACGTCGTCAATCCGGTGCTCGTGCTGGCGACGATGAACCTCGGGTCGATCGTGCTGACCGCGGCCGGGCTCTCGTTTCTGGGGCTGGGCGCACAACCACCGACACCGGAGTGGGGAACGATGATCGCCGGCGGCCGCGAGTACCTCCGTACGGCCCCGTGGCTCGTCACGGCCCCGGGCGTGGCAATCATGGTCACCGTCATCGGATGCAACGTCTTCGGTGACGGTCTCCGGGACGTTCTCGACCCCGATCATCTCGGAAATCGTACCAGGAGGAAGCCAACGTGACCCTCACCGTCGAGAACCTTCACGTCCGGTTTCCGACGGGATCTGCCCCCGTCCGCGCGGTCAACGGCGCGTCCTTCGAAGTCGGGGACGGGGAGATCGTCGGGCTGGTCGGCGAAAGCGGCTGTGGGAAGTCGGTGACCGCCCGCTCGATCGTCAGGCTCGAAGCGCCCGGCGAGATCGCCCGTGGAACCATTACCTTCGATGGGACGGACCTGACGACCGCCGGGAAGCCGACACTGCGTCGGCTTCGCAACCGGGAGCTCGGGATCGTCTTCCAGCACCCTTCGGAGGCGCTGAACCCGGTCTACACCGTCGGCGAGCAGATCGCCGAGGCGCTTTGCGCCGATCGACAGCCGGACGATCAACCGGACAGTCGATCGCTCGTGGGAGCGCTGTTGTCCCGGGCGAGAACACGACTCGACACCGAACCTACCCGACACCGTGTCGTCGAGTTACTCGCGGAGGTCGGCATGCCCCAGCCCGCCGACCGCGTCGACGCCTATCCACACCAGCTCAGCGAGGGGATGTGCGAACGAGTGATGCTCGCGATCGCCCTCGCACGACGACCGTCCGTCCTCGTCGCCGACGAACCGACGACCGCGCTCGACACGACCACACAGGCCGCGATCCTGGATCGTCTCGCGACGCTCAACGAGTCGTTCGGGATGGGGATGCTCCTCATCAGCCACGATTTGGGCGTCGTGTCCCGAATCTGTGACCGTATCGTCGTCATGTACGAGGGGACCGTCGTCGAGACGGGACCGACCGGGGCGGTGCTGAGCGATCCGGTCCACCCGTACACCAAATCGCTGTTGGCGTGTCGTCCCGGCTGGACCGACCCCGGGAACCGACTGCCGACAGTCGGCGGCCGTCCCTCCTCCGAGACCGGGGGCGACGGCTGTGCGTTCGCTGACCGCTGTCCGGCCGCGGTCGAACACTGCCGGCGGTCGACGCCCCCGGTCGTCTCCGTGTCCGACGCCCACACCGTCCGCTGTGGGGTGTCCGACGCACGGGAAAGCCCCCTCCGGGCGCTTTCGAACCGCGGCGAGCGGGAGGATGTCCCCGGCGATACGACACATGCACGCAAATCGTCGGATGGGGGTTCGACCGCCCCGCCGGTCGAACTCGACGGAGTCACGAAATCCTTCCGCACCGACGACGGACTCTTGGCTCGGCTCCGCAAAACGACAGATCGGCTGACAGCAGTGTCGGACGTCTCGCTGAAACTCGAGGCCGGCGAGACCCTGACGCTGGTCGGCGAATCGGGATGCGGGAAAACGACGCTGGCGCGACTGATCGCCGGTCTCGAGACGCCCGACAGGGGAACCGTTCGGCTGCACGGCGAGCCGGTCGGTGGTGTCGAGTCCCGGCAGCCAGACCAGCTCGAAGCGGTCGGCGTCGTCTTCCAGAACCCCGCAACCAGCCTCAATCCCCGTCGAACCGTCCGTGCGGCGATCGCGGAACCGCTCGTCGAAGCCGGGTGGTCCCCCTCGCGTCGACAGGATCGCATCGAGAACCTCCTCGAACTGGTCGACCTCCGGCCGGACCACGCCGAGCGGTATCCGCGCCAGCTCTCGGGCGGGCAACGACAGCGCGTCGCGATCGCCCGTGCGCTCGCGCTCGAACCGTCGGTGCTCGTCCTCGACGAGCCGACGACCGCCCTGGACGTCTCGGTCCAGGCGCGGATCCTCAACCTGCTTTCGGACCTGCAGGCGGAACTCGGGGTGACGTATCTGTTCGTCACCCACGACCTCGAAGTCGCCCGTCACGTCGCCGACAGGGTCGCCGTGATGTATCTCGGGGCGCTTTTCGAGACCGGCCCGGCCGAACAGGTGCTCTCGGAACCGCGCCACCCCTATACCGGGACGCTGATGAGCGCCGCGCCGGGTACCGAAGGCGCCACAGTGGGCGACCTGGCGGGCGAGCCACCGGATCCGACGGAGCAGCCCGCCGGCTGTGCGTACCACGACCGGTGTCCGATCGCCGACGAGACGTGTGAAACGTCCCGACCACCGGTCGTCACCGTCGGCGACGGACGTTCGCGGTGCCATCACGTTGACGCGTGGTTCCGGTACCACTCGCGAACAAAAACGGGAACGAGAACGGACACAGTCGCGAACGACGACATCCGGACGGACACGGCCTCGAACGACAGGGTTCAAAAACGACAAACAAATGACTGATCTGACAGCAGGCGAATTCGACCGACGCACCGTCCTGCAAACGACCGCGGCCGCCGGCATCCTCGGCGTTGCCGGCTGTCTGGGTGGAGACGAGCGGGCGGCGTTACACGTCGGCTCACCGTGGGGCATCGACAGGGATCCCCTCGAATCCGGGTACGCCCTCCGTCGGGTCGGAATCACCGAAGCGCTGGTGGGCGTTTCTCACGACGTCGAACCGACCCCGAGCCTGGCGACCGACTGGGAGCAGGTCACACAGACGCGCTGGGAGTTCACGCTCCGGGAGGGCGTGACCTTCCACGACGGCCGGCAGCTCGATGCCCGGACTGCGCTCCCGTCGCTCCGTCGCGCCGCCAGCTCGAACGCGTTCGCCAACGTCCCGGTCCGGAGCGTCGAGGCCGTCGACGACGTGACGATCGCCATCGAAACCGAGACGCCGTTCGCGCCGCTTTTGGCTCACATGTCCCGCCACGAGGCGGTCGTGTTGAGTCCCGACGCCCTGGATGACGACCCAATCGAACCGATCGGGACCGGCCCGTTCGTTTTCGACTCGCTGGAGACCGGGGCCGAACTGCGTGCCCGAAGAAATGAGGAGTATCACGGCACGGTTCCGTCGGTCGAGTCTGTCCGATACGAGGTCGTCGAGGACGATCAGACCCGCCGGCTGAAACTCGAGAACGGCGAACTCGAGATGGCCCGCATCCTGCCCCAGGAGTTCGTCGCGGATCTGGAAGCGGCGGACGGGATCGACGTGTACACGCCGACGATCCCCCGGCTCCGGTTTCTGACGTTCGATACACAGTCCGCCCCGTTCGACGACAGCCGCGTTCGGCGGGCGGTCACCCACGGGATCGACAGGGCCGCGATCACCGAATCGGTCCTCGAGGGAATCGATGACCCGGTGGGCGAGCCGATCCCGCCGGTGATGTCCAGCTGGGCCGATCCCGACGTCGACGGACCGCAGTACGACCCGGAGCGAGCCGACGACCTGTTGTCGACCGCGGGATGGACGACGGGATCGGACGGGACCCGAACGAACGGAGACGAACGGCTGTCAGTCGACTGTTACACCTACGACGCCCGGAGCCTGCCCCTGATTGGCGAGGTGCTCCAGAGTCAACTCGCCGACATCGGAATCGAGTTCGAACTCGCGATCCTCGAGTACGGAACCATGGTCGATCGAATCTCCCGGGATCCGTTCGACGCGTATCTGACCTCCTGGAACTGGCATTATCCGGATCCGGACAGGCTCACCGACCTGTTTCACTCTGCGGGAGCGCTCCAGCACGGGTGGAACAACGACCGGGTGGATCGCCTGCTGGAGGAAGCCAGAGCGAGTTTCGATCCGGAAATTCGCCGACAGAAATACCACGCTGTCCAGTCGGCAGTCCTCGATGACGTGCCGATAGCCGTATTGACGGGCTACACGAACGTGATCGCGACATCGGCAGACGTCCGCGGTTACGACCCCCATCCGGCCGAGACGCAGTACGGGCTCGAACACGTCAATCTGGAGGGGAAATGAGTCATGACTGACAGGGATTCACCGGCGGAAACCAGCAAAACAGCGGTCGAACGCTACTGGGCTGGTCGAGCCGACGAATACGACAGTGACGGAATCTCCGGCATCCACAGCACAGACCAGCGTGACGCCTGGTTGGACCGGCTTCGGGCGTGGACGGGTGAACATCCCCGTGACGTCCTCGACGTCGGGTGTGGGACCGGCGTCATCTCGTTGTTGCTTTCGGATCTGGGCCACAACGTCACCGGAGTCGACATCGCCGCCGAGATGATCGACCGGGCCCGTTCGAAAGCCGACAGCCGGGAACTCTCGGCCGGTTTTTGCATCGGCGACGCGGTGTCGTTGCCGTTTCCGGACGATCGATTCGACGTGTTGACGGCCCGCTGCGGTTTCGCGACCTCGAATCGACCCTCGAGGTTCCCCCGAACACCCTCTCGACGCGGCTCGCCGAGTTGACCGACGCCGGACTGCTCTCGCGAACTGCCTACGACGAAGTTCCCCCGCGTGTGGAGTACGAACCGACCGAGAAGGCGCGGGCGCTGTTTCCCGCCTTCGGCCACCTCCACGTCTGGGCACACGAATACGAACTGGCGACGGAAACTGAGTGAGAAAACGAAAACCTACGTCGCCTCCGCCCTCTCGATCGCGTCCGAGACGCGGACTAACAGCGCCTCGATCTCCGGCCGGTCGAGCTCCCAGTCGGTCGGTGCGTGGTGATACGCCGACAGCACCGACTGCACCGCCTCGAGCTGTGCGAGCGTGAACGCTGTCTCGCCGTCGTCCAGGCGATCGAACGCCCGATACACCTCGATCGACGGGGGCCCCAGCTCCGGGGACTCCGCCGTGCGTTCTCGTTCGATCCGGTCGAGGAGCACGTGGTGTAGCGTCCACTGCTCCTCCCGTGGGATCGATACCGCGACCGACCGACCTGTGTGCTGTGAACTGGACATGACCTTCGATCTCGTGTTAGGCGTCCACCCCTACGTCATGCTCATTGTTAACTCTTACCACAGGTATCTCGAAAGATACTTCGGTCGGATCGGGTTCGGTTCCAGAAACGAGTCCGCGGGGACCGACTCGGGTTCGACTAGGAATCGGTTTCCTCGACGGGCGCCCCGCCGACGTTCTTCTGGACGCTTCCGAGCCCCTGTTTTGCCTTCTGTTTGGAGGCGTACCCCTGCCCCGAATCCGCGATGACGTTACCGTTCTCGTGGCGGAGCCGCCAGCGCCAGCGCCCCTCGACGTCCTCGAACAGTTCGAACGTCGCGTTGCTGCCGCCCTCGGGAGGTGCCTCCTCGTCTTTCGACTCGTCGACGACGAACGCGCCCGGAGCGTTGCGCCGGACGCTCTCCAGTCCCTGCTTGGCCTTCTGTTTGGATGCGTATCCCTCGCCGGAGTCGGCGATCACGTTGCCGTTGCGGTGGACGAGCCGCCAGCGGACGTTCCCACCCCTGTCCTCGTACACCTCGAAGCGAGCCTTGCTGGCGACGACGTCAGTCTCGATTTGTCCCCCGTCTTCGGGCCACTCGAGCCCGATGTCGAGGTGGATGTCGTCGCCATCCCGCGTGAGTTCGACCTCCATCTCCGCCTCCGCGGGCGGATCGATCGTCACGCTCTGGCCGTCGTCGATCGGGACCGCCTCGCCGCTCCGGAACCGATCGGCCAGCCGACCGAAGAACGTCGCCAGTCGGCCGCGCTTTTGTACCTCTGTAGACTCGTGGAGCGTCTCATCAGTCATACAGTTGACTGATCGGCGGGAGACTACAAGAAACACCAGGTCGGTCGGAGACTCGCGCGCCGAGGGACACCGGGCTAAATCGTGACGCCATTTTAAGTCTTTCGCGCAAGGGGACACGACCATGCGACGCGCCGCCCTCCATGCAGTGCTCGCCCTCCTGATCGGGATCGTCCACGCCGCCGTCGTGGTCGGGGTTGCGCTCCGATACGGCTACGACTACGGGCCCGGATCGCTGGCGCCGTCTGCGCTGGCGTGGCGCTACGGCGGGCTGGTGCTTTTGGGTGCGGTGCCGGCGTGGCTGGCGTTCGAGGATCGCCTGGCCTCGCCGCTTTTCGTCGTCGCCGTGATCGGCGGCTACGCGGTCGGGATGGAACTGGCACCGCCGGACCCGACGTTCGTTGACGTCGCCGATATCGAACCGGGCATCGACGAGCCGACCGGTCACACCGTCGTCGAGGACGGACTCTACATCGTCAAATACGTCGGGGCGTGGTACGTCTGGCTCGTCGGCGCCGTCCTCGCCGGGGTGTGGGAGCACGTCGCCCGGGCGCGCTCGGGTCGGGTTCCCGACCCGGGCGGGTGGTCGAGGCTGTCGTGGATCACGCGAACCACAACCCGAGAGGGTGCCCTCCGGGTCGCCCTCGCGGCCGGCGGACTCCACGCAGTCGCGTCGCTGGGCTATGCGGCCGGCTGGGGAATCTTCGGATCGCCATTGCTGTTGGTGTGGGGCGCGGTCGGCGGGGTTGCGCTTCTTGCGGTGCCGACGTATCTGCTCGTGCGCTTTGGACTCGTCTGGCCGCTCCCCGTCGCGATCGTCCTGTTTCTCAACAGTGTCCACACCCAGGCGTACGTCGCGGGCCCGAGCGATCCTCACGCACTGTACGTCGGGGCGTGGTTCTTCTTTCTCGGCCTCCCGCTGCTCGTCGCCGCCGGAGAAGTGGCCGCGAGGAAGTTTTTAGGGACGTTCGATGCGTACAACCGGATATGAGCGAGTTCACGTTCGATTCCGACAGCACCGCACTCGTTGTGGTGGACATGCAAAACGGCTTCTGTCATCCCGACGGGAGCCTCTATGCCCCAGGCAGCGAAGATGCGCTCGACCCAATCTCGACACTCCTGGACAGGGCCCGCGAGGCGGACACCCAGGTGGTGTTCACTCGGGATGTCCACCCACCCGAGCAGTTCGAGGACGCCCACTACTACGACGAGTTCGAGCAGTGGGGCGAACACGTGCTGGAGGGCTCCTGGGAGGCGGAGATCCACGACGACCTCGAGGTCAGACCCGAGGATCACGTCGTCGAGAAGCACACTTACGACGCCTTTTACCGGACCGAACTGGAGGGGTGGCTAAAGACGAGACACCTCCGGGACCTGGTGATCTGTGGGACACTGGCGAACGTCTGTGTGCTCCACACCGCCGGCAGCGCCGGACTGCGGGACTTCCGACCGGTGCTGGTCGAGGACGCGCTGGGTGCGATCGAAGCGGATCACCGAGAGTACGCCGTCGACCACGCCGACTGGCTGTTCGGCGAACGGACGACAGTCGAGGAAATCAGGTTTGGGGACTGACCGACAGGATCTCCCTGTACTGTGGCGACGTTCGGCGATGCGATCCAGAGAGGCTCACACTGTACACACGACAATAGCTAAGTAGATTGGCTCACAATGTACACACAATGAGCACCGACAAAAAGCGCGTTCAGTTTCGGGCACCACACCGACTCATCGATCGGACCGATGCCCTCGCAGAGGTTCTCGGGGAAGACCGGACAGATATTCTCGTAACAGCGCTGCGGGAATACCTTCAGGAGGCCACACACGACACCGCGCTCGTCCAGGAGATTGCGGCCGCCTACTACGACGACGAGATTTCCTTCCAACAACTCGAATCGCTCGTCGGTGCCGAAGAGGCGGCGAACCTCCGCGTGTTGAAACAGCAGTTGGATGCAGACTTCATCGACGAGGTCGCCGACGCATAGATGACGACGCTCGTCGCAGACGCCTCCGCTCTCGTCAGTCTCGGAGTTGTCGCCGACGCGGAACCCGAACCGCTCGCGCTGTGTCTGGCTCGCTACGAAGTCGTCGTCCCGGCAGTTGTTCTCGAAGAGCTCCAGGAGATCTCCTCGTACGATGACGCACACGGTCGTGCCGCAACTGTTGTCCTCGATCGAACAGATGTTCTCGACGTTCAGTCGGTCGAACTCGACGTCGGGTTTCCGCTCGACGACGGAGAGAACGCTGCTGTCACTCTCGCGAACGAACTCGGTGCTGGACTCCTCCTCTGTGACGAATTCTCACAACTCGGGTTGATCCACGCGTCGCTTTCGGATACCAGGCTCGTGACGACACCGACGCTGCTTTCGGTACTCGTTCGAACCGATCGGCTGTCCGTCACCGATGCTCGTACACTCCTCGACGAGATCAGTGATGCCCGCAGCTGGGAGGCGAACAGCTACGTTCGACGGGCTCGTTCGTTGTTCGAAGGGTCCTGACAGCAACCGTATCCCTAGCCGTCGAACCCGTCTTCCCATCGGAACCGCCCGTCGCGCTGGATCACCTCGCCATCGACCGATAGTGTCGCATCCTCGTCCATGCCAGTTATCAGGTCGACGTGGACCGCCGAGTCGTTGCCCGACTCGCCCTCCGGGAGGCAGGCGTCGTACGCCCGCCCGAGCGCCAGGTGGACCGTCTCGCCCATCTTCTCGTCGAACAGGATGTTGTCCGTGTAGCGGTCGATCCCGCGATTCATCCCGATCCCGAGTTCGCCGAGACGGCGGGCGCCATCGTCGGTTTCGAGGATCGACGCCAGTTCCGCCTCGTTCTCCCCGGCGGAGAAATCGACAACTTCGCCGCCCTCGAAGGTCAAGTGCACGTCCCGCAGGCGCTTGCCGTTGATCGTCATCGGCACGTCGAAGGACACCTCGCCCTCGGTCGCCGCCGGCGCGGTGAACACCTCGCCGGAGGGCAGGTTGTGCGAGTCGTACGCCACCGACGCACAGGAGTTGACCGCGGTGCGTCCCTCGATCGACATCGTCAGATCGGTCCGCTCCTTTCGGAGCGTGACTTCGCTTCCCGCGTCCAGGATCTCCTTCAGTTGCTGCATCTCCTCGGCCAGCGCCTCCCAGTCGCGCAACACCGCGTCGTAGACGAACTCCCGGTACTCCTCGTATGCCATCCCCGCCTGCTGGGCCAGCGACCGGGTCGGATGGACGGTCGACACCCAGTCGGTCGCCATCCGGGCCTCGCGGATCCCCTTCCGGGCCCGCGAGTGCGCCTGCTTGCGGTCGGGGGGAACGTCCGCCATCGCGGCCGTGTTCCGTCCGCCGCCGAGGCGCAACACCACGTCGGCCGCCTCGTACAGCGCGAGTTCGTGGTCCGGGTCCGGCTCGAACTCCCCGTCGTGCGCCTGCAGGTACGCCCGCGTCAGCTCGTCGGAGGCGTAGGTGAACATCGGGTTGGCCCCGCGCTCGCCCAACGTTTCGGCGACTGCCTCCGCCAGATCGTGGGCATCCTCGGCGACCGAGACCACGACGTCGTCGCCCGGTTCGATCCGGGCGCTCCAGTCGACCAAAAGCTGTGCGTGTTCGGAGACGCGCTCGTCCATGTATCTGCTGTGTGCTCCCGACGATTAGGGCGTGGCGATCCGATGTCGACGGTACGCTTCGTCACGCCAACGGCGTGCGTTCGACGACGGTCCCGTCGACGGTGGGGTACTGTTCGACGATTTCCCCGTCCGCGAGATCGCCCTCCTCGATCATCTCCTCGAGCAGCCACCAGGCGATTTCGACGTGGTTCCGCTTTGCGGCATAAAACTCCTCGGGGACGCCCAGTTGCTCGAACCGTTCGGGATCCGTGCGGGTCTTCCCGTAGACGATGGTGCCGTCGTCGGTCACCTCGTCGAACTCCCGGCGAATGTTTCTGGCCATCCGTTTGAGCCGGTTGCGGTGCTGGGCGGCGTCCTTGAACACGCTGGTACAGAAGTAGACGCGCTCGTGGGCGGCCATCTCCTCGAGGATCGCGTTCTTCGATCCGTCGACGGCGGACATGTGCCCCTCCTGGAGCTCGAACCCCTCCTGTTGCATCCGGCGGTAGTTCCCCTGACTCATCTCGAATTCGTTTACGTTGCAAAACTCCGCGGCGCCCTCGTCGAGAAACTCCAGGAACTCCGGCTCCGCGCGGATTCCCGGGATCTCGAAGGCCGGGGTGATCCCCTCCTCACGGGCGATATAGAGGATCTCTTCCCACTCGGTGCCGTGGAGGTCGCCCCACAGTTCGAGCGGGGGGTGAAACCGGATCTCGTCGAGACCGGCTTCCGCGAGCCGGCGCATGTTCTCCCGCCCGCCGGTGATCCCGGTGTACAGGTGGATGTGGTGATCCTCGCCGAACTCGTCTTTCAAAAGGCGGATGTAGTGGCAAGTCCGCTCCATCGCCTCCTGGGGTTCGCCGCCGGTGACCGACGAGCCTAGCGCGTCCATCAGCCGGGCCTCTTCGAGAACGTCCTCGTCGGACTCGACGAGCCGCTCGTTGGCGTACACGTCCGTGACGTTCTTGCGGTTCTCCCCGAGTGGACAGTAAAAGCAGTCGCGCTGGTCGCAGTACCCGTATACGAAAAGCACCAGCTTCCCGCCTTTGGCGCACTGCTCGCAGCCCTCGGAGATCATGAAGTAACCGTGTTAGCGGCTCGGAGACCAAAAAGCGTGCGAAATCGGTTCCGGAAATCCGACCTGTCGCGGACCGCCTGCCGTGCGGCGAGTGTTGCCGGCGGCGCCGACAACGGACGCGTGTTGCCGGTGCGGGTGGCCCTTTATCCGGCTCGTCCCGAGGGGAACCCGTGAGCCAGAAACAGAAACAATCCGACCGCGACTCCGTACCGACCTTCGGCGTGACTGCAACCGCCGAAACCGCCACGAAAACGACTGTCGAAGCCCGCGAGTTCGAGTTCGTCATCGACGAACCCGAGGAGCTCGGCGGCGAGAACGACGGACCAAATCCCGTCGAATATCTGGCGGGATCGCTGGCCGGCTGTCTGAACGTCGTCTGCCACCTCGTCGCCGACGAGTACGGCATCGAGATCGACGACCTCGAATTCGAGATCGAAGGCGCACTCGACCCCTCGAAACTGCTCGAGGACGCCGCGGGCGTCCGGGCGGGCTACCAGGGGCTTCGCGTGGAGATCACGGCGACGACCGACGCCGACGAGGCCACCCTCCAGAAGTGGCTCGCAGCCGTGGAGGATCGCTGTCCAGTGACCGACAACGTCGCCAACGAGACGCCGGTCGCGATCGAACTGACGACGCGATAACCGAGTTCTTTCTGCCGTCGACTACGCTTTGTCGCGATCGGTGAACTACTGTGGAGAAGAGATGGATAACTCGACCAGCAGGACCTCGGGAGCGGAGGTTGGTAGGCAAATTATACACAATTCCGGAGCAGCTTCCGGGATGTGCCCCTTCGTTATACGGCCTTTTATTAGCCCTTGTCGAACCAGGTATTGCAATCAAAGCACAATATTTTAATACCACATCTTACAATAGTCTTGTATGGCAATGGGTACATCGACCAAGAACGTGTTCGATTACGAGTGGGAGTATTCACCGCGGGTGACGACCCTTTTCGGGGTTTTCACCGCTGTAGCGCTTGTTGGCTGGCTGGTGACGGTTGTGCTGACGTCGATTCACATGTTCGCACTGCCTGCAATTCCGGCCGACGCGCCGGTGCAGGGTAGCATCGAGGTGATCACGAGTTCGTGGGCGTACGTGTTCGGCATCCCGCTGGCGACGCTGGGCGGGTTCTACTACCTGACCACGATCGGGCTGGCGCTGTGGTGGTTCGACACCCGGCACCCGCTGATCATCAAGATCCTCACGCCGATCACCGCCTCCGGCGTCCTGGCGTCGGCGTACTTCGTGTGGCTCCAGCTGGTCCCGATCGGCGAGATCTGCCCGTTCTGCATGATGTCAGCAAGCGCGACGGTGATCCTGTTCGGGCTCGAACTGGGCATCCTCCGGATCAGTGACACCCCGTCGCTGGGGAGCATGCTCGGCGACTTTGGGACGGTCATCGGCGCCACCCGGTTCTCGCAGATCCTCGTTCCGGTCGTGATCGGGGTGTTGACGATCCTCGGAATGTTCATTGTTCCGATGCTTCCGCTCCCGGATCCGGTCCCGTTCGTCTGATCGACCGAACTGCAACCTGTTTTCGATAGGAAAGTGTAAACCGGCCGGTCAGCTACTACCGTTGTGGCGAGTCCGTTACGATTCAGGTACGCCCCCGGTTCCTGGAGCCCCGGCCGCGTCGAGTCGGAACTCTACCGGCCGCTGGATGCGAACCTGGGAGCCGAAAGCGGACGACCGTGGTTCAAACCGCCGTCGGGCTACCAGGCGCGCCGGTTCGAGATGGAAAACGGCGACGTCGCGCTGTTTTGCTGGGGGAGCGACGACGGGCCGGAGGGGACCGACGGCGGCCCCGCCGGATACTGGATGGGGAACACCGAGACCCCACAGCGGCTCTGGAAGACCGAGAAGTACGGGTTCGAGGAGGTCCCGGAGCCGATCAGCGAGTGGGCCGAGAAGGAATTGACGGCCCAGCTTCACGAGGAGTCGCCGTGGCTCGAGCCGTATCCCCACCTGTCGTGGTTCTTCCTGCCGGTGTTCCTCTCGAAGGACGGCCGGGAGACCACCAGGGAGTTCTTCCGCGACCACGCCGCCGGCTTCCCCGATGCGACCCGCGAGGAGGGGCTCGCCTTTTATGAATCCGTGCTGTCGACCGGCGCGCTCGACCCGTACCGGGAGACGATGGCCGGCAAGCTCGGCACCTCCAAACAGCTGGACCTCACCCGGATGCGGGCGGCGATGGGGGAGTTCGACGCCGCCAAACTCCTGATCGACGCCGGCTACGAGATCACCCCCGAGATCCCGGTGACGACGGGGCATTCGCTCGATTACCGGGCCGAGAAGTCGGGAACCGAACCGACGCTGGTGGAGGTCACCCGGCCGCTTCCCCCCAGCCGACGGGCCGCCTCCACCCCCGTCGCCGCGGTGCGGGACACCGCCGAGACGAAAACGAGCGGCCAGCTGGAGGCCCACGCCGGCGGCGTCACCCTGTTCGTCGACTGCACGTCGTTCCCCGACGACGCCTGGGCGTCGGTGCTCGCCGAGAAGCCGGAAGTACGACACCGACCCGCCGTCGTCTTCAGGTTCCGGCCCGACGGCCGGGTCGAGGGCTACCGGAAGGGCGCGGCGCTCGACCTCGGCGGCGCGATCTGATCGACGCGACTCCCCGCTCGATTCCCGAAACGTCGGATCGCTCCCGATTCATCAACTTATAACACACGGTGCGTCGAAGCCCGAACTATGGTCGATAGTGACACCACCGACGAGGAGTTCCTGCTGCTCAACCCCGGCCCCGTCCCGGTGACCGAGGACGTGCTGGCGTCGATGACCGAGCCGATGGTCTCTCACCGATCTGCCGACTTCGAGGCGACCTACGAGCGCGCACAGGAGGGCCTCGATGCGGTGTTCACCCGATCGACACTCGACGGAACCTCGACCAGCGATGCGGGCACGAGCCTGATCCTCAACGGCACCGCCACGATGGGGATGGAAGCGGCCGTCGCAAACGTGATCGACGAGGGCGACACGGTGGTCGCGCTTGTCAACGGGAAGTTCGGCCGGCGGTTCGCCCGGATCGCCGACCGCTACACCGACGACGTCACCCGCGTGGAGGCGACGTGGGGCGAGTCGATCCCGCTTTCGGCCGTCCGGGAGGCGGTCGACGACGACACCGACCTGGTGACGATGGTGCACAACGAGACTTCCACGGGACTGTTGAACCCCGTCGCCGAGGTCGGGGAGATCGCCAAAGACCACGACGCGTGCTTCGTCGTCGACGGCGTCACGAGCATCGGCGGGGACGTCTTCCGAATCGACGACTGGAACGTCGACGTCGCCGTCACCGACGCCCAGAAGGCGCTTGGCGCACCGCCGGGCGTCAGCGCGATGTACGTCACCGAACGCGCAAAAGCGGCCATCGACGGCGAGTCGGCGCCCTTCTACGAGGACCTCGACTGGCACCTCCGGAAGGCCGACCAGCACCAGACCCCCTTCACGTCGGCGGTGCCGCTGTTCCGGGCACTCGCGGTCGCCGTCGAAGAGATCACCGACGAGGGAATGGGCGACCGGATCGAACGCCACCGCCGACAGGCGGCAGCGTTCCGCGAGGGTTTTACCGCGATGGGGCTGGAGCTGTTCGCGGACGCCGAGGGGCCCACCGAACTGTCCAACACCGTCACCGCCGTGGCGCTGCCAACCGAACTCCGCGAGGCCGATCCAGACGAGTTCTTCGCCGCCGTAAAGGAGCGAAACGTCTCGATTTCCGGGGGACAGGCCCATCTGGGTGGGCAGATCTTCCGGGTGTCGAACATGGGATCGCTCTCGTCGGCACAGATCCTCCGTGGCGTCCGCACCGTCGGCGAAGCGATGACGGACGTCGGGATCGACGTCGACATCGACGCCGGCCTCGATGCCGCGAACGCGGAACTCGAGTAGCGCCGATCACGTCGACTCGTCCGGCGGCACCGCGAGCACGGGAACCGACGACCGCCGGAGCACTCGTTCGGTCGTGCTCCCGGCGTGCCGGAACCGGTCGAAGCCGCTTCGGCCGCAGGTTCCCATGACGATCAGGTCGGCGTCGATCCCCTCCGTGAACCCGACGATCTGCTCGGCAGGCTGTCCTCGCCGGAGATGTTTCTCCACCTCGACCCCGGCTTCTGCACCCATGTCGCCGACCGTATCGAGAGCGTCCTCTCCTTCCGCCTCCTGCCGTTCGACGACGATGTCCCAGTCGCCCGGGCGACCGATCCCCTGATCGACGACGTATACGGCGTGGACGGTCGCCCCGGACTCGGCCGCGAGGTCGATCGCCCGCTCGACGCCCCTGTTCGCGCAAGGGCTCCCCTCCGTCGCCACCACGATCCGGTCGTAAGCCATGTCTAGGAGTTCGGCGCTACTTATAAAAAGATGATCCAGGACGGTTGGGAGACTCGGCGACCGAGCGACGGCGGACGATCCCGGTCAGTCGTCGGTGAGGCCGGCGAATTTTCCGATCAATCGTCCGCGGGCGCGGTGCCCTCGTCGCCCATCGAGACGCCGGTTCCCGGTCCGATGTCGATACCGAGCGCCTCGAGCTTCTCGTCGGGGACGACGCCGTCGACCCACTCGCGGTGTTCGTAGTACTCTTCTTTCATCTCCTCGAGTTCACACAGCTCGCCCTCCGAGCCGCCCTGGCCCGGGATGGCGTCCTCGTGGCCCTTCACGAACCGACCCGGCAGGGAGTCGTCGGCGGCGTCGAAGCCGTTGAGGTTGTTGTAGTAGCGCTCGAGGTTGTAGATGCGCTCGCCGGCCTCGAACAGTTCGTCCTCCGAGAGGTCGCGGCCGGTCATGCCGTTGTACTGGAGGACGTACTCTTCGATCCCCTCCGCGAAGGCGTTGAACTTGCAGATGTCGAAGCTGTCGGAGATCGCGTGCAGGTCCTGGAAGGTGGCGGTGAGTTCGCCTTTGCCCTCCCACTCGTAGGGGTCGACCTTCTCGGGGATGCCCAGGATCTCTGCGGCCGGGGTGTACCCACGAAGGTGACAGGCACCGCGGTTCGAGGTGGCGTAGCCGATCCCCATCCCCTTCATGCAGCGTGGGTCGTAGGCGGGGATGCCCTGACCCTTCACCGTCATCGCGATCGTCGGGTCGCCGAACTCCTCGGCGGCGCCGGCGGCCCCCTTCGCGAGGGCGTCGGCGAGGTCGTCCTCGCGACGAGCGATGCGCTCGACCATGTCGATCATCGCGTCGGCGTCGCCCCAGTCGATCCCCTCCTCGATGAGGCCCTCCTCGGTGGCCTCCATCGCCATCGAGAGGGTGTTGCCGGTCTCGATGGAGTCGATGCCCATGTCGTTACAGCGGTCCATGATGACCGCCGTCTTGGCGGCGTCGTCGTTCAGCGAGTTCGGCCCCAGCGACCAGGCGGGCTCGTACTCGAACGACTCCATGTGGACGTTCAGCTCCTCGCCTTTGTGCATCGTCTGCACCTCGACCTCCTTCTTGCAGGCGACCGGACAGGAGTGACACGTCGGCTCGTCGACGAGGATGTTCTCCCGGACGTGCTCGCCGGAGACCTTCTCGGCGTCGGAGTCGGTGTCGAAGTCCTCGCGGGCGCTCTTTGTGGAGGTGTACCGGCCGTTCTTGACGGGCAGGCCGTCCATCTCCTCGGTGATGTTCATCAGGACGTTCGTCCCGTACACCGAGAGGCCGCCCTCGTTGGGCGCGGTGACGTCCGACTCCCGGACCACCTGCATCGCCTGCTGTGCCCCCTCCTGGAACGTCTCCGCATCGGCGGGCTTGGGCATCCGCGTGCCGGACTTGACGACGACCGCTTTCAGCTTCTTGTCGCCCATCACGGCACCGGTGCCGCCGCGCCCGGACGCGCGGTCGTCCTCGTTCATGATGCAGGCGTACCGAACGCCGTTCTCGCCGCCCGGCCCGATCGCCATCACGCTGAGGTTTTTGCCGATCTCGCCGTCGACCTCCTCGCCGAGCGTTTCGATCGTCTCGTGGACGCCTTTACCCCAGACGTGGCTGGCGTCGCGCAGTTCGAGCTCGCCGTCCTCGACGACCGCGTAGACGGGATCGTCGCTGCGGCCGTCGAACAGCAGCCCGTCGACGCCGGCCCACTTCAGCCGGGCGCCCGACCAGCCGCCGTGATGCGAGTCGGTGACCGTCCCCGTCAGCGGGGATTTTGTCACGACCGCGATCCGGCCGCTCATGACCGCCTGCGAACCCGTCAGCGGGCCGTTCATGAAGCACAGCCGGTTCTCCGGGCTCAGCGGCTCGACTTCCGGATCCTTCTCGAACATGTACCGCACGCCCAGCCCGCGAGCGCCGATGTATTTCTCCGCGTACTCGTCGTCGATTCCTCGGTAGTTCACGTCGCCTCCGGAGAGGTCGACCTCTACCACGTTGTCCCTGAATCCACCGTACTCTGTCATTGTAACGTACGTCTATTACGTTGGATCGGCAGCATGTTAGCTATTGCTTCGGAAGTGTAACTCTCACCGGTTACGGGAACGCGAAAGAACGCGAATACCACTATCGAAATACGTTACTCGAAACGGTCGGAAACCGGCTGGACAGCCCCGAGAGATACCGAACGGGTCCGGGCGGCCATCGCGAAGCAACGAGGACCGACGACGACACGGCTTTACGGCGTCGCTCCCACCGTCCGACAATGAGCGAAACGAGCCCCGAAAGCCACGAGGAGGGGCGCGGGATGGACGCCCACAACCGGGTGATGCGCGAGATCCGCGCCCGCCGGGACGAGACGTACGACCCCCACGAGCCGACGCGGGTGTGGCTCGACGAGGACAACACCCCTGACGGCGTCTACCAGTCGCTGACGATCATCCTCAACACCGGCGGCTGCCGGTGGGCGCGGGCGGGCGGTTGCACCATGTGCGGCTACGTCGCCGAGTCCGTCGAGGGCGGCTCCGTGAGTCACGAGGCGCTGGTCGATCAGCTCGAGGTCTGTCTGGAGTACGAGCGCGAAAACGCCGATGAACCCGCCGGCCTGATCAAGATCTACACCTCCGGCTCCTTTCTCGACGAGCGGGAGGTGCCCGCCGAGACCCGGAAAACCATCGCCGAGGCGTTCGCCGACCGCGACCGGATCGTCGTCGAATCGCTGCCGGACTTCGTCGACCGGGAGAAGCTCGCGGACTTCACCGACCGCGGGCTCGAAACAGACGTCGCCGTCGGCCTCGAAACTGCGACCGACCGGGTTCGACGCGACTGCGTCAACAAGTACTTCGACTTCGCCGACTTCGAGGATGCCTGCGGGGAGGCGGCGGCCGCCGGCGCCGGCGTGAAAGCGTACCTCCTCATGAAGCCGCCGTTCCTCGCGGAGCCGGAGGCCGCAGACGACATGATCGACTCGATCGAGCGGTGCGCGACGGTCGACCCCTGCCACACCGTCTCCATGAACCCGTGTAACGTCCAGCGGTACACGATGGTCGAAGAGCTGTACTACGCCGACGGCTACCGGCCGCCGTGGCTGTGGTCGGTCGCACACGTGCTCGAGGAGACCGCCGACGTCGACGCGATCGTCGTCTCCGATCCGGTCGGCCACGGCTCCGATCGGGGCCCGCACAACTGCGGCGACTGCGACGACCGCGTGCAGACGGCGATCAAGGACTTCGGCCTCCGACAGGACCCGTCGGTGTTCGAGCAGGTCTCCTGTGAGTGCGAGTCGACCTGGGAACTGGTGATGGAAGCGGAGACGGCATACAACATGCCGCTGGTCGGGTGAGGCGAACGAACGGGGAGACGATTACTAAGGGTTTATAAGCAGTTGAATTAGTGCGCTCGGGCGTACTGTTTAGTGGGATGGCCGTGAAACGTAGGGCGATGGACGACCGGATCCAGGAGGCGCTGCGGACGATCGACCGGCGCCGGGCGTTGCTCGACCGGCTCCGGTCGCCAGCGGACAAACGGGAACTCGTCGAACACCTCGACTGTTCGCGGGCGACCGTCGACCGTGCGATCCGCCGGCTCGAGAGTTTGGGCTGGATCGAACGCGTCGACGACGGCTGGCAGGTGAGCCTCACCGGACGGACGGTTCTGGACCGGTACGCCCGGTTTCGAGAAGAGTTCGCCGACGTACTCGCGGGCACCGAGGCCCTGGCTTCGCTGCCGCCGGACGCCGACGTCGACGCCAGACTGTTCGAGGGAGCGACCGTCATTCCCGAAGATCGACGGGAGGTCGGCTCCGGCGACGGCACCCAGGGCTCCGGCGACGGCGCCGGAAACGAGTTACCGGCCGAGCTGCGAGCACGGATCGAATCGGCGGATCGGATCCGGCTGATCGCGCCGGGCGAGACCGCGGCGACGCTGCTTTCCAGCTGTCGGGAACTCTCCAGTGGAACCGTCGAGGCTGTCCTCGACCGGCGCGTGCTCTCGCGACTGCCCGAGCGAACACCGGCACTGGCGCGGTGGCTCGTCGAGTCCGACCGAGCGGCGGCGTTCGCCGCCGAGACACCCCCGTACGCGCTGTTGTTGCTCTCCGAGGGGGACGCGACGGTCGTCTCGGTCGTCGGCCACCGCGAGGATCGCTCCGTCGAGGGAGTCGTGTCGAACGACGACGACGACGCCGTCGAGTGGGGGGAGCGTCAGTACCGGGCGCTCAGGCGGATCGCCACGCCGCTTGCCGAGGCCGTCGAGTGGGGCGGCGTCCCTGTCCCGACCGATCCCGATCCCACGGACACGCTGTTCCGGGAGGGATTCTTGAAGCTGACGCCGTCGTACTTCGCCGAGCGGGAGCCGCTTCCGTTGCCGACCGCATGGCGGGCCGGCGTCGGGTTCCCCGAGGTGGCTGCCGGCCACGCGCTCGAACGGGAGCACGTCCGGGACGGCGAGCGACGATCGCTGGTCGCTGACCTGCTCTCCGCGCTCGAGGGGGGCGGCACCCGCGCCCTGATCGGTCCGCCGGGATCCGGGAAGAGCACCGTCTGCCGCGGCGTCGCCTACCGGTGGTATCGGTCGGTCGGATCGGTGCTGTATCGACCGGAGGGTGGCCCGGAACCGTTCGAGTCGTGGGAGGCGCTCGTGCGGCTGCTCCGGGACCGAACCCGCCCCACCCTCGTCGTGATCGAGGGGGCACTCCGCGCCGACGCGAGGGCGGCGTTCCGCGCCATCGAGGCGCTCGAGGACGACGCCGGCGTGGCGTTCCTCCTGGAGTCTGGAAGCGAACGGTGGGCCGTCGGCGGGACGTTCGACGTCGACCCGCACGACGAGGCGATCAGAGAGCGGATCGGAACCGTGCGGATGCCGGCGCTGGACGCGACCGAACGCGAGCGGTTCCGATCGCGGCTGGAAGACGCGACGGGCGTCTCGGTCGACGTCGATACCGACGGATCGACCGAAGCGGAGGGGGGCGAGGCGGCGGAACCCGGGGAGTTGCTGCTGTTTCTCAACCGGCTCGTGATGCAGGTCGATACGGCGGGACGCGACGGATCGGACGTCGGTACCGAGGGAGAACCCGCCGTCGGCTCGGAGACCGCGTCCGGGTTAGACGCCGACGTCGAGGAGCTGTGTGCGTCACTCCGGGGAGACGAACTGGCGATGGACACCGCGGTACTCGTCAACCTCCTCAACGCCGCGGAGCTTCCCGTCCTCCCCGAGTACGCCTACGCGCTGGCGTTCGAAGCGGGCGACGGGATCGTCGCCCCGTCAGCTGACGCGGGGGAGACGACCGGACAGTCGACGGAGGATCGGCTCGAAGATCGGCTGCGACGGGTCGAACAGGCGATAGAGGAACTTTCGGGGCGGGTGCTGTTCGACAGCCAGAATCGAGGGCGGTATCGGACGATCCACGCCGGCTGGTCGAGTGCGTTCCTGCGGCGGTTGCTGGAGACGGATGGACGCGCTGCGATCGATCGCGCCGACAGGTGTGTGAGCACGTTGCTCGCGCTCGCTGTCGACGAGGCCAGTCGCGAGCGACTCAGGGACCTGCGGGACGGGGGACGGCTGTCGTCGGCTTCCGACGGTAAGGATCCGCTCGACCGGATCGCGGAGCGTCCTGGCGACTGGGCGGAGTCGATCTCGCGACGGCTGATCGAGTTCTCGGAGGACCATCCTGCGCTCGCGCCGCTCCTGTGTGGCTGTGGCGGACCGACCTTTACCGTCCCGCGGGCGACGTCGGCCGGCCTGCCGGTCGAACTCGCCGAGCGCTGCGGGCGGGGGCACCTCGCGGGAGGGCGGCTCGAGGAGGCCACGATGGCATTCGAGTCCGCGCTCGATCGGCTCGAGAACGCCCCGCTCGCCACGGAGGACCGAATTCGGCTTCGGGCCCGCTGTCGAGTCGGGCTCGGAAACGTCGCCGACGAACAGGGGACCTACGACGAGGCCGAGAGGTTGTACCGGGAGGCGCTGTCGGACTATCGCGAACTGGACGACAGCCTGGGGATCGCAGACAGCCTCAGACATCTGGGCTCGGTTGCTCAACGCCGGTCAGAACTCGACGTCGCAGCGGATCGATACGCCCGAAGCCTCGCGATCTACCGGGAAATCGGGGCCGAACGGAAGCTCGCCACGGCGCTTTCCGACATCGGCTCAGTGGCCCAGGACCGGGGAGACTTCGAGACAGCCGGCAGGCACTACCGCGAGAGTCAGCGCCGGTATTCGGCGCTCGGCGAACGGCGGGAGATCGTGGACGTGCTCGGCAAGCTGGCGACCGTCGGCTGGGTCACCGGCGATCTCGAAGGAGCCGAAAAGCGTGCGCGCCGGGCGGCCGCAATCGCCCGGGAGATCGGCTACGAGCACGGGTTCGCCACCGCCCAGTATCACCTCGCCGTGGTGTCGAACGTCCGAGGCGACACGGCGGCCGCCCGGAGACACGCCGAACGGGCAGCCGACGCGTTCGCGGCGATCGGAAACAACCACCACGAGGCGAGCACCCGATCGCTGCTCGGGGAGGTCGAACGGGCGAGCGGGAACCTCGACCGGGCCGAAGAACACTACAGGATGGCGGCACGGCGCCACGAGGACGTGGACGACGACCGGGGGCACCTCGACGCGCTGCTTGGGCTCGGCCGGATCGCCCGCCAGCGGGGCGACCTCGACGGTGCGACCGAACGCGCCGAACGCGCCCTGAAGTTGGCCCGGTCGGTCGGGGACGCGCGCAGCGAGGCGGCGTGTCTGCGGCTGCTCGGGACGATCGACCGGGAACGAGGGGATCTCGATCGGGCGGACGAACGGCTCGAGGAGGCGCGTTCGGGATACCGCGACGTCGAGGAGCGCCACGGCGAGGCGGCGACGCTGCTCGAACTGGCCGAGGTCGCAGCCGACCGCGACGAGCGCGACCGCGCCCGGGAACTGTTCGGGCGGGCGATCGAAGGCTATCGGGAGATCGACGCGACGCCCGACGCCGCCGACGCCCTCGAGCGGTTCGCCGATCGCTGTGAGACGTGGGGGGCAGTCGACGAGGCGCGGCGGCGACGGTCGACCGCAGAACGGCTCCGCGAGGGGAACTCGGATTCGGAGAACCCACTCGCGGAGTGAGAGCAATCGTCCTCAGACGGGTGGAACTGAGACGACCATCGACGCCTCGGCGTCGACGTTCTCGGCGGTCAACACGCCACGAACCTCGTACTCGCCGGCGGGGGGGTCCTCCCAGATCGCCCCGTAGGACAGCGACTCGCCGGGCTCGAGGGTCTCGCGTCCGAGCGCCTGGGTGAACAGCCGGCCGTCGCTGTAGCGCCACACCTCCTGGCCGTCCCCTGTTCCGTCCGCGTCGTCGACCCGCTCGACCACGAAGTCGACCCGCTGGCCCGATCGGAACGAAAGCTCCACGGGCTCGTCGTCGTCGTTCCTGACCGTCAGCGAGAACTCGAATCCCTCATCGACCGGTGCGACGGACAGCGTCGACGTGAGCATACGCCGCCTTTCGCCCCCGACAGCTAAACGTTTCTCCCCATCCGCGCCGCCTCCAGGGCCACGAGCAGGATCGTGATCAGCATCGCCGACGTCACCGCCAACACGAACGCCAGCACGAGAAACCATCCCTCCGGACCGAGGATCGGATACTCCCGTGCTCCCGGTGGCGGACCCAACAGCTCGAGTACCCGAACCAGGTACGCCGCGATAGCGAGCAACAGCCCCGCGAGTGCGCCGCGTTTCGCGTGCTTCGGCACCGAAAGCGCCGACAGCATCGCCGACGCCGGAGGTCGGTCGGGACGCTCCTGCTGTGGGGCCTCGCCCCCTGTCGTTCCGTCAGTTCCCTCTCGACTCACGCCCGACGGTTGTCGTCGACCGAAGAAAGGCGCATCGCTCCCCGACCGCTGGAGTGTTCGCCGGTGTAATACACATTTATGGATAACTAATCGTATCCAAAACGGTTTTTGCACACGAGGGCGCACCCTCACACGATGACCCCCTACACCGCGACGGTGACCGTCCGGCTGAAACCCGGCGTGCTGGATCCGGAAGCGGAGACGACACGGCGCGCACTGGAGCGACTCGGGTTCGAACTGGAGGACCTCCGGTCGGCCGACCGGTTCGAGATCGACCTGGAGGCGGCCGACGCCGAGGAAGCCGGCGACCGGGCCGCAGAGATGGCAGAGCGGTTGCTCGCGAACCCGACGATCCACGACTACGAGGTCGCGGTATCCGAACGATGACCGTCGCAGTCGTCCAGTTCGGCGGGTCGAACTGCGACCGGGACGGCGTCCGCGCGCTGGAACACCTCGGGATCGACGCCGAGCGCGTCTGGCACGAGGACGGCCTCCCCGCCGACGTCGAGGGGATCCTGCTGCCGGGCGGGTTTTCCTACGGTGACTACCTTCGGGCGGGAGCGATGGCCGCCCGTGCGCCGGTTATGCGGGAGGTGCGCGCTGCCGCAGACGAGGGCGTGCCAGTGCTGGGAGTCTGCAACGGCGCCCAGATCGGCTGTGAATCGAGTCTCACGCCCGGGGCGTTCACGACCAACGAGAGCGCCCGGTTCCAGTGTGAACACGTCCACTGCCGGGTCGAGCGCGCCGACACCCCCTGGACCGCCGCCTACGAGGAGGGCGAGGTGCTCCGCCTGCCGATCGCCCACGCCGAAGGACGATTCGAGATAAGCGAGGACCGGTACGCACAACTCGAGGCGAATGATCGGATCCTCTTTCGATACTGTGACGCCGACGGGAACGTCACCGACGAGGCGAACCCGAACGGCTCGACTGGCAACGTCGCGGGACTGCTCGGGGAACGGGAGTCCGTCGCGGTGTTGATGCCCCACCCCGAACGGGCGACCCTTCCGGATCTCGGACTCACAGACGGTGCAGGGGTGCTGTACGGGTTCGATCCCTCGCTGCGGAGCTGACGACGCCTCTTAAACCATCGTTGCGATCGCGACCGCCGCACCGCCAATCAGGAACAGCGAGACGTTCGCAGTCCGGTGTTTCGACGCCACCAGATCCAGCGTGACGTGCCAGTCGGAAAGCGGCGCGAACGGCCGGATCCCCATAGGCGTGGCGGCGTCGACCGCGACGTGACTCAGGACGGCGCCCGCCGCGAGCAGGCCGGCGACGGGGCCCCAGAAGGGCCGGACCCCGGTCGCTGTCGACTGTGTGGCGACGGTCACGACGGCCACAGCGACCGCCACCCCGACCCCGACAACGAACCAGAGGGTGTGGGTCAGTCCACGGTGGGAGAGCGGAAGGTACACGTCACAGTCGGGCAGCACTGCGGCACCGGCGACGAGCAGTCCGCCCGCCAGTGCCGCGTGGGGCTCTCCCGCCCCGACGAACAGCCGCGCGACTGGCGCGTAACACAGCAGCGCGATCCCGTAGTGACCCAGTTGGTACACGGTCGACTCGTTTTCGGCTGGACCGCGTATGAAGTTCTCGGTCGTTCCCACGAGTCGTTCGCCGTCACCCGACGGTATTTGTTCCCGGCTCCCCCGGACGTGAGTGTGACCGACGATAACGAGGAAACACAACGGGGCGCGGCGGAAACGGCGTTCGACCTCGGCGGGATGACCTGGGAGGAGGCCGGCGAGGCGTTCCTCTCGGCGGACGCGGTCGTCCTGCCCACGGGCAGTACCGAACAGCACTCCCGGCATCTCCCGCTTTCGGTCGACAGCCTGCGGGCGGATCACCTCTCTGCGACGCTCGTCGAGGCGGCCGAGCGACGGGACCTGCAACTGTATCGGCTGCCGACGCTGCCGTACGGCTACTCACAGCACCACATGCGCTTTCCGGGAACGGTGACGCTGACCCCAGAGACGTACCGCGAAGTGATCGTCGAGATCGGCGCGTCCATCGCCGACCACGGGGTCGACCGGCTGCTCCTTTTGAACTGTCACGGCGGCAACCGGGAACCGCTGAAGCTCGCGGCCGACCGGCTGGGACGCGAGTACGATCTCGAGGTCCACTTCGTCCACTGGACCGACTTCGCCCGCGAGAAGCTGGAAGAGCAGTTCGGCGACGACTGGGGTCACGCCGGCGACCACGAGACGAGCGTGATCGAACTGTTCCGGCCGGACCTGGTTCGCGAGGAACACAAGGAGCCACAGACGACCAGGGAGTTCCCGGAAACGCGGTCGTACACCTACTTCGACGAGGTGACCGAGGAGGGCGGGCTGGGCGATCCGACGAACGCCGACCCCGAGGCGATCGAGGAGATAATCGCGGAGACGACCGCGGAGATCCTCGACGCGTTCGAGGCGGATCTGGATGCCGGGTGGTGAAACCGGGAGGGAAGAAGCGAGAGCCGCCAGTCGCGATCAGTCTGCGTCCCGCCGGCTCTCAGTATTGTCGAGCACGATTTCGTTGACTTCAGTGATCCGGTCGTCGGCGAGCAATTCCTCGTGGACCGACTCGGGGATCGGGTGATCCAGGTTGTAGACGGTGATCGCCTCCCCGCCGTGGGTCTGACGGGCGTTGAACATCCCGGCGATGTTGACGCCGGCGTCGCCGAGCGCGGTGCCGATCAGGCCGAGCACCCCCGGTTCGTCGCGGTTGCGCACGACCAGCATGTGGCCGTACGGAATCGCGTCGACTCGGAAGCCGTCAATACGAACGATCCGCGGGTCGTCGTCGGCAAAGAGGGTCCCGCACACCGAGATCGACGTTTCGCCGTTGCCCACGGTCACTGTCACCAGGCTCCGGAAGTCGTCGGCCTTTCGGCGTTTCGACTCGGTGACGTCGATCCCCCGCTCGTCGGCGAGGCGGGGCGCGCTGACCGCGTTCACCTGCCACTCCAGCGGTTCGAAGACCCCCTTCAGGGCGGAGGCGGTCACCACCTCGACGTCCTCGTCGGCGATCTCGCCCTCGTAGACGATTTCGACGTCGGTGATCCGCCCTTCGAGCAGTTGAACCGCGATCTTGCCGGCGGTCTCGGCGATGTCGAGGTACGGTCGGACGCGGTCGAACGCCGCCTCGTCGATCGAGGGGGCGTTGAGCGCGTTCGCCACCGGTTCCCCACGGAACGCCGCGAGAACCTGCTTTGCGGTGTCGACGGCGACGTTCTCCTGGGCGGCTTCGGTGGATGCGCCCAGATGTGGGGTGACGACGACGTCGTCGACGGACAGGAGCGTCGAGTCGGCGGGCACGGGTTCGGTTTCGAAGACGTCGATCGCCGCGCCCGCGAGGGTGCCGTCCTCGACGGCGGCCGCGAGCGCCTCCTCGTCGACGATCCCGCCCCGGGCGCAGTTGACGAGGTAACCGCCCTCGAGCAGTTCGAGCTCCTCGGCGCCGATCATCCCCCGGGTTTCGGGCAACAGCGGCGTGTGGACGGTGACGACGTCGGCGCGCTCGAGACACTCCTCGAGTTCCCCGACCAGTTCGGCGTTGAACTGGGCGGCCCGCTCCTGGGAGATGTACGGGTCGTAGACGACCAGCTCCATCCCGAGCGAGTCGAGTCGCTTTGCGACCTCCTGGCCGACCCGCCCGAGGCCGACGATCCCGAGCGTCTTGCCGTTGAGTTCGGTGCCGACGAACTCGCTTTTGGCCCACTCGCCGTCCCGCAGTCGGATGTGCGCCTGCGGGATCGACCGAACGGTGGCGAACGCCATTGCGACGGTGTGTTCCGCCGCGGCGCGGACGTTGCCTTCGGGTGCGTTGGCGACGATCACGCCGTGTTCGGTAGCCGCCTCGATGTCGATGTTGTCGACGCCGATCCCCGCCCGGCCGACGATGACCAGCTCGGTGGCTGCTTCGAACACCTCGTCGGTGACCTCGGTTCCCGACCGGACGATGAGTGCGTTCGCGTCCGAGACGGCCGACAGAAGCGCCTCGCCCTCGACGTCGTAGGCCGTCTCCACCTCGTGGCCGGCATCGCGGAGTCGCTCGAGGCCGGCATCGGCTATCGGGTCTGTGACGAGTACCTTCATAGTAAAATCTGAGACAAGTGGGGGTGTTAAATCCCACCTTTTTCTGCCTCGGGTGCGCTCGCGAGGCGAGCGCACCGCTCGTTGAAAAAGCTGGACCAAAAAGGCCGACGCCTCGCTTCGCTCGGCGTCGAGACGATGCGTGGAGCTCCACAGCGGCTTCACCGCAAAACCGCTTTCGAATTTGAATGCCGGTGTCGACAATTCCTCGACATTTTTCTGTGGCGCGCGCTGGCGGGACTTCCGTGTCCCGCCAGCCGGCGCGCGAGGGATGAGCGAGTGAAACGAGCGAATCGGCTGGGGAGGGTCGAGGTGCTGGTGACTTGGTCCGAATATCGTTATTTAAGGTGTTTGATCAGTTGTGCCTACTCCGCATTCATACCGATTCCCAGGGATTTTCATAGATTTCAGTATGGCAGCTATTGGAATTATCAATATCACCGTGCAAGGTGTAGAGGGTGAGTGCAGCAGGCAATGGTCATTGTAACAATAACCTGTCACAAAACGCCTGATGTATACAAGGCCTGTCTCTTACCCATAACTCAACGCTCAAGAGAAAAACCAACTCAAACGAGGGGTGAGCAAAAGAATTGGTCAGAAGGCACTCACTGTTCTTGGCAACTCACGGGTCTTTCGGAGATATCACTCTGTGCGGGGCTGACTGTCCCGTGGATTTCGCTGAATGAGCGACTTGTCGCTTATTCAGTGCCGAGTTCGTAGCCTTCCGCCCACATCCGAAGCTTCTGCAGCCCTTTCCACATCGCCTGCCACCCTGGTGGCGGATCCGAATTGCGGTCAAGATACCCGCCGAGCTTTGCCACACTTACTGCGTAGGCTTTGCCACTCTCCCCGCGCAGTTCTGGATGTTTTGCTTCCAGAACTGCGCGTTCGGCGTCGCTCAACAACACTTCTGGATCAGCCGATGGATTCCCACGAGCCAGGTTTCGTAACTCCAGTACTTTCCACGCAATCACCGAGTACACACCCAATAACACGTCCATCCGTTCCCACGTCTGGAGTTGCCGCTCTTCGATCCGACAGCCTGTTTTCAGCGCCTTGTGCCACTCTTCGATTCGCCAGCGCAGACCGTAATATTCGAGGATGGTCAACGCCTCTTCCAGAGTTCCAACCGATTCAGTGGTGAGTAACACCCACTGAATCGGGTCCTCACTCTTGCCGATCTCGTCAACTCGGACGACGTTCACTGAAAGAGGGTCTGCTCCAGCAGGAGCAGCTTGTGTCGACGGAAGCTGACACGTTCCCAGTGCAATCGACAGCTCCGCAGTTCGTGCTTTTCTCCCGCCAGCCTGTTGAATGTCGAGTGTCGTGCGACCTTCCTCGGGAAGGTCGCCACTCCAGTCGAAGAGTTTGTCATCCTCTCCAGCCGGGGTGCGGATCCATCTGTTATACTGCGCACGCACGACGAAGCCAGCGTTGTCCATCTCTTCGATGATTTCAGCGTACAACGAGAAGTCGTCTGCTCCACGGTCGTGAATAAAAATCGGTCGCACGTCTGTGGGAAGCCACGTTCTGGCGCGTCGATCTCCACGGATCCACTTTTCGTGGCGAGTCTCAAGCAGTATCGGCTCATCTTTGCCGTTTGCGTCGTGTGTTGTGACTGCCTGTCGGTCCTCGATCAGCGCCTGCTGATCGATGACCCCCGTCATGTTGTGAGTCTGTGGGTCGATGCCGATCGTCGAGTGGAGTTTGACGCCTTCGAGATCCATCTCAGACGTGCCGATATCGCCGAGACCTTCCTTTGATGGATGTCTCGGAAAGATAAGTTCGGTCGTATCCGAGACGACCAAGAGTTGGTCCATCTCTTTGATTCGAGAGAGTTGTGCTTGCCTGTGGGATGCGATGATTTTGGCGGAGTTCACACTCTCATTATCGCAAAATCGGTATGTAGCCTTGGTGGACGCCAAGTCCTCGCAGGCAATCGGGATGGACTCGGCAGGTGCACTGCCGAGTTCATCCCCAATCTGTACCAATCGGTCGGTGAGTCGTGCGTCTCCAAAATCAGCATACTGAAACTCTGTCTGCACTTGGCCTGATATATCCATCTACCAGAAGGGGCTATCTCCATCAAAATCCGATTGTCTCTTCTGCAGAACGCTGTTTACCACGGTATTAGCCCGTCAGCGGCGGTAATAGCATTAGTGGGTAAGAGACAGGTCGTTAAGGGGCGTATCTTGCACCAACCGTTCTCCGGAGCACGATGATTTGAATCGGTCGGTACAAGGAAAACTACAATCGGAATACAAATACACGGATGGACCTAACCACAGATATCTAAATGACAGACGGTGACAATTCCAACCACGTTCCCAGTCGACATATCGTTGTTCAGGAGGATACTCATCAAAACGAGATTCCAGAGAATATTGAATCGGGACTGTATTCGGTAGATAGCCCATCTAACTCATTCCATGAATTCAAAATCGAGCCCGGTGATGAACTGGTTGAAGCACTTCGCAACAACGGCTACACGGTGGAATTCAGGGACCGCTAACGACCACTTTGTATTTCGAGTAGCACGATGGTTGGGTAGATTGAGAACGGAATGAACGAGAATACCGTGTTGCATTGACCCTCTGTATCGGGTGGTCCCCAGAAATCCTCTAACAGTAGTTTGTAATTCGGTTTTGTTATTCAGTTCAGTGCAGAAAATTTTCAACAATAATTTTGTGTTTGTGTCCACAAACACAAACCATGGGGACAAAAACAATCGGAATCCGCGATGATGTGTATGAGCGGTTGAAGGCACGCAAACGAGAGGGTGAGAGTTTTACCGAGTTGATGGATCGCCTCTTGGATGAGACGACGGTTGATTGGAGAGACGGATTTGGAACGCTCACCGACCAAGATGCCGACGAACTCGAACAGATTGTTCGGAACTCCCGTGACCGGCTAGCAGACGGACTCTCTACACGTCAACAAGAGACTCTCAGTGAGTTAGCGGAAATCGAGGGAGACGATGAAACTGCTTGATACGACGTTTCTCATCCACTATTGGGCGGGACGAGAAACAGTAGAAGGGTATCTCGAAACACACGAAGAAGACGAGTTTGTGACAACAACACTGAATATCAAAGAACTCGCTGTCGGACGGGCAATGCAGGAGAAACTTGACCCGGTGGAGGTACAGACCGTCTTTGGGTGGACGACGATCATTCCGTTTCGGCAGGAACACGCTTTCATTGCTGGAGAGTTAGAAGCGCAACTCCATCAAAATGAGCGGATCAATCAAGACAAGATCAATTCTCTCGCTGCCGATTTGTTGATTGCTGCTGTTGCGAAAGAAACTGGTGCAACGGTTGTCACACAGAACACGGAAGACTTCCAGCTATTTGATGGAGTGTCGGTAGATGTGTATTAATATTCGCTCAAAAATCTGAATAACAAAACCATATTACCAACTACTGCTAAGCAAACCATCACCAGGTGAGTGATGAATACAAGGGGCGAACACATCATCTAGCGTGGGCGAAACACGTGCCTCGACAATCGTGTGTTTCGGGTTAAGGGTTAACCGGTAGCAAGGCTTTCTTATCAGGCGACGATCAGAAACACCGCGAAAGACAGAATGCACATATTCAGTAATTGCTACTCGCTGACAACCAATTGGGATGGGCGATGCGTGGATAGGACAAAGCGCCGTTGAAGCTTCCCCAGTATTTTCGTGGAATAGTTGTGAAAACGGGAGTATGGTCTCCTCTTCGATACGATGGTCGGTGTATGTTGGCATCTACACGTTCCTCGCTGGTGTTGGTCTGCTCATCCCATTGTGGGTCATCGCTCGTACAGTAGTCGAGATACTTGGAGCGCCACCCAGTTTCGCGGTGATTCTCGTGCCCGGGTCTAGTGCGGTAATCGGAGCGGTTGTCTGGGGAGCGATTGTAGAGCAGCGAAATACGTACACGTATCTGCTCGGCATCACTGGTGGACTGGTGACAGGGGTTCTGACGGTGCTTTGCTGGACACTAGTGGTGGCGGCTGTCTGGGGCTTGGAGGCAGTACTGGCCGCTCGTATCGTGATTCTGTTCGTCCTCACGGTGGTTGGTTTAGTGGCGTCTATCGCATGGGTGCCACTGATATATGCTCGCTGCCAATGAGACAGCGAACGGATCGGGCAAAAAGAACCAACTCGACAGTAAGCGACGAAGTTTCCCGGGCACTCTAATTGAGGATGAACAATTAGACAAAGTGAATGACGTTCAAACGCTCCGTCGTGCTGAACTTATCCTCTGTATCGGGCGCTCCCCTAATATCCCGTAATCGAACCATCAGGACATGAGTGAGGAATACAATGGCGATCACATCATCGTGGAACTATGGATCGAAGGGTTGGATCTTGGAAATTATTATTGAGTGACTTCCCGGAATCATGTATATCTTATTAATATTCATCAGAATTGCGCTGCAAGTTACAGCCGCATATCTTACAGTTCCTCCCCGAATCACGATGACTCAGATCAGTCAGTACACGAACGCAATTAAATCAGGAGTTTTGAATTGGTGAGAAAGAAAACACCGTGAAGCGAGAAGCGTATTACTAAGCATCTGCCAAATTAGTAGATGATGGACGAGCACGCTTATGTGGTGAATGTTGATGGGGTCGTCGTTCAGGACGAAGAATATCTTCTCATTGAACGGTCGGAGGATGAGGAACATGCAGCCGGTATGTTAGCGTTCCCTGGAGGGAAGGTCGAGGAGCGTCCAGATAGTGAAGACGTCATTACGGAGACTGCAAGGAGAGAACTGTCCGAAGAGGTCGGGATTGAAATCGACGACGTTGAATACGTCCTGAGTAGCACGTTTGAGGCAGATGATGGAACCCAGTGTCTCAACATTCTCACGCTGTGTGACTATGACTCCGGTGAACCATATGCCCGTGAACCAGAGGAAGTTGCGGACGTTCACTGGCTAACAGTCGAGGAGATTAGACAGCGTGACCCCCCAGAGTTCTTTCTGCGATACATCGACAAACTCAGTCGATCACATCAGAAGAGTCACGATCCTGTCCAGTAGCCGCTGAATCGTTGTCTTCGATATCTGGATCGCCTTCGAACGGATTGAGATGGTGAGTTCTGTTCTCGGCAGCCGAGTTTCGGTGCTAGCCAGTCGCTGTCGGCGGCAGATCGCCGCCGACGCGACGGCGTTGCCACTCACGACCGCTGCCCCAATTCAGGGACAACTACCGGAAGAACCGGTCGTCGAGTGGTTGATTCGCTGGGACAGCCCTGCGGACGCCAAGGGCTGTCCAAGCTGCTCGGAGCACCATCTCACAGAACTCCGTGAATGGCCATCTCCAGAGGCGGCGCCCCCCTCGGCGGGGCGCCGCCACGTACCTCCAGTGGAGATAGCGCCAGCTGTTCTGAAGCAGCAGACTCACTACAAACATCACCAGCCGCAGCCCAGCGTCCTGAGAACTAGTGAAAGCGAGGCTCTGCTTGGCTAATCGGTAGCTTGATTCGATGCCGAAGCGCTTGCTGTAGTGCTCTCGGGCATCTCGTGGCGTCTCGATAAACGGCGCGTCAGCGGCATAGCCGTGACGCGCCACCCCGTGCTCGTCGTACCGCCCTCGTTGGTAGACGCAGTCGATGAACACAGGGAACGTTACCTTGCCGGCGAGATCGTGTTCGATCTCGCGGCTCCAGCCTTTGCTGAGTTCCTCTTGAATCGTCTCACCCCACTTGACGATCGGCATCGCGTAGGCGTAGTTGTGCGCGTACAGCAGCTCGAGACAGCTGCTGTTGTAGAATCCGCGATCGAGGTAGACGGCCTTGACGGCGAGGTCAAGGCCGTCGAGGAGTTCAAGAAACTCGGCGAGGACATCGCTGGTGGTTTCGCCAGCGACCAGTTGGCGAACCGCCAGTGTGTAGCGTTTGTTGCGCACCCGCGCGTAGAGCGTGGCATAAGCGTGAAACGCTGTGGTTCCTCGTTTTGCCTGCGAGAAGTACAGTGCCTCTGTCTCGTCTTCGTCGCCGTAGTAGGGATCGAGGTGGAGGTCGGCGACGACCTCCACCGGTCGATCCGGCAGTGTCTCAAGCGCATCTCGTTGTAAGAGCATGTCTCCAACCGCCTCAACGGAATCCAACTCAAACTGATCGGTGAGATGTCCACGGACGGTGTTGGCGTGTGGTGAGTCGTCGGTTGTTTCGCAGACGTGATTGATCGAGGTCCCGCCGGCGCTGGCGCCGGCGAGGACCTCATACAGCTTCTCAGTAGTGACCTCAACGTTCTCTCCGAGCTCCAACGAAAGTTCTTCGTCGAGACTGTTGACGACAAAATTAAGCAGGTGCTCTTCCTCTATCTCGTTGTCTGCTTGCTTGGGTTGCACACCTTCTCCAAGCAGACACTTTCACTCAAATCCGATGTGATCGACTGAAACTTGAAGAACACCGACACAGCGAACAGTACTGACGAAGTACTGACGGCTCAAGGGAGGACCTAATTAAGACTTTCCGAATGACCGTGTTGTTGTCGTTGCTCCCACCACCTGGCAGTTGCGATACCGAGAAATGGCCCCGCTGTCCCGGCGGTGAGGAACATGATAAAGACAGGACTAATACCGAGTGGAATTCCAAGTATTAGGGTTTCACGGAGGCCCTGTTGGGCTAACGCAACCAGGAGGTTCCCAGTAAAGTACACAGCCGGAACGCCGGTGATGACGAGAAGGTAAAAGCGATACTGTGGGAAAGACCTCCCGACGATAACCCCGACAATAAACGGTAGCACCGCCAGCACAGCGGTTGCAAAGATATCAACAATCACCATATGTACCCATCCGTATGGCCACATATTTAATCCACAGAGAGTGCATGAATGTCAATCCCCACTGCTGCTGAGCGGTTAGGTCACAACACCGGCGTGAATCAACAGTCTCCAACGCTACAATCTCTCGCTACATCCAGCAATTGGATTTTGATAACATCCGTCTTGGCAATATCAATCTGCGCTGAATACGACGTGCGCACCTTGTCGGAGGGTTAATAGGAAGTCTCTCCTGACGATTGACTACTGGCTATTCGGACAGCAATTCGCGGAGATCAGAACCGAGTGAGAGTAGTCCAATCAATCCCAACAGTCCGAGAAGTACTGTAATCCCGAGGAGAACAGCGACCGACCCACCCGCCTGTGGATCACGAGCCATTTCCGAGAGAATCCAAAAAATCACCGCTCCAGCAAGAAGCAACGTCGTAAGAATTGTCTTCACCGCAGTACCGGTCCACCAAGGCAACTCGACCATTAGAAAACGTTCTGGTGGGAATAAGAAAAGTTTCCTGTTCAAAATCTGGTGTAGCAATCTGTTAGTCCATACCGTCAGCGTGAAACGGTCGAAACAGTCGTGCAGAATTCTTGGTGTATATTTCGGTCGATTCAACTCGGAAAGTTGGGTTGACATTCGTCCGCTGCTGTTTGCTAGGGGCGAAGAGATTACCGAGGAAGTTGGATTGAGGGATCTGGTTTGGGTTACAATAGTACAGTGACACCCAGGAATCATGTCCATCTTATCAGAACTTATCAGAAACCCGCTACATGGTACAGCGCCCAAGTCTTGTATAAGATACCAGCCGCTTGATTGTTACCTCCGTTGGATATCCGCTCCAGGATGACACCGAATTGGATGTAACGAAAGCGAATCCTGATTCCGATTGTGAGTCCCACCTATTGAGTGATACTCTGCTCAGTCAGTTTCTCTTTTCGAGGTTTCTGTTTCGTGGGTATCAGTCTCCTCTTCGAACCTGGGGTCGAAATCGTCTCCAGTTTCGGAGTCGTTATCACCAACGAGCAGTTGTTCGAGTTGTTCCTCAAATTCTGCTTCCGACAGTTCGCCACTGGCGTATTGTTGTTTGAGCGAGTCCACAGGGTCGTCTCCCAGTTTGCTTTCGGTTCCTGTCTGATCGTCAAGGTCGGTTTCTGATTCGAGTCGCTCCTCGTGCAATCTGAATACCCGCCAGACGCGCCAAGTAAGGTATCCACCCAGTGTTACGAGAAGAAGAACGACGAGAGCGGTCACCACCAATTGCATCACGACGACCATATAGAGGAAAAATGCCACGTACACGAGGCCGATCAGGATCTGCCAGTTGCGGGGAATAGCGGGCGAGCGCATCAGTGTTCATTCAGGTAGGCTGAATAAAAAATTAGTGCTGTAGGGAGTCTGATACACCTCCCGACAGAGTACTTGGCTCGTACGAAAGGATGGCTCCATTGAATCGCTGTAAGACGTTAGAATTCATGGTTTGACGTAGCGTTTGATGTTGTAGACGAGACACATCAGGGCAATCTCGCGGAACTCGCGGTACCATTCACGCGCTCGGACGGCCGAGCCGTACGAGCGCTTGACCGAGGAGTTGGCGGTTTCGGTCATCGAGCGCTGATTGTAGAGATCGTCGTTAATTCGGGCGTTGTGTGCGTGATCGTAGGGCGCGAACACACGATGTTTGACGAGTGGTCTGATGCCGAGTTCACGGAGTTGCTCGCGTAACTCTTGGCTGTCGTAGCCCTTATCGGCGGCAAGCGTGCGTAACTCGCCCGGGTAGCGCCGGGCGAGTTGCGCACAGACATCGGCGTCACTCCCTTCTCTGGTCGTGGTGCAGTGTACGTCAAGGATCGCTTGCGTCTCTGTATCGACGAGTTTCGTCGCCTCGATGGTCTGAACGCGGTAGTTCGTGCGGTCACAGTAGTGTTTGCTGGCCGGAGAGCGTTCGTAGTAGGTAGCGTCAACGGCAGCGTCGGGAGAGGGATTGTGCAACTGCGCCGAGTGGCGCAGCAGCACTCGCCAAACTGCCATCTCAATCCTGTCGAGCCACTTATTCAACGTGGATGGTGCCGGGAGATCGTCCGGTTCAAGGCCAATAATCTCCAGAATTTGCGTCATTGTCTCTAACAGGTCGATTGTCATCACGTAGGATTTCTCAAGGAAAATTCGCAAGCCGTGAAGCGAAATCATCGCCCATTCAGCGAAGCTGCCGCCACCTTCCGGGGCGGCAGCTTCCTCAGCATCGTCGGAATAACTTTTGGCGAGCGAGACTAATTCCTCGGTGAGGCGGGTGGTAAGGTTCATCCAAACTGCTACTCACTCGCCTCAACTTCTTCGATTTTACGACTTACTACGGCGATGTCTGGCGATTCAATGGAGCCGAAAGGATGTGAAATCAACAGCGGCCGACTGATGAACGCAACCTCCAACTTCTGTTTCAGTCGCTCCCCTACAATCCGCTAAACAAACCATTTCGATGAGGCTGAGGAATACAGGCTACGAAAACCTCATCAGGTAATACGGAAAACAGTCTTGCTGGTGATCGTTCACTACCGGCAGCAGAAGTAACATTAGTGTAGGGTTTGTTACTCAGTATATGGACGGACGTGGTTCAGATAAAAAAGGGACACTTTCCCCAATTTACCCGAGTGAGATCCCATATCTCCCAGATAACGGACGACGGTGGGTCGCTATCTTCCTGTTGGTAGCATTTATCAGCGGATTTGTCGTCTCCTCTCTGATGTGGATTAGTAGTCTCCTCTGAGTCACCTGTCCTCACTGAGTGTACATGCCTATTGATCGACTGGATTTGGGAAAGTTTCGTGAATGAAAAAGTCACAAATTGTTGTTTTAGATCGGTCTGCCTCAATCGAGTCAATTCGCAAATTCGAGTTGACACTCAACCACTGCGATGACTAAGGGCCGAACATAGTACGCAGAATTTTTGATTTGACGTGGAATACACCCTGATATGTCCGTTCCTGAGGCTCCCCGCAGGGCAGTTCTCGGTAGTCTCATGACGGTCGCCCTTGGCCCGCTTGCAGGGTGTTCTGAGGTGAGAGAGTGGACCTCCGAGCCATCGGATGGAGACGGTGACTCAACTGAGAAACATCCGACATTAGAGGATGTCACTGTTGACGAGATTGAAGTGAGTGTTGAGGCTGTACTGCGGACAGAGGAAGTACAACTGCTTCCGGATGGTGACACAACTGATGCAATCGACCTGTTGGCTCCCGAAAACAGTGTTTACAAGCTCTTTCTGATCCAAAGCTACAATCCCACTGCAGCTCCCCGTGAAGCACCACGGGTTACCCCGATGAACTACGACTCCATGGGTGCTGGTCCAAGAGAGAATGATATTCGCGTCTACGGGTCCGGAGACGGCGGGTATTTCCCTGAAATAAACCGGGAGATAGCTGCGTACGATCTACGGCTTGAGCCCGGAGGAAACATACTGGAGGGCTATCCCGCTGGAGAGCGACCAGTTCTTGAACCAAACTCGTCGGTTCGAGGGTGGGTAATCGGCGTTATCGAAGAGAATCCGCCGTACTTACAGATTCAGTTCAACGGAGAGTCCGCAACGTGGACAACTGATCCAGAGATACACAATCGATGACCGTCGATCGGTATTTGCCATCCAAACGATTGGCTCGAAGAACAGAATTCGGTACTTCCCAACCGGCGTAATCAGTGGAATTGAATCGTCGGATTAACCACGAGAAAGTGTCTGGTTCTGGATGTGTTCAAGATCCCCGAACCAGACGGTTATCTTTCGGCATCGGACGTCAAAGATGTAGCGGAAGAAGTCATCACTCCACTCCCGTTGCCGGGTGTCGAGGGGAGCCCCCTCGACCCCGGCGACATCTGGCTCGTCGTCATATTAGCCTGCGTCAACGAGACCTCGATCTGGGAAACCTGCAAAGACACCGACGGAACGCCATGTGACGACACCACCTTCACGTGGCTCCACACCCTCAACCGTGAGTGGCTCGAAGTCGTCGCTAACCTCCTGCTTAAACGCCTTGCTATGACGATTCTCGACCGGTCTGGGTCGAGAATCGTCTCCATCGACTTCATCGACAATCCCTACCACGGTGATCACTACGTCGATGAAGGTGAACTCTGCTCGATGGCTCCGAAAGATGGCACGACTACGTGCCATCGGTACTGTACGGCATACGTTGTCTCAAACGAAAAGCCGGTGACTCTGGCGATGACGTACGTCCGCAACGACGAAGACGAGGCCGACGCGGTCGAGCGCGTGCTCGCCCGCGTCGAGAACTATCCGTTCGAGATCGATCTTTTGCTTGCCGACAGCGGCTTCTACAACGAGCGCGTCATCCGCCGGTCTCGTGAGATCGCTGCAACGGTCGTTCACGTCCCCAAGAAGGGTGAGCGGATGAAGGACAAACTCGACGTCCACAAGTCGTACATGACGACCTACCGCATGTACAAGGACAGCGAGCGGGAACTGCGCTTCCCGCTCGCGGTCGCTGTTTCCTACCAGAACGGTAATCGGGGCAAGCACGGCGAGGTTGTCCGAGGCTACGTGGCTTGCGGCGTGACTGATCGATCAGCAAAGCAGGTCGAACGCCTCTACAGAAAGCGATCAGGCATCGAAACGAGCTACCGACTGCTTCGGCAAGCACGAGGGATCACGACGACACGTGATCCCGTCGTGCGGTTTGCGATCATGCTCGTTGCAGCGCTGCTGGAGAATCTGTGGTTGGTGCTGCGATGGGCGGTCGTCGCCCGCCCGCGGCGGGGCGGGCGCGACCTGCCCGAGGAGTTCACGTTCAAGACGTTCTGCGACTGGATTCGACACGAACTGGAAGAGGAGTTACGGCGTCGGTGGAGACTCAAGATGAATGGAGTTGGTGTGCCGGCGTCACAGGCTGTGGCCGCGGGCTGACCGGGGTCAGCCCACGGCCAGTCTGCCACGCCGTGAGCGACTGCTCTCTTCGATAGGCGGCAACAAGCGGGTGAGATCGTCCGTCTGAAGCGGTGAATCGCTTCTCTAGTCAGTTACTCTCCAGTCATGACGGGAGTTCGGCGTAGAACCATACAAGAAGTGACTATTTCAGGGCGTTCAGACACCGCTGTTTCGACTCGTTCGGGAAGTACCGGAATTAGTTCTGGCTCTCGTTGTTATCGTATCACACACCTTCTTCTGGTTGATGATTGCTATTCCTGTGTGGATAGAACAGGAACTGTTACTGACACTGTTGGAACATGGAATAGCTCTTTTGTACTGGGGGACGCCGCCGGTGCTTGCGGTGGCGGTGATGCTGAATTCCGCCGTTGATGAGATTGGAGTCGGGTCTGTACTCGCGGTCGTCGGCGCAGTCGTGACGCTATCCGTCGTCGGCCTCAGTATCTATACGCTCATCAACCCACCGGAAGGTGGAGGGGTTTTCTTCGGTCATATTATCTCTTCTATAGCCGTAATTCCGTTTGTCATAGTAGTGTTTCTTCGGAGAATACTAAATCGTCTCTTCGCTCGTATATGGCTCCACCCCGAAGGGCTGTTTTCAGAAGGAAACTGAGTTCCTGTACACAATAGCGTTGAAAGTGTCGGTTACTGGATAGTCGAATTACCGAAGTCGGAAAGAGTCAAACGTATTCATCGTGCTGTATAGAGCCTCTTTTCCAATAATTAGAAATCATTTGTATCCAGATAGATCACCATCGACAAGGCTCGTCAGGTTTCCGGCCCCACTAGCTACAACTTGCTCTACTGGCGATATACAGGGTATGGTCGGATTTAACCTCGACCGTGAGAACGTACCTGTGATCGTCTCGATTATTTCTATCGGGACAAACAAGCTCGAAATTATCCGCATCGCTCTTATTGAGCTCCGTCTCGTGGACGATCACCGTGAACTCGTCACCCTCCGAGGCTTCTTCTACCACTTCGTAGATTCCACTGCTATGATCGTCTATCTCGACCGATTTGGCGAGTAACACCTCCTCATCATCATCAAGGATATACAACTGGAGGTGGCTTTGTCTGTTCGAGTGGTTAAAAACGGTGAGTTCGAGGGGTGCTTTGAAATTATTTTCAAACAATCCAATGCACCCCGCTACTGGTGTGACCAGACTAGCGCCAGTGAGTGCCAGAGCCTGGCGACGGTTCATGTCACAAGATTCTCTTCCTTCACTAAAAATGGAGGAGAAGACTATAACCCTGATTTGACCGATTCGGTATGGTGCTGCATCCATGCTTTTTAGACATCAATCGTTCCCAATCATGTTCCTGAACTGAAATTCAGTGCGTGATTTGTGTAGGCGAAGCAGCTAGTGCGGTGAGTCGTCATTCGAGACTTCTATAACTGTTGTACCAACCACGGTTTTCGCATTGTAAATGGTGATTTCACATGGATTCAATGGCCGACAATTTGATAATCCAACAGGAGTCACCGTTCTCTTATGTACGGTCGCCGCTCTGGTCCCTCCCCGCAGCTACGCGACACAGTCGAAAAATACACCCCTGACGGTACCGTCGGACGATTGGTACTGGCGGTAACGTCCGGGGGACTGAGCCTGTTTGCGTTCTTTATTTTTGCCGTCTTTGCCTTCGACGGGCCGGGGTTGTTTTGGCTTGTCCTTTCAGTGGTCCCCGGGATGATCAGCGTCTCGGCCCTCCTGTTGACCCTGTTCGTTCTCTGGCCGATATACCTCTCGCTCATCGGTCAGATCGATTCGCCCCACGAGTACGGAACTGATCGTTCGGACGCTCAGTCTAACGGAGATGATCCCGTAGCACTTCTCAAACGCGAGTTCGCACAGGGAAACATCTCGGAAGAAGAATTCGAACGCCGATTGGAAGTCTTGCTTGATACCGATCTGTCACTGGGAGATCTCGGTGAGAGACGCCCCGACAGCGAGCGTCCGACGAACCCAACTGTCAATGAAGAAGTTGAGGAATTCGACCACGTGTGAGGCCAGCATCGATCAATCACTCCTCCAGCCTCATCAGACTACCTGCCAATTTTCATATGAAACGATCCAGTGAGTGCTGAATAGAACGCGCGTATCATGCGAGGAATGAGTAATTACGGGTGTTCCGTAAAGCTCCGTCAAAGTGACCCGAAGACCAGCATGAGGAGAGTAACGGACTGCCAGAGACCGTTGAGTATCACGTGACCGATCATCGGGACGAAAATGTTGCGTCGCCAGACGTATCCAATCGTCAAAAACACCGTAAGAGGTGTAATGATGAGAAGTGCCCCGAACGAATGCCCTCCAAAGTGAACCACGACGAACAAAAATGCAGTGACGGTTGCGGCGATCCAGGTTGATCCAGTCAGTGTTTCCAGCCGTTCGAGTGCGTAGCCTCGATACAGGATTTCTTCGGTTATCCCCGCTGTCACCCCGATTAAGAGCCCGACGAGAAGCGCGGTTGCTGTCCGATCCACTCCACCGGTCTGGTCACCGCCAAACGGTGCTGTGCTGAACCCGAGCGAATCGACTATCGGAGTGAGGATCCCGATCGAAAGCACTCCCAAGACAAAGATCATGATCCCAGTCACAACGTCCCAACGATCTGGTCTGGTGACCCCAATTGAGGCCAACGATTCCTGTTCGAACACGAGTACGATCAGAACGATCCCCGCGACGAGCATCCATTTGAGGACTGCAACACCAACTGAACCGACTGTGAGGCCTGTCACGAGTTCCCAGACGTGGGTCAACAGGAAGCCAAACAAGGCGAGGAGTATTCCGATGAGCGTACTGGTTCGGGTCTGGTTTATCAAGTTCTTCGAATCACTCGGAACTTGCATGATAATAAATCACATGTCGAACAATATCTGAATCACGATGGGTTAAATAGCATTTTAACTCTAAGCACTGAATGGTACATTTTTTAGTACTTTAGAGACGGGATTAATTCGACCGACGTGCCGCGTTCATGCTCTGTATATCTCAGTCGGTCTGAATTGAGAATTTTGGCTGACATCCTACCGCTGATGGGTGCAAGGGGCGAACACATCATCGCAGGATATCCAAACCCGCGAGTTGCCCTTCGTTTTGTTTTGGCTGGTGCACGAGCCAGTTTCAGGCGAATCTTATCAGACCTCAGTCAGAAAAACGCTGCCAGATACAAGGCGCAAGTCTAGCACGGAGTTGTGTGCAAAAGGAGACTGCTGAATCGTTCAGTCCCAAACCAATCTCTATTCCAATAGAGTAAAATATCGATTTGTACCTGGAAAATCGATATTAGTGAAGGATACGAACATCCGCGCATGCCCTCCATGCGACGTCGTGCGGTTTTGTCGAGTGCAGCCGCTATCTCAATTGGCCTCGCTGGATGCACCACGGCACGGGAGCGTGTTGGTGATCTACTCCGCGAACCGCCAGAGAGAGTCGTCGATCCGGACTGGAGTCCGGAACCCGGAACATGGGCAGGACGGGGATATGACGGGACAAATAGCCGTCACAACCCATATGCGAGTCCACCCCAACAAGTACCGGAACGCAAATGGAGCTACAACCTCGACGACTGGACACGGTCGCTGGTAGTCGCGGATGGAACCGTCTTCGCCAGCACTGACACCGAGGTGGTTGCCCTCGATGCAGAGGATGGAACTGTCCGTTGGCGCAACGAGGTACACGATACCCGTGGACTCCGGTATGTCGACGGCCGACTCTACGAACTACGGCCGTCCCAGGACAACAAAAGCGGTGAACTGTGGGCCAGATCGCTCGATGGCGAAGAGATTTGGCATACTGACCTCGACGGTTCCGGGTCGCTTCGATTGGTCCACGAGCAAGCCGGATACGTGTATGTCGGTGGGATTGGGACGTACTGGACGCTCCACGCCGATACAGGCGAGGTGGTCCGCAAACGCGATTCACGCCTGGATATCGTTGTTTCGGACGACGAAACACTGTACGCTGCCCGCGGCGGGTTACTCACCGAGTATGAAGCCACCGGTCGAACCCTCAAAGAGGGGTGGCAGGCGCAAATCTCTCGGAGTGGAGACATCATGTTGCGGGACCGATATATCTACCATGCCAAACGGTCTGCGAATACCTGGGGCGCTGGGACAGAGGATCCGGAGCTTACCATCACCCACTACGATCGTAATGGAGTCGAGTCGGGTACGTTCACGGTTCCGTACTATGGGGTCCACCTCGCATCCGACGATGCCGGTATCGTGACGGGGGCGACAACCAGACACTACGAGGATGGACTCATCGATGCAGCGATCCTCGCGTTGACCCCCGATGGCGATCTGCGCTGGGACTACGAGTTGCCGAGTGGTATCACAAACCCCATCGTCGCGGACGAAACCGTGTATACTTGCACCGGCGAGATCGAGCAGTCGATGACAGCTCTCGCGTTAGATAATGAGAGTGGCGAGCGCCGCTGGAGCTGGTCTTGGGATGGTGAGCGCCGCGAGCACGGGGACATTATTAAGATGGCTGCAGCAGGCGAGACGCTCTATGTCGGTGATGGTACCAGTGTGATCGCATTGCGTGAATAATTGACCTGACATACAACACAGGTCGTCTGCTTAGCAGTGAAGGCATCATATCATCGGTGATTCAGTGATAACTACATGGTCTATACACATCATTCCAGACGAGATATGAATTTAAATCGAAACAAATCCAGTGCAAATCTCGCGCGTTCCATCCTTTCACACTGTTTCTGACCACTTCTGGATATATCTGCTGTAAAACTATAGCCGCCTTCCATTGTCCCTCGCAGTAGTTGGCAACAGAACCCACTATTCCAGGAATCCGCACCGATCGCCACGAACGCCGGACGAATCCACTTAAGAACGTCGGCGGCGAAATCATCGGTATGAGCCTCTCCCTCGATTCGACACAACTCGACCGCTACTCCCGGCACATCATCATGGACGAGATCGGCCCCGAGGGACAGGGGGCGCTCCTCGAGGGCCGGGTGCTCGTCGTCGGCGCGGGCGGACTCGGTTCGCCGGCGATCCAGTACCTCGCGGCCGCGGGCGTCGGCACCATCGGCATCGTCGACGACGACGTCGTCGAACGGTCGAACCTCCAGCGCCAGATCATCCACGCCGACGACGCCGTCGGCGACCCGAAAACCGAGTCGGCCCGCCGGTACGTCGAGGCGCTCAACCCAGACGTGACCGTCGAAACCCACGAAACCCGACTCGACACCGACAACGCCGCCGACCTGCTATCCGGTTACGACGTCGTGGTCGACGCCTCGGACAACTTTCGGACCAGGTACATCGTCAACGACGTGGCCCGACTCGAAGGCCTTCCGGTCGCCCACGGCGCGATCTACAAGTTCGAGGGGCAGGCGACGACACTCGTTCCCGACGGTCCCTGCTACCGATGTCTGTTCCCGGAGGCGCCCGATCCCGGGACGGTTCCCGACTGTGCGACGACGGGCGTGCTCGGAGCCCTGCCGGGGACGGTGGGCTGCATCCAGGCAACTGAGGCGATGAAGCTGCTCGTCGAGGAAGGGGACCCGCTGGTCGGCCGGCTGCTGTTTTATGACGCCATGGAGATGAGCTTCGAGACCGTCTCGTACGCCCCGAACCCGGGCTGTCCCGTCTGCGGCGAGGAGACGATCGACGACATCGACGGGATCGACTACTCCAGTGGCTGTGCGATCGAAGCGGACTGACGGCTCCGATTCGTTCCGGCAGAACAGTCCCGAACGCCCTCTCGGTCCCCTATCGTCCCATCCGATCGCTCGTAGGGGAACTGCCGTCCGCGGCGCCCCCGGCTCCCCCGTGAAGCTGAGAGACGCACAGCCGGCAGTACTGGTACGCCGCCTCGTTTTCCGCGCCGCAGGCGGGACAGCGGACGGTGGCTTCGTCGGTGTCGAGTGACGGCCCGACCGGCTCGCCGGTCACCGACCGCGAGTCGTTATCCGATCGTTCGGCCCCGGCGTCGCCCTCGCGGCCCGCGAGCGACGAGAAACCGCTCTCGCCCGCGGGAGGACTGCCCGCGGCGTCCGACCATCGCATCACCAGCGCAAACACGATCACGTGGAGCAGCCCAACCGCGACGGCCAGCAGGAGCAGCTGGTTCGCGTCGGGCATCACATATAAATGTACGTGGCTCACGTACTTCAGCGCTATGTCAGCGTTCCGAGAAGTTCGGCCAACGGCACAGAGCCTCCAGATCCCGGACAGAGCCTCCAGATCCCGCACAGCGCCCCCAGATTCCGTAGCGCGACCCACGCGTTTATCCGGCCCGACGGTGTAACCGACAAGCGATGAGAGCTGTCACACTCGGGCCCGCCGGAACCTACTCCCACCGGGCGGCCCGCGCCGTCGCCGAGGAGGTCGCGTTCCGCGAGTCGGTCACCGCCATCGTCGAGGCGGTCGCCGACGGGAAGTTCGAACGGGGAGTCGTACCGATCGAGAACAGCATCGAGGGATCGGTCACCGAGAGCCTCGACGCGCTCGCGGACCGCGAGGTCGCCGTCACCCGCGAGATCGTCACGCCGATCCGGCACGCGCTGCTGGCGCAAGGGGCGGAGTTCGACGTCGTCGCCAGCCACTCGCAGGCGCTCGCACAGTGCCGGTCGTTCCTCGAATCCGAGTATCCCGACGTCGGCCAGGAGGCGGTTGCCTCCACCGCCCGGGGGGTCGAACGCGCCCGGGAGGACCCGACGGTGGCCGCGATCGGCCATCCCGACAACGCGACCAACGGGGTCGAACTGCAGGTGCTCGCGGAGGACATCCAGGACCGCTCTTCGAACGCGACCCGTTTTCTGGTGGTCGCGCCCGTCGCCGAGCGTTCGGAGGCCGGCGGCAAGACGACGCTGGTCGTCTACCCGAACGCGAACTACCCCGGCCTCCTGCTGGAGCTGCTGGAGGCGTTCGCCGAGCGGGACATCAACCTCTCGCGTGCGGAATCACGACCCAGCGGTCGACGGCTCGGCGACTACCTGTTCCACTTCGACGCCGAGGCCGGGCTCTACGAGGAGCGGACCAGGGAAGCGATCGAGGAGATCGAAGAGATCGCCGAGAACGGCTGGGTCCGCGTGCTCGGCAGCTACGACACGATGCACGTGCTGTACTGAGCACAAAGCTTCAAGAGATTTCTCGACGGAGGTTCAACTGTATGACAGACAGAGATCCGTTCGGCGAGATCGACGAACTGTTCGAGCGACTGAACAGAGAGCTCGACCAGCTCGGCGGACAGTTGGATACGGGCCTTCCCGGCCGCGGTGTCAAGGTCGACCTCGCGGAACACGACGAGGAACTGGTCGTCACTGCCGACCTTCCCGGATACGAGAAAGACGACATCGAGGTGACGGTACAGGAGCGGACACTCACGATCGAAGCCGACCGTGAAGAGGAGACCGAACGCGAGGATGAGGGCGACGACGGACCACGATACCACCGACGCGAGCGCAGCCGGACGGCGGTCTCCCGCCGGATCCGTCTGCCAGTCGAGGTCGACAGGGCCGACGCCAAAGCGAGGTATGCAAACGGCGTGTTGACGATCACGCTCCCGAAGCTGACTGCCGACGAGGGCGGGCACACGATCGACGTGAGCTGAGCGGAACCGAACGAACCCAATAGATTTCCGGATCTCGCTTTCTCGACATCCTCCGTGCGGCGAGCTATCCCGTATTCTGCGGTGTTTAAGCCCTGAGACGACCTAGTACAGGTCGGAGATTATTGATGAGATACACACCATTTGAGGACATTGACCGACTGTTCGAACGGATGAGCGAGAGCCCGGCCGCCCGCAGATGGGGGCCACTGGGCGAGACATGGAGCCGGACAGACGACAACCGCATGGACGTCGACGTCGCCGAGTACGACGACGAGATCGTCGTGATGGCCGACCTTCCGGGGTTCGAGCGCGAAGAGATCGACGTGACGATCGACGAGGGAAGCCTGCGGATCCATGCCGAGCGCGAACGCGAATCCGAACACGGCTCCGGCAACGAGGGACACCGCTCCGGAGACGACACCGAACCGATGGGCCGCGACAGCGGCAGCCGCCAGACGTACCTCCACCGCGAACGCCGCCACGAATCCGTCTCTCGCCGGATCAGCCTTCCCCGATCGGTCCGCGAGGACGTGGCGAGCGCCCACTACCGCAACGGTGTGTTGACGGTGACCCTCCCGCTTTCAGTCGACCGCGACGACGGCCACCGGATCGACGTCGAATAGCGAGCGGCGAGCGCCACCCCGGTTTTTTCGCCCACCCATATTTTAAGGATTCACTTCAATCGTCCGCTTCGTCACCGTCTCCGCGTTCGTCCGAGACGTAGCCGAACTTCGCGGCCGCCAGGCCGACCGTCACGACCAGCGTCGTCGCGATCACCGCGGTTTCGGCGCCCTCGACGTCGGCGACCGTGAGCGGGAACAGAAAGATCGGAACGAGATACGCAAACCAGGCGACGCCCTCGGCGCGTCGACCGTCCTGATAGCGCAGGTAGCCGGCCAGGGTGACGATCGCGGTGACGATGCCGACGGCGATGCTCGGCGGGAGATAGTCGCCGACGACGATCACCGTCACCGCCATGAGTCCGACGAGGACGAACCAGTCGACGAGATCCATCGGGCGGGAGTGCGAAACGTGTGGGTAAAAAACCGCGTGACTGGCGTCACGAATGATCGGAACTGACTGGGGAGATCGAACAGCTATCCGAACCGGTCGAGCTGCGACTGTCCCTCGCCGTCGGTCGATCCCACGCCGGCGATAGACGCCGCCCGCTCGATCGCCTCGAAGAACCCGTCCCGCTGTCCCCGATCGTACAGCGTCGCCGCCGGATGCACCGACAGCAACACCCGCCGCGACCGATCGCCGATACGCACGTCGACCACGTCGCCGGCCTCGGAGGTGATCGCCACCGATCGGTCCAGGAGGTGTTGGCTGGGCACCTTTCCGAGCGTGACGATCAGCTCCGGATCCAGCGTCTCGATTTCCCCCTCCAGGAACTCTCGGCAGTTGTCAAGTTCCTCGGCCGTCGGGTCCCGGTTGTCCGGCGGGCGACACCGGACGCAGTTGGTGATCCGGACGTCCCGACGCGTTACCCCCGCCGCAGACAGCGCCTCCTCGAGCACGTCCCCCGAGCGCCCCACGAACGGCTCTCCCTGCTCGTCTTCCCTCTTGCCGGGGCCCTCGCCGACAAATAGGAGCGCGGCGTCGGCAGGTCCCACGCCGTTGACGATCCGGCTGCGGGACTCCACCAGCGCCGGACACCGGCTGCAGTCTGTCGCACACAGTCCGTCGAAGTCGGCCATCTGTCTGGTGATTCGGTGGCTGCAATTCGGGTTAAAGCTGGCGAGTCACGGCGCGACGCCCACCGTCAGGAGCGTTCCCCAGGTCCGGTAGCGGTCGACCATCGCCTCGCGTGTCTCCCAGTCGTCTGTCGGGAACTCCTCGGCCGGCGGGATATCGACGTCCCGATCCGAAATCGTGTCCTGCTGGGCGACGTACAGCCCCGCCTCGCGGAACGCCTGCCGGTACTCCTCGCGGTTCCATCGGGTCATTTCGATGTCGAGGTTCTCCTCCCACTCGTGGGTCGTCTCGCTTTCCTCGTAGTAGTTTACCGCACAGTAGAACGTCCCGCCGGGGCGGAGCACCCGTTCGATCTCCCGGAGCGTCTCGTCGGGGTTCGCCGCATAATAAAAAGCCTCCATCGAGAAGACGTGATCGAGGCTGTCGTCGGGAAACGGGAGATCGCCGAAGTCGCCGACGAGGTAGCCGACCGACGAGTCGTCGGTGTACGATCGGGCGTTGCGTGCCATCTCGGGGGAGCCGTCCAGGCCGTACGCCCGCCCGACGCCGGCGGTCTCCCGCAGCGCCCGCAGCGAGTAGCCGCTGCCACATCCCAGGTCCAGTACCGTCTCGCCGGTCTCGACGGGCATCCGTGCGAGGGCGTGTTTGGCCGTGTGCCAGTGGCGCTGTTCCATCCCGCGGTCCTTGCCGGCCTCCGCCCAGGCGTCGAACTCCTCGTGAACGCTCATGGGTGTCGGACGGACGGGCGAACCAAAACGGGTTCGGACTACGGTGCCCCAACCTCGTCGGGATCGGACCATTCCATCCCGTTTCTGCGCGGATCTCCACGCTTAAGTTACTGGGGAGCGAGCCACGTGGTATGGATTACGCCCTCGAACTCGAGGACGGCCCGGAAACGATCCCGGGGGGAACCGGACTGCTGTTGTTGCATCCGAGCATCGGCGAGACCGACCGCGTCGACACCGGCTTTCTGAAGGTCGACACCGACCGATTCCTGGTGGTCTCGACCCGAACCACCGCCCGCGAAGTCGAGCAGAAACTCGAACACTACGAGGTCGACGAAACCAAAGCGGAGATCCTCGACACACTCTCCGTGGAGCGGGGCTACTCCCGGCGCAAGAGCGACGACGTCCACTACGTAGGCTCGCCGGACGACCTCGCGGGGATCGTCGCCAAGGTCGAGACGTTCCTCGAGTCGACGGCGGGGAAACGGCGGGTTTCGGTCGACTCGCTCACCGAGATGGCCTACTACGCCGACGTCGACGGCGTCCTCGAGGCGACCGCAGAGATCCTCGAACTCCTCGAGGAACACGACGCAGTCGGCCTGTTCCACCTCTCGAAGGAGGTCCACGACGAGGAGACGCTCGATCGGTTCCGGGAACTGTTCGACGGCGTCGTCGACCTCGCGCCCGACGGGAGCGTCGACGTCGAGATCCAGTGAGATCGGAGCCGAACGGATTCCCTTTCATCTGAATCGAACGCCCAGATCGTGGAGACCGTCGTTGTGCTGAGCGACGGTTAGCAGAAGCGGCGTGAGCGACTCCACCTCCGCCGCGTTCGCGAGCCCGCCGGCGTCCAGCGCGCGCAGCCCGTCGATGTCCTCCGCGAGCAGGCCGACGATCTCCTTTGCACCCTCGTCGTCGCCGACGAGCAGCGTGTCGATCCCCAGTTCCGCGTCGATATCGGCGAGCCGGCCGGCCGAGAGGTTGTGAAACGCCCCGACGACCGGCACCTCCGCGGGGGCGGCGCCCGCGACCAGTTCGGTGACGCTGCCGGCGCTGGGCGGATGGGCGTGCACGCCCGTCTCGTCGCGTTTCATCCCCGCCGCCGGCGAGATCACCACGTCGGCGTCGACGAGCTCCGACGCCACCGCCTCGACGGTGTCGGTGACGTGATACGGCGGCACCGCGAGCACGACCGCGTCGGCGCCGGCCGCCGCGTCGGCGTTGGCCCGTCCCTCGATCGTGACGTCGATCCCGCGGCTGTCCAGTTCCGTTTCATAGGCGTCAGCCTTCGTCCCCGCCCGGCTGGCCTCCCGCGAACCGATCACCAGTTCGTGGTCCGCGTGATACCCCCACCGGAGCGCCAGTCCCTCGCCGATGTCCCCCGTGCCACCGAGTATTGCGATTCGCATAGCTTCATCCCCGACCGGCAGGGGTGAAAGCGTTTCGTGACCGCGAGACGAACGTCTCGTGATCGGTTCCGACCGCGGCTTCGGGTTGAGTAAAAACCCAACCCAGGAGAAGCACGAGAATTCCGACGGTTTAAACGGCATCGGGAACCAGTTTTCGGTAATGCAGTCGACCGCCCTCGAGGGGTTGCCCGACGGCGTGGCCGAGGCGCTCGCCGAGGAGGGGATCGAGGACCTGTACCCCCCACAGGCCGAGGCCGTCGAGAAGGGGCTGCTCGACGGCGAAAGCCTCGTCGCCTCGGTCCCGACCGCCTCGGGAAAGACGCTGATCGCGGAGTTCGCGATGCTGTCGGCGATCGAACGCGGCGGCACCGCCCTCTACATCGTCCCGCTTCGGGCGCTCGCAAACGAGAAGAAAACGGAGTTCGAACGCTGGGAGGAGTTCGGCGTCTCGGTTGGCGTTTCCACCGGGAACTACGAGTCGGACGGCGAGTGGCTCGCCTCGAGGGACATCGTCGTCGCCACCAGCGAGAAGGTCGACTCGCTGGTTCGCAACGACGCCCGCTGGCTCTCGGATCTCTCGTGTGTGGTCGCCGACGAGATCCACCTGGTCGACGACCGTCACCGGGGGCCAACCCTGGAGGTGACCCTGGCGAAGCTTCGCCGGATCAACCCCGGCCTGCAGACCGTCGCGCTGTCGGCCACCGTGGGCAACGCCGACGTCGTGGCCGAGTGGCTCGACGCGGAACTGGTCAAATCGGACTGGCGGCCGATCGATCTCCGGATGGGCGTCCACTACGGCAACGCGATCAACTTCGACGACGGGAGCCAGCGCGAGGTGCCAGTCGCCGACGGGCAGCGCCAGACCGAGGCGCTCGTGGCCGATACGCTCGATGAAGAAATCGACGGCCAGGGCGGCTCGTCGCTGGTGTTCGTTAACTCCAGGCGCAACGCCGAGTCGGCGGCCCGCCGGCTCGCAGGCGTCACGGAACCGCGGCTTTCGGTCGACGAGCGGAACCGGCTGGCCGAGCTTGCCGAAGAGATCCGCGAGGGGTCAGACACCGACACCGCGGAATCGCTGGCCGACTGCGTCGCCCGCGGGGCGGCGTTTCACCACGCGGGGCTCACCGGCGACCACCGGCAGGCCGTCGAGTCGGCGTTCCGTGAGCGCCTGATAAAGGTGATCTGCGCCACGCCAACGCTCGCTGCGGGCGTCAACACTCCCGCCAGACGGGTGATCGTCCGGGACTGGCGGCGGTACGACGGCGAGTTCGGCGGGATGCAGCCGCTCGATGTACTCGAGATCCACCAGATGTGTGGCCGGGCAGGTCGGCCCGGACTGGATCCGTACGGCGAGGCGGTGCTGCTCGCCAAAGACGCCGAGACGATGGACGAACTGTTCGAGCGGTACATCTGGGCCGACCCCGAACCCGTCCGGTCGAAGCTCGCGGCCGAACCCGCGCTTCGCACCCACGTCCTCGCGACGGTCGCCTCGGGCTTTGCCGCCTCCCGGACCGAACTGCTGTCGTTTCTCGACCGGACGTTGTACGCGACCCAGACGGCCGATCCAGGTCGGCTCGAGGGCGTCACCGACACCGTGATCGACTACCTCGAGGCGAACGGGTTCCTCGATCGGGGCGCGGTCGACGACGATCCCGACACGGCCGCCGTCGACGGCGAGGGAGACACCGACACGCTCACGGCCACGAGTCTCGGCCACACCGTCTCCCGGCTCTATCTGGATCCGATGTCGGCCGCCGAGATCGTCGACGGGCTTCGCGACTGGGAGGAGACAACCGACGACCCACCGACGCCACTCGGGCTGTATCACCTGGTGAGCCGGACCCCGGACATGTACGAACTGTACCTGAAATCCGGTGATCGCGAGCAGTTCACGGAACTCGCTTACGAGCGTGAGGCGGAGTTCCTCGGGGCGATGCCCTCCGAGTTCGAGGACGTCAGATTTGAAGACTGGCTCGCGGCGCTGAAAACCGCAAAACTGCTCGAAGACTGGGCCAGCGAGATCGACGAGGACCGGATCACCGAGCGGTACGGCGTCGGACCGGGCGACATCCGGGGGAAAGTCGAGACTGCCGAGTGGCTGCTGCGGGCGGCAGAGCGGCTGGCCGGCGAAGTGGGGGTCGACGCCGTCCCGGTTCGGGAGGCCAGAAAGCGGGTCGAGTACGGCGTCCGGGAGGAACTGCTCGATCTGGCTGGCGTCCGTGGCGTCGGGCGCAAGCGCGCCCGCCGGCTGTACGAGGCTGGAATCGAGACCCGGGCGGAGCTCCGCGAGGCCGACAAAAGCGTCGTGCTGGCAGCCCTGCGGGGCCGGCCCAGAACAGCCGAACGGATCCTCGAGAACGTCGGCCGCGAGGATCCCTCCATGGACGGCGTCCGCGAGGACGACGAGGCGGCGGCCGCAGTCGCCGCCGATGGCGACGGGGGCCGCGGTGGCAGTCCCGGCGCCGGGGACGGGGGATCGGGCGGCGACACCGACGAGAGTCAGTCGAACCTGGGTGATTTCGGATGACGCCGGGTTCGGAGGTGACCCCATGAGAGTCGTCGAGGGAGTCGCTCGCGTCGACGATCTCGAGGAGTTCCTCGCGGAGGTCGGCCGGATCGGGGAGGAGACCGGCGCCGTCGTCCAGGTGTTCGATGCCCGATACGTCGTCTCGCGGGCGCATCTCGAACGCGCGGTCGAACTCGCCGAGCGCGCGCGCGATCGCGGGGAGGAGATCGCCCGCGATCCCGCCGTCGAGATCCTCCTGTATGCGGCCGGGCGCCGCCAGATCGATCGAGCCTTACAGATGGGGATCGAGGAGGGAGAAACGCCCGCAGTCGCCGTCGTCGTCGGGGACGACGGCGACGAGTCGGCGGCCACGGCAGCGCTTTCGTCGCTGCTTGCCGACGCCGACACGCTCGGAGCGTACGACGAGGCGCGCGTCCGGGAGTTCTTCGACGTCTCCGCTGCCGAACTCCGCGCCGTCGACGGCGGACTCGCCGACGTCGTCCTCGAACGTGTGGCGCTGCTCGACGTCGAAAAGTGACGCGTTCCGTCCGTGTTGGGGTTTCCCGTCCTAAATCTCCAGTTCCGGCGTCGGGAACGCCCCCTCGTCGACGTGGGAGTCGTACTCCTCGATCGCCCGCAACACGATGTCCAGGGTTCCCCCAGGACTCCAGCGGGCCGTGTTTATCACCAGGTCGTAGATCGACCGATCCGAGAGGTCGATCCCGTAGTACGACTCGTACCGCTGGCTTTCGATGACCTCCCTGACCTGCATCTCCGCCCCGCGTTCCTCCCGGTCCCGGGTGCGCTCGAGGCGAACCTCCTCTGGGGCGTCAAGCCAGATCCGCAGGTCCGCGCGGTTGCCAGCGAGCCAGCCGGCGAGACGCGACTCGAGCACGAACGCCTTGTTGGTCGATCCCCACTTCTCGGCGATGGTCCGGAGGCGACGGTCGATCGCCCGATCGAGTTCGTCCGACTCGCTCGCCCTGGCGGTCAGCTGCGAGAGGCTCATGTCCCGCTCTTTTGCGATGTCCCGGAACACCTCGCCACCGGAGACCCACCCGCAATCCAGCGCCGTCGACAACCCCTCACACAGGGTGGTCGCCCCACACCCCGGCGGCCCCGAAACGGTGATGAAGAGGTTGGCGTCGAGCTCCCGCTCCGCGGACCGATCGGTCGGTGACATGACTCGGCTATCGCCCCCCGAGGTGTTAAACGCCCCCGCAGCAGTACTCCGTCTCTTCGACCGTTCGTTCGCAACCGAGGACAATTACTTTTGGTTTCGTTAACTGTTATTTGGAACTAATAAACTTTACATTGGGGGGCGTGCTATCTACAGTCATGACGAATACACCCACGGCCAGAACGGCAGACACGGAGTCGACGAAAGAGCGACAGCGAGAGAACGGATCCCGGGAGCAGGAGAACTGCCCCGAGTGTGCCGGACCGCTCGTCGTCCGCGAGGACGACGGCGAAACGGTCTGTGATGATTGCGGGCTGGTCACCCGGGAGGGGGCGTTGGATTCGGGTCCCGAGTGGCGGGCGTACGACGCCGCAGAGCGGGACGAAAAGTCCCGTGTCGGCGCACCGTCGACGGAGTTGCTCCACGATCGAGGGCTATCGACGACGATCGGCTGGGACGACCGGGACGCAAACGGACGGACGCTCGGTTCCAGAAAGCGGCGGAAGCTCGCGCGGCTTCGGTTGTGGGACGAACGGTTCCGGACAAAGGACGCCCACGACCGGAACCTCAAACACGCGCTCGGCGAGATCGACCGGATGGCCTCCGCGCTCGGACTGCCCGATCCGGTGCGGGAGACCGCGTGCGTGACCTATCGCCGGGCACTGAACGACGACCTGCTGCCGGGACGGTCGATCGAGGGGATGGCCACCGCGGCGCTGTACGCCGCCGCGCGGCTGGACGGCGTCGCCCGGTCGATCGACGAGGTGACGGCGGTCAGCCGGGTCGGCGGAATGGAGGTGAAACGGACCTACCGGTACCTCTCCCGCGAACTCGAACTCGAGGTCCCCCCGACTCATCCCGCGGAGTATCTCGGCCGGTTCGCCTCCGATCTCGACTGCACCGACGAGACGGAACGGCGAGCGCGGGAACTCGTCGACGCCGCGACCGACAGAGGCGTCCACAGCGGCAAACATCCCGTCGGGATCGCCGCAAGCGCCCTCTATGCCGCCGCCACCCTGACCGACGAGGAGGTGACCCAGTACGAGGTTTCCGACGTCGCGAACGTGAGTGAGGTGACGATCCGGAACCGGTACCGCGAGGTGCTGGAGGCGGCCGCGACCGAAGGCGTCGCGGACGACGATAGCTGAACGAACGACGGGAACGAAGAGATGGATACCTGAACGCGACGGCACGCCACCCGGACTGCGGCACACCACCCGGGTCTGTCTCACGACGGCGCCCGATAGAGCAGGTCGTACTGGTGGGCGACGTAGGAAAGCTCCCCTGCCGCGAGCTGTCGCCGACGCGTCTCCAGCCAGTCGTCGAAACCATCCCGGTCCAACCCCGGAACCGCCGCGGAGGACGGATCGACCGCATCGTCCACGAACGAGAGGATCCGATCGAGGAACCACCGCTCGTCTTCGGGGTACTCCCCGACAGATTCACCCTGCGGACGAACGATCCAGTCGGAGGCGTTTGCCACGAGGAGCGTGCCGTCCCGGCCACCCAGAAGCGAGAGGGTAGCCCGTCCCGCACGGCTGTTTCGCCCCTCGACCGCGTCGATTGCGGCGTGGTATGCCCGCTCGACGGCGTCGTCGAGAGGGTGTTCGGGGGCGAACAGCGTCCCGCCGTCGAACGTGATCGGCAGGTACGCGAGGCCGCCGGGTGCGAGTGCCGACTCGATCGACTCGATCGCCGGTTGAAGCGGTACCACGTCGAGGAACGCCCCTGCGATGACGAGGTCCGCCCCCCGTTCGCCCGTCCTTCGCACGTCCGCCCCCCGTTCGCCCGTCCTTCGCCCGTCCGCCCCCCGTTCGCCCGTCCTTCGCCCGTCTATCTGTTTTTCGTTCGCTCGTTCGGGGAGCAGTTCGAGCGCGTCGCCGGTTTCGAAGGCGAACGTTGCATCGACGGTTCGCCCGTTCCGGGAGGCAGTGATCCGTCCACCACGGCGCGTGTCGACCGCGTCGTACCCCCGGTAGCGGAGTTCCTTCGGCCGAACGTCGCTGGCGAACGCGACCACGTGGGGGTCGTGGTCGACGCCGAGATAGTCGAATTCCCGCAGCCCCCACGATAGCAGTCGAGGGACGGTCACTCCGGTCCCGCAGCCGGCTTCGAGCACCCGCGGCGCCGGCGGGAGCCCCGCCAGCATCGCCTCCCGCACACGCCTCGAGAGCGCCCGCCGGTCGACGGAACGCTTCGCCTCGAGGTATCTGGGGTCGGCGTGATCCATCGTCCCCCTACTGTGCGGCGCCCGGCATCAACGTTCGGGTGGTGGACGTCGGAGGGATCGGATCCGGAACGGCCAGCGTCCGTGAGGTTGATTGTGCTTCCCTCCGGGATGGGAACATGGCCAGGGTGGCGGTCGTCCACAACACGCTGGATTTCCGTGGCGGCGCCGACGCCGTCGCGCTGTCGGTCTGTGACGCGCTCGACGCCGACCACCGGGGGAGCCACGACGTCGATCTGTTCACGATCGCCGAAACCGACCCCGGAGAGTTGGCACCGCGGTTCGGGCTCGACGTCGACGTTCCGGTCCGTGAGCCACCGTGGGCCGACCGGCTCGCCCACGCCTTCGGAACTGCCACACCGTGGATCGGTCCCCAGATGGCCGCCAGGAGCGCGCTCGTCTCGCAGTTCTTCCGCCGGCACGCCGACGACTACGACCTCGCGGTCAGCACGACCAACGAGCTCTCGCTTCCGATCCCCTCCGTTCAGTACGTCCATTTCCCGCAGTTTCACCTCGACCGCCTCCCCGACCGGTTCGACGCCACCCCCGGTCGGCTCGACTGGCTCTGGAGCCGACTGGGGGCGCCGACGCCCGGGGAGATCCCCGAGGACGTGACGCTCGTGGCCAACTCCGCGTGGACCGCCGACGCCGTCGAGGCGGTCTACGGCCGGTCGGCCACCATCGTCTATCCGCCGGTCCGCCAGGTGCCTGATCCCATTCCGTGGGACGAGCGCGAACTCGGGGCCGTGGTCGTCGGACGGATCGCGCCCGATCGACGCACGCTCGAGGCGGTCGACGTCGTCGACCGCGTTCGCGATCGGGGACACGACCTCCATCTCCACGTGGTGGGCACGGCACCGCGTGCGTACCGGCAGTACGTCGATCGGGTTCGCCGGGCGGCACGGAACCGGTCGTACGTGCACGTCGAGACGGACGTTCCGCGGGATCGCCTCGAAACGCTGCTGCGGGCCCATCGCTACGGCCTGAACGTCCGTCCCGACGAATCATTCGGAATCGGCGTCGCAGAGTTCCTCGCGGCGGGGATGATCGCGTTCGCGCCCGACGCCGGCGGCCAGCGGGAAGTGCTCGATGGCCAGTCCGACCGGCTCTTCGAGTCGCGCGGGGAGGCCGTCGAACTCCTCTCGACGGCGATCGAATCGGGTGACCGACCGGAGATTCCACGGGACCGTTTCGGGCCGGAGCGGTTCCGAACCGAAACTCGAACCCTCGTCGCAGACTCGCTGAATCGTCTGTGAGTTCCCGTCAGTGGTGCTTTTGGCCACGGTTGTTTTTATGATCATGGAATGCTATCATGCCCCATGGCCCAATTCGAACTCGATCTCGATTCGCTGACCGGGCTCCACTGGTTCGGCGTCGTCTGTGCGGCGGTCACGGGCGTCATCCACCTCTGGTTGGGAATCGAGTTCATCGACAGCCCGATGGGATGGAGCTTCCTGGCTGCTGGCCTGGGCTTTTTCGGCGCGATCGTCCTGCTGGTCCTGGGCGTCCGTCGGCGGCTGCTGTACCTGGTCGGTATCCCGTACACCGGAATCCAGATCCCGCTCTGGTGGGTCGCAAACGACATCGAGGTGGCGGACCTGTTCGAACCCGGGATCGGGGTGTTCGACAAACTGGTGCAGGTGCTTTTGATCGTCACGCTCGTCGTTCTGTACCGCCGGGAGCGAGACATTCGACAGTGAACGATCGAACCGTGATCGGAGCCGGGACCTGGACCGCCCGCGCCCGGGCGTCGTTCAAGCGACAGGTGGTGTGGCCCGCCGCGGGGCGTCTCCTCCGGACGCCCGTCTGGGATGCCGCACTCGTTGGGTACGCCGTCGTCGCATCCGCCGGTTCCCGTCCCGGCAGCCGGACGGATGCGGCGCCGCTTTCGCTCCGGTGGATCGATCCCGACCGATCGATCTACGACGCGCTGCCGCCGACTCCGGAACGGCCACGGATTGGCTGCGTCGAGGGGGGAGACTGGGATCTCATCGACGACCGGTTCGCCGATCGGGCGGTCCCGCAGGCGATCGATCTGCGCTTCCGAGAGGGATACGAGTGGGCGGAGACGCCGCTTCCAGCGCACGTTCGCGACCAGGTCGAGCGGTTCGGCGACGCCTGGGGGCACGTCGAGGACGCGGTCGAACGTCGGTGTCGAGCGATCGAGGAGCTGTACGAGTCGATGCGAACCGATGGCTATCTGACTCAGGCCACGCTCGCGGCCAGGGGTACGTCGGGACCGGGGCCGCCGCCGGTTCCGACGCTCGGGGAGATCACCGTCGACGTCGGCCGCGACGGCCGACTCTGCTGGCGGCGAAACGGACAACATCGGCTGGCGATCGCTCGCGTACTCGGGATCGAGCGAGTGCCGGTGCTGATTGCCCGCCGACACGCGGCGTGGCAGGCGATCCGCGACCGGATCCGGGAAGACGGAACGATGGTGATCGAGCCGACGTTGCGAGGGCATCCGGATCTCGCAGACCTGTGTGGCTCGGGACGGATCGACGTAGCGTGATCAGACGGTGGCCGGCCGTGCCGGACTCCCGTTGCCCTCTCGTACCGGCGATAGCCTCGTCAGTCCCCAGTTGCCGCGCAGTTGTTCGGACCGAGTTCCAGTTCGGTCGACGTCTGCTCGTCTTCCGGGATCTCCCGGCCCGCGTTGACGTCGATAATCGTCCCGTAGTTCGGTGGCTTCTCCGGAAGCGATCCCGCCACCCGGCTCACGAACGTCTCCCGATCGACGCCCAGCAGGTCGATACCGGTTCTGACTTCCCCGATCGCCGCCGTCACGGGTTCCCCGGGAGTCACCGCGGTCGTTCCGTCGGCGTCGACGGCGAAATGGCCCGGAAGCACGCCGATCGCGTCCGGCTCCGCCAGCAGCGTCCGGTGAAGCGAATCGTACAGCAGCTCCGCACCCCCGGCGGCGTCGCCGTCCCCGAACTGTAGCTCGGTGCGTCCCACCGAATCGACGAACAGTGTATCGCCGGTCAACACCGCCTCCCTGTCGACGAGGTAGCTCACGATCTCGGAGGTGTGTCCCGGCGTCGGAACCGCCTTGACGTCGACCTCGCCGACACGTATCACCTCGTTCCGCTCCAGGGGTCGGTAGTCGTAGGCGACGCCACGCTCGACGGCGCCGGCGCCGAGACAGTAGGTCGCCCCGACGTGGTCGGCAAGCTCCCGTCCGCCGGAGATGTGATCGGCGTGGACGTGCGTATCGAGCACGAACTCGATCGAGTATCCTCGGTCGGAGGCGACCGCGGCGAACTCCTCGACGTGTCGGGTCGGGTCGATGACCGCCGCGATCTCGGCTGACGGATCGGCGACCAGATAGCTCAGACAGCCCTTTGCGCGGCGCTGAAACTGGACGATCTCGACGTCGCCGTCGGTCGGAATATCGACGACGTCGTACACTTCGCTCCACCCCTGCATGCCACCCTCGACCACGGTTACGTTCCCGTAGCCGGCGTCCTCGAGCCGCTTTGCGATGTCGAACGAGGAGATCCCCTTCGCACAGATGGTGACGATCTCGTCGTCGGGCGCGAGTCCCGTATGTGCCCGGAAGTCGTCGGCATCGAACTCGAAGTCCGGCTTGTACGCGTACTGGATCGCATCTCGGATATGCCAGGCGTCGTAACTCTCTTCGGGGCGGGTGTCCAGCAGCGTGAACGACCGGTCCTCGTCGATCCAGTCCCGGAGGCGCGCAGGCGTGATCGTGTCGACCATGGGTGTGCTACGGCCTCGCGCATGATATACTGTGTGACGATCGACGCGGCGCTGCTCACGTTCGTTCGGACAGAATAGTCCCACCAGGATATCGAACCGGAACCAGACGTGCTCGCTCCCGCTGGTCGCTGCGCGCGACTGGTAGGGCTCGAATCCTTCCGATAACTATTCGTCCTCACTTCGTTCGGACAGAATAGTCCCACCAGGATTCGAACCTGGGTCGCGAGCCCCAGAAGCTCGCAGGATTGGCCACTACCCCATGGGACTGCACTCGCCGGTAGGTCTCAGTTCCGTTTAGATGTTGCGATCCAGACTGATAGCCAGCCCTCGAACGTCAAAGGAAACCGTAAGTGAACTGGGAGTCTACGCACTCTCATGCGGGACCCGGTCGCGTGGTACCTGTCGCTGTTTCGACGACACCGGCGGGCGATCATCGTCGTGCTGTTGCTCGCGACTGTCGTCGTCGGAAGCGGCGCGGTCGGCCTCTCGGGGGATCTCGCGATCGTCGAGTTCGACGCCGACTCGGAGGCGACTGAGGCGGCCGAGTACGTCGACCGAAACTTCGTGACCGATAGCAAAACAGTGACATTGGTGGCGGTTCGCGGCGAGAACACGCTTACCCGGGAATCACTGGCTGAAACCCTCGAACTACAGCGAGCAGTCCGCGAAAACGAGACTGTCGCCCCGACGCTCGTCGCGGATCGACCGACTGTCGGGACGGGATCGGCGTTCGTGGAGACGTATCTCCGATCGCTCGGCGCCTTCGGGACGTTGACGATCGAAGACAAACAACGAACGTTTGCGACGTTCGACGAGGAAGACCTCGCCGCTGAGCTCCCCACCGCCATCGAGAGCGATCGTCCCATACTCGGCCCGGGCACCACCGCAAAGACGCTGTTGCCGACGGATTACCGTGCCGGGTCGACCCAGGCTGACGCCAGGCTCGTGTTCGTCGTTCACGACGCCGACGTCGATCAGGCGGCGCTTTTGGACGCACAGTTGGCGATCGAGGACCTCGCCGAAGAACACGTCGAATCCACGGACCAGTTCGTTTTCGGGCAGGCGCTCGTCGAGCGACGGGCCTCCGAGGCGACCGGATCGGCGTTTGCAGTGCTGGGTCCCCTCGCGCTCGTCGTTATCGTCGGGCTGTTGCTGGCGGCGTACCGTGACCCCGTCGACGTCGCAGTCACCCTGTTCGGGCTGGGCGCGGCCCTCGCCTGGACGGCCGGGTTCGTCGGCTGGACCGGGTTCCAGCTCACGCAGTTGCTCGTGGCGGTGCCGTGGCTGCTCGTCGGCCTCGCCATCGACTACGGATTGCACGTCGTGATGCGATATCGGGAAGCACGGGAGGCGGGATCGGTGGTCCTCGAGACGGGATCACCGGACTCGGAGACGGGACCACCGGACCCCGAGACGGCGATGGCCATCGGACTCGCCGGGGTTCTCGTGGCGATCGGCGTGACGACCCTCACGACCGCAGCCGGTTTCCTCTCGGGTGTGTTCGGCCCGTTCCCGGCAGTCCGGGAATTCGGCGTCGTCGCCGCCGTCGGGATCGTCTCGGCGTTTCTCGTCTTCGGCGGGCTGGTGCCGGCGCTCAAACTCGAACTCGACGAACTGCTCGACCGGGAGGACCGGACGCGACCGATCGGACGCCTGCCGGCCGTCGAACGCCTGCTTTCGGTCGGCATCGTCGGAGCGAAGCGCGCCCCGGTCGCGGTCGTGGCGGTCGCGCTGCTCGTGACGCTTGCGGGCGCATACGGCGCCGCCCACGTCGACACGTCGGTCGATCGGACCGACTTTTATCCCGGGGATCCCCCTGACTGGGTGTCACTCTTCCCCCTTTTCAGTGACGGTGACGAATCCGGCGGCCCGGACAGCCTTCGCGACCAGGCCACGTTCTTGAACGACCGGTTCGACACCGCCGGCGGCGATCAACGAGCAGAAATACTGATACGCGGGGCAGTGACGAGCGAGGCCGGCGTTCGGGCGATTCACACCGCCGAACAGGGGGCGCTCGAGACCGGCGTCCTGCGCGGCGGTGATCCGGATGCGGCGGTACACACCCCCTTCGACGCGGTCGAGCGGATCGCGGCGTTCGACGACGCGACCGACGCCGAGCTTTCGGCGGCCGACCGGACCGGCGACGGCCGACCGGACGGAGAGGTGACAGCCGTCTTCGATGCCGCCTTCGATTTCGATCCGGACACGATGGCTGGCGTGGTCTATCGCGACGACGCAGGGGAGTACCAGGCCGTCAGGGTGACCGTCGTCGTCGACAGCGGCGCCGACGTCCGCACCGTCGCCACCGAACTCCGCGCGGTCGCCGCGGCGGCCGACGCCGAACCCGGAGTCACCGCGACTGCGACCGGGACCCCCGTGAGAAACGCCGACGCACAGGGAGCGCTGCTCCGACAGCTCGTCGAGTCGTTCGCGATCGCGCTGGCCGTGACGTTCCTGCTGCTCGTGGCGCTGTTCCGGCGTCGGTTCGACAGCGCCAGTCTCGGCGCGACGACGGCGATACCGGTCGTCTTTGCGCTCTCGTGGGTTCTCGGAACGATGTATCTGCTCGAGATCCCGTACAACGCCGAAACCGCGATCATCACCGGGATCGCCATCGGGCTCGGCGTCGACTACGCGATCCACGTCAGCGCGCGTTACCAGCAGGAACGGGAGGCGGAGAAACTGACTCACCCGGACGCGACGGAGGCAACCGACGCGCTCTCGCGGGCGGTCCAGGACACCGGTGGCACGCTGTTTGCAAGCGCCGTCACCACGGCCGCCGGGCTCGGCGTGTTGCTTTTCACGTTCGTCCCGTCGCTCCAGCGGTTCGGACTCGTGATGATCCTGGTGGTCGGGTACGCGTTCCTCGCGTCGGTGTTCCTGCTCCCGAGCCTGCTCGTGTTGCACTCGCGGTATCGGTGAAAACTGTCGTTTTGACGATCTCGGATTATCTCGTCTCGGCGTCGGCTTCCGACGTCGACTCGTCGCGGGCAGACTCCGTGTTCTCACGAACGTCGTCGACGGCGATTTCATCGACTGTCCGATCGAACAGCGTCAGCCAGGCCTCGACCGTCTCCCGGTCGTCGGTGGCGGCCGCCTGCCGCAACGCCGTCGTCTTCGGGTGGAGGAGTTTGTTGACGAGCGCCTCCGAGAAGTCACGTATCGCCGCCTCCTGTTCTGGAGTGAGTTCCTCGCTTTCGGCATCGAGGCGGTCGAGCGCCCGTTCGAACTCCGCCTCCCGGCGTTCGTGGGCCCGCGAGTAGATCTGTGACAGCGTATCGTCGACCTCCTCGGCTCGCAGCTGCTCTGCCAGCCGCCCGCGCTCTTCGGCTATGATCCCCTCGACCGCGGGGATCGCCGCTTCGCGGCGCTCCAGCCCATCGTTGCGAACCGACAGCACCTCTTCGATGGTGACGAGTTCCACGTCCTCCAGGTCGTCGACTGCCGGGTCGACGTCCCGGGGGTTCGCCAGGTCGAACACGACCAGTTCGTGGCCGACCAGGTCCGCGATCGAAAGCACCCGGTCCTCGGCGCCCGTGGCGGTGACGACGAGATCGGCCGTAGAGAGGTGATCGTCGCTCAACTCCTCGAGCGCGATGGCGTCGCCGCCGGCCACCTCGGCGAGTTCTTCGGCGTTCGAAAGCGTGCGGTTGGCGACGGTGAGGCTGGCGTCGCCGTCGGAGTCGTCCACCGGGATCCGGTGGGCGAGCGACTTGACGACGAGTTGCGCGACCTCTCCGGCGCCCACGACGAGGACCGCCGCGTCTTCGAGTTCGTCGACCCCTTCGAGTTCCGGGAGCTTCTCGCGTGCGCGATCCAGGGTGACGCTGCCCAGCGACACCCGGCCCTCGTTGATCCGGGTCTCGGTCCGGGCGCGTTCGCCCACTCGCAGCGCTTTTAAGGCGATCGTATCCAACGTGCCACCGAGCGCGTCGGCATCGCTCGCACGCTTGTACGCCCCGCGCAGCTGGCCGAGGATCTCGTCCTCCCCGAGGACGCCGCTTTCGAGTCCACAGGCTACCCGTAGGAGGTGCTCGACGACGGCGTCACCCACGAACAAACGGTCGGAGTCGGGGGAAACGTCCACCCCGATCTTCTGACCGAGCCCTTTCAGTACGTCCTTCGCCTCTGACCCGTGGAGATAAATCTCGTATCGCTGGCAGGTGCGCAAGACGAGCGCTTCCTCGATTCCCGCCTTTCCGAGCAGGAACGACCGGACCGACGACTCCTCGTGGCTGCAGGCGATCTCGAATCGCTCGAAACCGTCTTCCTCGAGCGTGAATCGGAGTCCGGCGACGTCGTCGTACATTGATATAGTGGATCGGTGTGGTGGATCGGTGGAGTCGAGTGGTGAGGCGGGGAGCAGCCGTCCGGAATCGCTTCTCGTTTCCCCCTACATTCTTCTCCGTTTTGGTTTCTTCGGTCGGTATCACCGACCGAGAAAGCCAACGAGTCGACTGGACAACCGAAATGTGGACGCCAGCCCTATCGGACCGTTATTTCCGTGGCGCGTGGGCGTCCTCGAGTTCGACCATCCGCTGGGCGAACGCCTCGGGGTCCTCGTCGTGGTACTCCCAGATGGTGATGTCGGCGTTGCGCACCTCGTCGACGCGGGGGTGCTCGCCGCTGGTGAGCCACGTCCAGTCGGTCATGCCGGGGTACATGAGCGGGATCGTGTACGTCTCGATGTCGTCCCAGTCGGGTTCGTCTTCGACCTTCTCGGCGACGAGTTCGCTGTTGCCGAGGTTGTCGCTCTCGCCGTAGTAGTCCGGCTCGACGCCGAGCCCGAGCTTGTACGGGTACGCAACCCAGTGCCAGCGCTGGGAGTTCCCGTGGTGGATCGCGGGTGCGATCGTGTAGACCCCACCCTCCTCGACGGGCATGTCGTCGACGTAGCCCGTATCGAGGTCGCGGCGTACTTCCATCATCCACTTGCCGTCCTCCCAGACGGCGTCACACTCCCACGACGCGCCGGATTCGGAGGGAAGCCCCTGCGGACGCCGGGGAACCATCGCGCCCTCCCACTCGGCAACATCGGGGTCGAAGTCGACAGCGTTCTCGTTTTCGCCCTCGGTCATCAGGGCGTACTTCTCGAAGTCCTGCTGGTCCGGGATGCCCGGCCCGGGTTCGTTGTCGACGACACACTCGTAGTAGTCGAGCGCACCGTCCTCGACGACGTCCGGGTCGAACATCAGTTCGGGGCCGTCCTCGGGGTCCCAGTCCTGGGAGCCGAAGGTGCGGTCGCCGGTCACGTTCCCGTTCCGGTAGTCGAGCAAGTGGTGGTTCGTCCCGTACCCCATCGGAACGGAACGGTGGCCACGGAAGAACGGGAAGTCGATGAACTCGCCGTTTTCCATCATCTCGTCGAGTTCGTCCTGGGATTTGGGGTCTCTCCAGTCGTGTTCCCACCATTCACCGTTCCGGGACTGCGGAATGAACTTCCGCATGTCTCCGTCGTCGCGCCCCTCCGTTCCGTGGTGGGGATGGGCGTCGACCTCGTCACCGTGCGCTTCGCCGGGCAGGCGGCGGACGCCTTCCATGACAGTCATCCAACCACCGAAGTTCTCGAAGCCCTGGAGGGTGCCGTCGTGCCACATGAAGGTGAGACGGTCCTCGTAGAGGCCCTGGTGATGGTCCATCCCACCGGGCGGCGCTTCGTCCTCGTCGAGGTCCCACGGGTTCCAGTTGGCGTAGCGCACCCACTCCTCACCGTTGTAAACGATCATGTCGTGGAGCCAGCCGCCCTCGTTGGGCTGGTCCCACTCGAAGCGCATGATGATCTCGTCGTCGTTGAAGGCGAACTGGATGTCGACCGGCTTGACGAGCGGGTCAGGCCGGACGTCCTTTTTCATGTGGTCCAGTTCGGAATAGGCGTCCATCGGATTGGCCGCCCAGTACTCCTCTTCTTCCTCTTCGTCGTCCGGCTCCTCGGTCGGTGTCGGCGTTTCGTCGTCCGGCTCCTCGGTCGGCGTGGGCGTTGGTTCCTCCTCTTCCTCTTCAGTGCCCAGACAGCCGGCCAGTGCGACGGTCCCGGCTCCGCCCATCGCCTTCAGCAGGCGACGGCGATGCGTATTCGACGTCCCTCGCGGGAACGTCGGCGTGCCGCCGAACTGCTCGAGCAGTTCTTCGTCCTCAGCGTCGGCTTCCTCTCGTTTCTCGTCGGTTGGTCTGTCGACCATATTCTTGATTCAATAACTGCATATATGAAGGACTGCCCCTGAAATATGGTGTTCTTTAAATACCCCTCTTTTAAAATGATCTTTATTATAGATGTATGAGGTAGAATATGCATGTCAATACCAGACTTGAGAGAGCTAGGAGCATCTGGCCTCGATTTACCGAGATTCGAGTCAAAAAACGGAGACTTCACCGGAGGAAGGAAATCAAGGAAGTATGGGCGCGGTCAACCCAGTATAAGCGAGAGACTGCAAAGGAGAGATCAGTCGCAAAAAACCCGAAACGACCTGAATTCACGTCGGTTCGACTGCCGACAGTGATCTCGAGAACCGTTCAACCGAACACCGTCTACAGGCAGATTAGGCCGAGTGCCTCGGGGCTTGTCCCCGAGGTACTTCACCGGGTATCAACCGCCTCCTGGACATCCGTGGGTTGTCGCCTTCTGAGAGTGAGACGCCTTCTCGGCGGTTATTTCCGGGGCGCTTCAGCTTCCTCCAGGTCGATCATCCGTGCGGCAAAGTCCTCGGGATCCTCAGCGGCAAAGCTGTGGTACTCCCAGATGGCGATGTCGGCGTTGCGCACCTCGTCGACGCGGGGGTGCTCCCCGCTAGTGAGCCACGTCCAGTCGGTCTGACCGGGGTACATCAGGGGGACGGTGTACGTGTCGACGGCACCCCAGTCGGGTTCGTCACCGTCGAATTCTTCGGCGACGATTTCTGCTTCTTCCGTGTGTGGGTGGTCGGGATCGACGCCGAGCCCGAGCTTGTACGGGTAGCCGACCCAGTGCCAGCGCTGTGCGCCCCCACCGTGGACGGCTGGCGACCAGTCGTACACTTCACCCGGTTCGAAGTCCTGCTCGCCTGCGTAGCCGGATTCCAGCGGGCGCCACATTTCGACGGTCCAGGTGTCGTTCTCCCAGGTCGCGTCGACGCGCCACAGCGCGCCCGGACCCTCGACTTCGTCAGGGCGGTTGTACCGCCGTGGAATGACCGCACCCTCGGAGACGTCCGCCTCGTCCGGATCGAACTCGACCATGTTCTCGCCCTGGATCAATGCGTGAGTGTCGGTCTGCAGCACCTCGCCGTCATAAATCTCCTGCAGGTCGAGCGTTCCACCCTCCACGATGTCGGGATCGAACATGTACTCCGGATGACCGTCGTCGGTGATGCCCTGACTGTTCCGTATCCGGGTGGATGGTTCGTCCATTGCGCCGTGACGGTGATCGAGGATGCAATGAACCGTTGCGTATCCGCCGGGAGCACCACGGTGGGCTCGCATCATCGGCATGTCGAGGAACTCTCCGTTCTCCAGCATCTCGTCGAGTTCCTCCTGGTCCTTGACGGCGTCCCAGTCGTTCTCCCACCACTCGCCCTCACGGGACTGTGGGATGTACTTGCGGACGTCGTCGTTGCCCAGCACGTCGCCGTGGTGGGGATGGTCTTCGACTTCGTCACCCTCCACGGCGCCGGGAAGCGTTCGGGTCCCCTCGTGGACCGTGAGCCAGCCGCCGAACTGTTCGAACCCTTTCACGCTGCCGTCGTCGACGAGGAACGAGAGTCGGTCCTCGGTGAACCCCGAGAAGTTGTCACCGAATCCGTAGTCGGGATCGGGTGCGCCCGGATTGGGTTCGCCGTAGCGGACCCACTCGCCGTCCTCATAGACGAACACGTCGTGGAACCAGCCGTTCTTGACGTCCCAGTCCCACTCGAAGCGGAACCGGATCTCGTCGTCGTTGTACGCGACCTGTACGTCAAGGTCCTTTACCCAGTCCTTCGGAGCCCAGTCGACCGCCATGTGGTCGATTTGGGTGTAGTCCGGCCGCTCGAATTCAGGCTCTTCTTCTTCCTCCTCCTCTTCGTCTTCTTCAGGAGTCGGCGTGGGCGTCTCCTCGTCCGGCGTCGGCGTCTCTTCGGGCTCCGGCTCCTCTTCGCCTGCACAGCCCGCAAACCCGGCGATCGCCGCACCGCCGAGTGCCGCGAGGACGCGGCGTCGATGGGTTTTGGATACCCCGTTCGGAAGCGTGAGCTTTCCGTCGAGTTCCTGTTCGATCTCCTCGGCATCTGAGTCGTCGAGGATTTCGTCTGGATCTGTCGTAGGTTCTTCAACCATACAATAAATTTGGGAGTACTACACATTTGAAGTACTACCCCTGAATAATGGTGTCCTTTAAAACCAGTCAATAAATTAACTCTAATACAAGCTATGTAGTCCGTCCGTCGCCTCATTTGCGAGTGAGTCTGCCAACCCCGGCCTTTGACCAGAAACTCCCCGTTTGAGTTCACAGACGTGGTCAGCCGGCCGACTCCCGTCGGGTCCACCACAGTTTCACTAGGGTATGAATCTTCGAGAACAGCGACCACTTCGCCGCTACTTCGTCTTCCCCACGGAGCAGGAACTAATCCAGTCCGCGATTCACGTGATGACCAACCACTGGCTCCACGCTCTGGCTTTGTTTGCGATATCTGTCTCTGCCTCTATTCGTTCGTAACTTGCGTTCCATCAGTTCCTTTGGCCTGACTGACTCGGATTCCGTCCACGCGCCGGTCCGCTCTCTTGTAAATCCTTGCGCCGCTTCCAATCCTTCGTCGTGAAAATGAACAACTCGGTTTGTTCATCTGCAAGTTTGGCGTTCTCATTGGTCCCGTACCCAGCAAACGCCAGCACATTCGACGGAGGTTGTCCGGTTACTTCCTCGCATTCCTTCAGCATCGGATCGAGTTGCTCGATATCATTGGCGTCAGTTGTGACGTCCTGTGGGACGATTACCCCTGAGTAATAATCCGGCATCGCTAGGCCGATATAGCCCTGATTCCAGCCGTCGTAACTCTTCATAGATTGACTCTCCGGTTCGGTCGTGTTCGTCTTCGGGCCCTCGTCAAGTTCGACATCTTCAGGCAGCGTTGATTTCTCCCCACTTTTCGTGTCGCCCGTCTTGGCTTCTTCACGTTCTCTCTCATGAAACTTCTCGGCCTGTTCGTCCTTCATCTTCTGTTCTTTCTAGTCGAATTTGACTTCGCCTCCCGGAGTCGTTCAGGGCTGCGCTCTTTGTCCTGCAGTTCCTCGGGAAGTTCTTCGCCGCGGTTATCCGGGCCGTACTCTTTGTCTTCTTCGGCTCCGAATTCGGCTGCTTTTTCCCAGATCGACTGAACTCTGCCTTGAACTGCTCACGCGTTCGGTTACTGATCGAGGGCGGCGTCTCCCTGAACGGGCCGGCCGTCGATTGCACCTTCACCCATTTGAGCCATCCCCGCTTGCCGGCAGAGTCGACGGATTTCGACGAAGAGGAGCTGGAACTCCTCGCGGTGATCCGGGCGAACGTCGCAGATGGTGCGGAAATCCGGCTGATGATTCGAGGCAAGATAGCCAAACACGACATCACGTTCAAGTACCCGGTCGATTTTCCGGGAACTACGGATTCCCTTTGGGTGGGCAAAGACCAGCACCTTGAGCAACATCACATCACAACATCCACATTTTGCACTCGTATAAGAATATCATTTGAAATTATCAGGGAATTTAGTAATAAGATTTAATCAGCATTTCTGCCAGTTCCAGCGGATTTTCCATGAAAACAACGATAGCGAGTTGATATGTAGATTGTCTAAGTGCATCATTCGAAAATGATCGAAATCCAAATAGGAAGCTGCTTGTAGTTTCACAATCTGTATCACAACCTGTTCAATTACTTCGCGCCGACAGTATAGTTTGTTGTACCATGGGGGACCGTTTGGGCGCGCGGATTGTGAACCTCGCCATCGAGCTTCCCTCGCATCGCTCGGGACTCCTCGCTGTCTGGTTCAAATCCGGCTCGCAGAAATACTCGGCCCTCGCTGTCGCTCGCCGGTTCGTATGGGCTCGCGCGGATTTGAACCGCGGTCAACGGCACCCAAGGCCGCAAGTATACCAGGCTAACCCACGAGCCCTCATTTATCAAGAGGCTGTCCAGCGGTGTAAAACGTTTCGTTCAGCCCGCTTGCCGAACCGTCTTCACGGAACCGTACAGCCGCCGGGCGGACACACACCCCAGATCGCTGCGATCCCGAGCGTTGTCACCACCGCGAGCAACAACTGCAACGGTCCACCGACCCGAACGAAGTCCGAGAACCGGTACCCTCCGGGGCCATACACCATCAAATTCGTCTGGTAGCCGACCGGTGTCATGAACGCCGTCGAGGCCGCGAACGTCACCGCCAGCACGAACGAAAACACGTTCGCCCCGATCGCCGCCGCGGCGTCGAACGCCACCGGGATCATCAACACGACGCTCGCGTTGTTGCTGATGAGGTTCGTCAATGCTGCGGTGACGAGATAGAACACGCCGAGCAGGACGATCGGCTCGTACCCCCCTGCCGTCGACAGCGTTACCGCCGCGAGCCACTCCGCACCGCCTGTTCGCTCCATCGCAATGCCCAGCGGAATCACCCCCGCGAGCAGGAAGATCACGTTCCAGTCGACCGCGTCGTACACCTCGTTGGGCTTCAGACAGCCGGTGATTACCATTGCGACCATTCCGGCGAGGGCGGTCACCAGAATCGAATAGCCCGTAAATGCCGCCCCGAACACCACCGCCGCGATGATTCCGACGGCGATCGGCGTCTTCTCCTCCCTGTACTGGGGACGTTCGACGTCACCGGCGACAATAAACGCCCGGTTGCCCGCGAGGCGTCGCACCGTGTCGTCGCTCGCCTGGAGCAACAGCGTGTCGCCGCCGCGAAGCGGGCGTTCGTCCATCCGGGCGTGGATGATCTCGCCGCCGCGTCGGATCGCAAGTACCGACGCGTCGTATCTGTGCCGGAAACTCAGCGTCTCCAGTGTCTCGCCGATGATCCCGCTGTCGGGGGAGATGACGACTTCCACGAGGCGCTGTTCGGTTTCGGCGGTCGTGTCGTCTGTCTCGACCTGTAGCTGCGTCTCGTCGACCTCGGCGTCGGGTGCCAGTTTCAGCCCTTCCGTCTCGATGAGTTCGATGAGGTTGTCACGGTCCGTCCGGAGCACGAGCACGTCGTCGACCTGGACCTGCTTTCGCGCCAGCGGTTCGGTGAACGCTTGGTTCCCACGAACTAACTGCACCAGGTCGGCGTCGATGTCGATCTCGTCGAAGCACTGCCCAACGGTTTTTCCGACGAACGGCGACTTTTCGGTGACGACCACTTCAGTGAGGTACTCGGTCATCTGGAACTCTTCGGTGAGGTCATCCCGGGGTTTGATCCGTTCGGGAACGAGCCACGCACTCACGAAAAACAGGTAGACGCTGCCCACTGCAAGCACCAACAGCCCGAGCGCGGTAAACTCGAACATCCCGAACGGCGTCGTTTCGGCTCCCCCGAGCCGGTCGTACACGTCCGAGGCGAGGATGTTGGTCGAGGTTCCGATCAACGTCAGCGTCCCGCCCATCATCGACGCGAACGAAAGCGGCATGAGAAGCGACGATGGGGAGGTATTCGTCCGATTGGCGATGTTCGACACCATCGGGATCATCACCGCCACCACCGGCGTGTTGTTGATGAACCCGGCCGAGCCTCCTGAGAGCCCGATCACCGCCCCCAGTTGGCGTTTGGGATTGTCCCCGGTCCAGTTGACGATCCGGTCGCCGATCGTTCGAACCACCCCGGTGCGTCGGATCCCCTCGCTCAACACGAACATCGCCAGCACGGTGATCGTCGCCGGCGAGGCGAACCCGGAGATGCCGTCTGCGGGGCTGATCGTCGTGAACGGCTCCAGCACGACAAGCACGACGATGAGCGCAACCGCGGTGATGTCGATCGGCACCGGCTCCGTGAGAAACAGCACGAGTGCGAGCCCGATCACGCCGAAGACGACGAACATCTCCGTCGTCACCGGCGGAATGTCGGCGACGAGTGGACTCCACGCTACGGCGACGGACGTCGCCAACTCGGCGGCAGCTATCGGCGCCAACAACGACGCGATCGGGAGTCCGAGAACCACGGCCAGTACCTCGCCGCAGACGAATAAAAAGATTTGAGATAGGCGGCGGACGGATCGGATCGAACGTCTGCCGACGGTTCCGGACTGCAGTGATCCGGGCGACTACAGTTCATTTTCAGCCAGTTCCAGATCCGCGACCAGATCGAACGGGTCCGTCCCCGCCCTGATTCCGTCCAGAATTCGGAACGCCTGATCTGGCGCCAGGAAGTGTCGCGTCACTGCCCGCCCCAGCGGCGTCGGAGCAAAGCCGTCGATGAATTCCCATTCGAGTAGCTTACCGATGGCGTGTTTCGTCGGCACCTCGCCCACCATCCGATCGTTGAGTCGCTTCGCCCGTTTGCCGGCGACGGTAACGTTTGCGAGTGTCTCCTCGACAGCCGCCCGCTCGTCGTACTGCGTGATCACGTCCTCCATCTCCCCTTTCAGGAGCTTGAACGCCACCTCGTCTTCGGTTCCCTCCATCGAATTGTGATACGCACAGTCGGGTTCGACCAGCAGGTACACCTTCCCGCGGTCGTGGTAGTCCGGCCGTCCGGCCCGTCCGAGCATCTGCTCGAACTCCTGGACCGAGAGCCACTCGATCCCCATCGCCAGCGAGTCGAACACGACCTGGGAGGCGGGAAAGTCGACTCCGGCTGCGAGTGCTGCGGTCGTGACCACCGCCGCGAGCTCCTGGTCCCCGAACTGTCCTTCGACCCGCTTGCGCTGTCGATAGTCGAGCCCGGCGTGGTACGGCGCCGACGAGTACTGCAGTTTCCGGGAGATCTCGTGACACCGCCGCCGGGAGTTGGTAAAGACGATCGTCTGACCGCGATACCCCTTCGAGGACTTGGTGTCGAACTCGCGTTTCACCAGCCGGTCGATGATCCGGACCTTCTCCCGGCCGTCGGCGAAGGTAACGTGCCGTTCGATCGGCACCGGCCGCTCCTCGAACTCGATCAGTGTCGCCCGAAGCCGGCGGGCCAGTTCCTCCGGGTTCCCGACGGTCGCCGAGAGGAACACCCACTGGGCCGGCGACTCGTTTTCCGTCTCGGCGTAGTACCGGAGCCGCGAGATGAGCCCGTCGAGCCGGTGGCCCCGCTCGGGCTCTTTTAACGTGTGGATCTCGTCGATTACGACGGTACCGACCTCGCCGAGGTCCTTGCCGGTCCGGAGGGCGTGGTCGACCCCCTCGTAGGTTCCCACGATCACGTCGGCGTCGGGATCGAACCGGGTGCCGTCGTCGTTGATCCGCGAGGCGCCCACGCGGATGGTGACGTCGACGAGGTCGCCGTACCGTTCCTCGAAGTCCTCGTGTTTCTGGTTCGCGAGCGCGACAAGCGGCACCAGAAACAGCAGTTTTCCCTCCCCCTTCAGCGCCCGGTCGATCCCCGCCATCTCGCCCACCAGCGTCTTCCCGGTCGCGGTCGCGCTGACGACCAACTGGTCGCGCCCCTCGAGGAGGCCGTTTCGAACCGACAGCGATTGGACGGGAAGCAGCGTCTCGAACCGCTCTTCGGTGCGCGCTTTCAACTCCGGATGGACGTCGATGTCGGCGGTTCGGACGGGATTGACGTCGTCGACCGTCGCCGACACTTCGTCGAACTTGGTGAGGTCCGGATCCAGCCCGCCTTGGACGAGATTCGTGATGCGCTGGAGGTCACGCGTCTCGAGCAACAGCTCCTCGAGCCGGTCTTTTGCGGCCGCCGTGAATTCCCCCTTATAAGCGAGCTCACGCTCCAGCTGTTCGCGTGCGCAGTCCGGACAGACCTCCTCGTGTTCGGTCGCGATCGCGGTGTCGGAGGTAATCGGCCGGTAGTGGCCGTCGTTTGCACACCGGCGGCAGGTCCGGACGACCTGCGCTTCGAGCTGATACCCCGAGAGCAGGTCCTGCAGTTCGGCCCGTCCCGATCTCGAGGTCTGTTCGGAGATGCGGATCCGCTCGGCCCGACGGGCGAGTTCGACGAACTCCTCGGGCGACCGGGGTTCGCGCTGCTCGCCGCGAACGATCAGAAACTTCCCGGGTCTGGGCCCTGCCGACGTCTCCTTCGTCTCCAGTACGCCACGGAAGCGTCGCTTCCCGTCGCGTCGGACGACGACGGTGTACTCGTCGCCCGACTCGTGCAAGAACAGCGTTTCGACGTCGAGGGCCTGCTTCGACACGATTTGGTAACTCTATGCGAGTCGGACACTTCAGCGATTCGTTGCAGGTCGATCGGATCGGGGGACAACGAGGCCGGGAATTGGTGGTGGCCGGGGATCGTTGTCGTCTGGAGGGAGAATCGGTCCGCTGCGGGGATCGGGCGATCGACCGGGGGCCTCACTCGGCGCGGTCGACGTCGATCTGCTCTCGGAGGGCGGAGAGCTCGTCGGACTCGGCGAGCTCCTCCAGGCGCTCCTGGAAGTGTTCCTCACAGAGGCCGACGCGGATGCTGTCCTTCTCCGCGGCGTATGCGGCCTCCCGGTCGCAGTAGTGGCAACGCATACTCGCAGCTTACGCGCGTTCGGATTTAAGCGTTGGCAAGATGATCCGTCAGGCGTCTCCGAGCAATCGATCCCGAACCGGAGCGAACGCGTCCGCGTCGAGCCCGGTCGCCCCGAGACTCGTTCCGTGGGCGTCGCTGCCCCCTGTCGCGAGCAGACCGTGTCGCCGTCGAACGTCCTCGACTGCGGCGGCCCCTTCCCCCTCGGGATCGGTGCCGTCGGCGTACGGGTAGTACACCTCGACGGCGTCCAGTTCCGCTGTGAGTTCCAGTGCAACCTTCGGATCGTCGTATCGAAGCGGGTGTGCCAGCCCGACGATCCGGCTGGCCTCTCCCAGGAGCTGGACGCCGCGTTCGAAGGAGGGGACGTTCCTGGCGACGAAACACGGGCCGTTGTCGCCGATCAGTTCGTCGAACGCCCCCTCGTAATCCAGCGTGGCGTCGCTTTCGGCGATCGCTCGCGCGACGTGTGGCCGGCCGACGCCCCGTTCGATCGGTACGTCGAGTTCGACGCCGAGTTCGTTTTCGACGCGCCTGACGATCTTCCGACCTCGCTCGATCCGATCCTCCTGGATCCGGTCTAGTTCCCTCCGAAGCTCCTCCGTCGGTTCAATCCCGTACCCCAACAGGTCCACTCGGAACGGCTCTCCCGGCCGATCGGTGTCTGGTGCTCCCTCGGTCAAACGATCTGGATCCACCTCGACTCTGAGTTCGATTCCCCGGACCAGTCGGATCCCGTCCCGCCGTTCGATCGGTGCGGACAGTCCGGGATGGAGCCGGTCGTGATCGGTTATTCCCACCCACGAGAGTCCGGCCCTCCGTGCGGCTGACGGTACCGATTCAAGCTCCAACTTGCCGTCCGACACTGTCGTGTGCACGTGGAGATCGGCGACTGGTCCCGACCCGTCCACTCCCGATTCCTGAGTGCCCATCTGGCGTGAGGATTGCGTGCTCTGTGGTAAGAAGGGCCCTGTTGTGGGACCAGATTGATCTGTGATATCGTGGAACACATTATCCTCCTTAAGGACAGCACAACAATTCCGACGGTCTGAGATTGTACATGGATAATCATTATATCCTTTCGGCGGCCAGCACCGCCCATGCGATTGAGCGACACCGGCGACAAGCTGGACACACACGAGTACCCCGCAACACGCGACGAGATCATCCAGGCGTACGGCGACAGCACGATCGAACTGCCGAACGGCACGGAGACCCTGAAAGCGGTGCTCGAACGGATCGCCGACGACGTCTACGAGGGGCCGGAAGACGCCCGGACGGCGGTGTTCACCGGCGTGGGTCACGAAGCTGTCGGCCGGCGGTTTTACAGCGATCGCGACCCGACGATGCCCGGCGAATCCGGGCCCGAACCCGTCTCCTTTTAAGTGACTGTTCCGGTCACTGACTCGGTTTCGCTGTCGGGCCTCGATTGTCCACCAGCTATATCTTCACACCGCCTGACACTCCGACTGTGGACCCCGAAGACCTCCGCGGGGAAATCGTCGACTGGGTCGAGGAGGGTCTGATCTCGCCCGACCAGGCCCGCCGGATCCTCGATCGCTACGGCGTGGACCCGCCCGAACCCCTCCAGGAACCGTCGGGAGCCGACCGCTCCCGAACCGTCACCGCGATCGCGCTCATGGGCGGGCTGCTCGTCGCCGCCGGGATCGGCCTGTACGTCGCCACCGCCTGGGACGACATCCCCCGGTTGCTCCGTGCGGCGATCCTGCTCGTAGTTCCCGTCGCCGGCTTCGTCGGGGCGCTCCGGCTCGTCGCCCGAACGCGTCCGCGGGTGGGACACGGGATCTGGTTCGCCAGCGCCGCGTTCGTCGGCGTGACGGTGTTTCTGCTGTCGGACCTGTACACGCTCGAGGTCGAGTCGGCGTGGCTGTTCCTCGTCTGGGCGGGCGTCGCCGTCGCTGCCGGCCACGCGTATCCCTCGCGACCGACGACGGCGCTCGGGTTGTTGGTTTCCGGTGCGCTCGTCGTCGACGTCGCGGACAGTCTCGGCGTGGATCCAGTGTTCCCAGTCGGCGCGCTCGGGGTGTTCCTCTTCGTGGTCGGCGCGAGTCGACTGGAGCCGTCGGTCATCGTAGGCAACGCGGAGTCTTCGGACGTGGCTGCGATCTATCGGCTCGTCGGCTTCGGCTTCGCGGTCCTCGGAGTCCTCGCCATCGCTGCCTCCTCGAGCGTGGGATCGTTCCCGGACCCCGGGGGAACGCTCGCGGCGCTGTTGCTCGCGGTCGCCGCCGTCGCGACGGTCGGCTTCGGGGGCCTGCTGTTCGAGGCTGACACCTCCCCGTCGTCGCCCCGCGGGACGGCCGCCTTTTGGGCCGCCGGTGTACTCGTCGTCCTGGGTATCGGAACCGTGTTCGTCCAGTACGCGGACGCAGTCCCGGAGCTTGCAGGCGTGTTCGCGACGCACGCGCTCTCGCTTGCGGTGCTGGTCGGGGGCGTCGTCGTCGGCTACCGGACCGACGCTCGGGGGATCGTCAACGTCGTCGCGCTGGCGTTTCTCCTCCAGTTGCTCTTCTTCCTGGAGGCGACGATCACCGGCGTGCTCCCGCAGTCGCTGGCGCTGGTAATCGCCGGGATCGTGCTGCTCGCGGCGGCGTTCGGGCTCGAACGCGGCCGCCGCCGGCTGTTCGCCCGGATGGAGGAGTGACCGGGCTGTTCGCCCGGATGGACGAAAGACCGTCTGGAGGAGTGTGAGATCTGTCGACGGGCCGCAACCGGTTTTACTTTAGTCTTTGCGCGGCAGCTACCGATAATGAGCGACGAGGTCGAAGACGTCCACTACGCCGAACCGGACAACCCCTATCTCCGGGACGCGCCGGCGGAATTCGAGCCGATCGAGGAGATCGACGCCGAGACGGCACGCGAGCAGGCCGAACTGTTGCGCGAGGCGATCCGGGAGCACGACTACCGCTACTACGTGCTCGCGGACCCGATCGTCGCAGACGAGACGTACGATCGGCTGTTCGCCCGGCTCGAGGAGCTCGAATCGGCGTTCGACCTTGCGACCGACGACTCGCCGACCCAGCGAGTCGGCGGGGAACCGCTCGACGAACTGGAGACGGTCGAGCACACTGCGCCGATGCTGTCGATCGACCAGTCGACGGAAGCCGACGACCTCCGGGAGTTCGACGATCGCGTTCGCCGTGAGCTGCAGGAAGCGGGCTTCGACGACCCGACGTATCTGTGCGAACCGAAGTTCGACGGCCTCTCGGTGGAGATCGTCTACCGCGACGGCAGATACGTCCGTGCAGCGACCCGAGGGGACGGACAGCGCGGCGACGACGTCACCGAACAGGTCCGGACGATCCGGGCGGTGCCCATGCGATTGCGGGGGGATCCCCCCTCGGTCCTGGCCGTCCGCGGGGAGGTGTACATGCCGAAGGACGACTTCCGGGCGTACAACCGCGAACGCGTCGAGGCGGGCGAGGAGCCGTTCGCAAACCCCCGCAACGCGGCCGCCGGAACGCTCCGACAGCTCGACCCGGACATCGTCGCCGAGCGACCACTCTCGATCTACTTCTTCGACGTGCTCGCCTGGGAGACGGATCCGGATCCGGACGCGCTTCCCGACGCGTTACCGGAAGCGAGTGCTGACGGCTCGCGGGACGAGGAATCCGAGGCTGCTGCCGGGGCGGACGACCAGCTGACGCTCGATGCCCTCGGTGAGGTGGTCGACTCCGAAGACGAGACCGAGAGCCGAGACGACGGAAGCCAGCTATCGGACGCCGGGGTCCGCCCCGGCGGTCGGGAACAGCCCGCGACCCACGCCGCGGAGTTTTCGGCGTTCCGGGAGTTCGGGCTCCGGGTGGCCCACGAGCACGTCGAACAGGTCGACGACATCGAGGCGGCGGTCGACTACCGGGATCGAATGATGGAACTCCGCGAGGAGCTCCCGTTCGAAATCGACGGCACGGTGGTCAAGGTAAACGACCGGGAGGCCTGCGAACATCTCGGGGCGACCGCGCGGTCGGTCCGGTGGGCGTTCGCCTACAAGTTCCCCGCCAGAAGCGGCGAAACGACGATCCGGGACGTGGTGGTTCAGGTCGGCCGGACGGGGCGTCTCACCCCGGTCGCGCTGCTCGATCCGGTCGAGGTCGGCGGGGTGACCGTCTCGCGGGCGACGCTGCACAACCCCAGCGAGATCGAGACGCTGGGCGTCGACGTGGGCGATCGGGTGGCCGTAAAGCGGGCAGGGGACGTCATCCCGCAGGTGACGGAGGTGCTCGAACACGGATCGGAGGGGCACTTCGAGTTCCCCGATGAGTGTCCAGTCTGCGGGAGTTCGGTCGAGCGCGACGGTCCACTGGCGTACTGCAGCGGCGGGTTTGGCTGTCCGGCCCAACTCGAACGCACGATCGAACACTACACGAGCCGACAGGCGCTCGACATCGACGGGCTCGGTCCCGAACGTGTCGAACAGCTCCGGGAGGCCGGGCTGGTGGAGTCGTTGGCCGACCTTTACCGGCTGGATTCGGACGACCTCGCCGATCTCGAGGGGTGGGGGGAGAAGAGTGCCGAGAACCTGCGTTCAGAACTCGAGGAGACTCGGGAACCTTCCCTCGCGGACTTCCTCACCGGGCTGGGTATCCCCGACGTGGGCGCGTCGACGGCAACGGAGCTCGCCCGAGCGTTCGGGAGCCTCGCGGCCGTGATGGACGCCGACCGCGAGGAACTCGAGTCGGTGCCCGACGTCGGGCCCGAAGTCGCCCGGAAGATCAGGGACTTCTTCGACACCGAGGAGAACCGGGCGGCGATCGAGGAGCTCACGGAGTACGTCGAACCCCAGTCCCTCGAGGTCGACGACGCCGGCGACGAACTCTCGGGGCTGACGTTCGTGTTCACGGGGTCGCTGTCGATACCGCGACGCGACGCGAGCGATCTACTCGAACGGTACGGCGCGAACGTCACCTCGAGCGTCTCCGGCAACACTGACTATCTCGTCGTCGGCGACGACCCGGGAACATCGAAGCGTGAAGATGCCGATGCCAACGACGTAGACGAGATCGGGGAGGACGAGTTGATGGAACTGCTGGCGGATCGAGGGATCGAGTGGCCGGGCTCTCGGTGACCTCGGAGGGTTTTCCATTGTGAACTCCACCGTCGTCAGTCGTGCCGGGCGATCAGGATCTCCACTGGCCACACGTAGCCCCGGCGATGTCGCTCCTGTCGTTCGATCGTGAACCCCCCATCCTCGATCGCCCGCCGGGCGTATATCGGGCGACAGCCGACACGCTCGTACCCCGGAACCCGATCGAACAGCCACTCGTATAGCCGGACGAACGGATCGCCTTCCATGCCGGATCGCTCCATCGTCACTACGCCCAGTTTCCCCTCCCTGCCGAGAACGCGAGCACATTCGGCGACGACAGTCGAGATCCCGTCCGACGAAAACAGTTCCAGTGTGTCCTCGATGAAGACGACGTCGACGCTGCCGTCCGGGAGCGGGAGCGATCGAGCGTCGCCCAGCAGGAGGTCGATACGATTCAGAGGGTCGATCCGGTCAGTTGCCATCGACCTTTCGACCCGGCTGCGAGCACGGGCGAGCATATTCGGGGAGGCGTCGAGCCCGATCACGTGACCGTCCGGACTGGTGTGTCGGGAAAGTACTCGCAGTGCGTGACCGGGCCCACAGCCGATTTCCAGGACGGTCTCGCCGGGTTCGAGCTGAAGTCCCTCGATCGCCCGGCGCCGGGTTTTCGCCTCCAGTGGGGCGATCAACAGATCGTACGGTGCAGCAAGCCGGTCGTACGCCGCCACGACAGTTTCGTTCGTCGCCGGTGTGCTCGATTCGGCTCTCATCGTCGGGTTTTCGCGGCCAGATACACGACCGCCTGTTCGTGGAGCGCGGGATGTGGGATTGCGATCGGCCGAGCAGTTCGAACCGCGGACAGCGCTCCGGCGAACGCCATCCCTTCCTCGGCAGCCAGCGTCGTTGCGACGAGGGTGCTGCTCCGTGAAACTCCGGCCTTGCAGTGGATCAGCAGCGATCCCTCTCGTCGGTACAGCGATCGGGCGGTGTCCACTGCCTGTTCAAATACCGGCCACTCGTTCCCGCGGCCGTCGACCAGGGGACGGTGGTGTGTCGTCAGTGGACGTTCCTCGTCGGTGGCCGAGAGCACGAATTCGAACTCGCGATCGTGGCGACGCGGATCGGCGGCCAGGTGGTTGCCGAGATAGATGTCCCGATCGGCGATCCGACGGATGATCGGGCGATCCTCGACGTACCCGAACGGTCGCACTAGTGGATATGGATCCTTTTCCCCGTTCGAACTGTCTCGCCGATCTCTGTCCACACGAGATATTGTTTTGAAGTGACCATAAGTCCCATGCAACATTCTGATATACTTCGCTCGGTCAGCAATAGACTCAAAAAAGGTGTCGTTGCGAGTAGGTCCCTGCCGATGCACATCGTCCGGTGAGAGTGATGCGAGACCGACGCGAGCCCGACCGGTTCGAGGCCGACCGAAGGGGCATCTCGCCCACGTGGTTCCCGTTAAAAAACTCGTGCACAAGCCTTTATTCGATGACGGCGGAAGAAACCCTATGGCTGCCATCGAGTTGTCCGGCGTGAGAAAGGAGTTCGCCGACGTCACGGCGGTCCGCGACCTCGATCTGACAGTCGAGGAGGGAGAGGTATATGGGTTCCTCGGCCCGAACGGGGCCGGGAAGTCGACGACGATCAACATCCTTCTGGACTTCGTTCGACCGACCGCCGGCGAGGCGCGAGTGCTCGGGCGGGACGCCCACCGCGAAAGCCTGGCTGTGCGCCAGCGGACAGGCGTCCTCCCGGAGGGATTCGGGGTGTACGACCGGCTCTCCGGCCGGCAACACGTCGAGTTCGCGATCGACTCAAAGGACGCAGACGACGACCCCGACGAGTTGCTGGCCCGGGTCGGACTGGCGGCCGATAGCGCCCGGAAGGCCGGCGGCTACTCGAAAGGGATGCGTCAGCGGCTCGCGCTCGCGATGGCGCTCGTGGGCGAGCCCGAATTATTGATCCTGGATGAACCGTCCTCGGGCCTGGATCCGACCGGCGCGAAGGACATGCGCGAGATCGTCCGCGAGGAGGTCGACCGCGGCGCGACCGTCTTCTTCTCCTCGCACGTGCTGGGGCAGGTCGAGGCCGTCTGCGATCGCGTGGGGATCCTCCGGGACGGACGACTCGTCGCCGAGGACAGCGTCGAAGGGCTCCGCGAGGCAGTCGGCGACGACGAGACGCTGGTGATCACGGTCGGCGAGGGATCCGACGGGCTCGCCGCTGTGACAGACACGATCCGCGATCTGGATGGCGTCTCGGCGGTCGAACTGGACGGCGACACGCTCACGGTTTCCTGCCGGGGCGACGCCAAGACGGCGGTGCTGTCGACGCTCGAAGCGCAGGGCGTCCCGGTCGACGACTTCACCACCCGGGAGGCGTCCCTGGAGGACCTCTTCTTAGCGTACACGGAGGGGGATGCCGTGGATTCGGGTGGTTCATCCACGGCTGCCGAGGCCCAGCCCGAACAGGGGGGATCGACGTGAGCCTGCTTTCGGTCGCGCGGAAGGACTTCGAGGACGCGATCCGGTCCCGGTGGCTCATCGGCCTGACGGTGCTTTTCGTCGTGCTGTTCGCCGGGACGGCGTATCTCTTCAGGCCGATGGAGGGCGAAACGCTGGAGGCGAATGTCATCTTGAGCCTGTTCGGACAGCTGTTCGTGGGGACGCTGGTCCCCCTGATCGGGCTGGTTATCGGCTACAACGCGATCAGCGGCGAACGCGAGAGCGGCTCCCTGAAGCTGCTGCTCGCGTTGCCCCACAGCCGGATCGACGTGGTCTTCGGGAAGGTCCTCGGCCGGGCGGCCGCGCTCGGTGGGGCGATCCTGGTTGGGTTCGTGCTGCCGGCGATCGTCCTCGCGATCGGACCACTGGAGTTCGATCCCCTCGCGTACGTGGGATACACGCTGCTCGTGGTCGTCTTCGCGGCGGTGTTCGTCAGCATCGGCGTCGGGTTCTCCGCGGCGGCGTCCACCCAGCGTCGGGCGCTCGCCGGGGCGATCGGGCTGTACTTCCTGTTCGTCCCGCTGTGGAACGCCGCGACTGGAGGCTTCCTGCTCCTGTTTGCGCAGTTCCCCGACTGGTTCCCCCTCGAGCGGGCACAGGAGGTCGCCGAACTGGCGAACCCGAGCACGGCATTCCAGCTGGTGACCGACGGCTTCCTCGCCGGCCAGCTGTTCGCCGGCGAGACCGCGGGGCTCCAGGTGTCGGCCGCGGCGATGCTTATCGTGTGGCTGCTCGCGCCGCCCCTCCTGGGTGCGTTGAAGTTCCAGCGCGAGGACCTGTGAGCCGATACGCGTTTAGGAAACGCGCCTGAAGAGTGCGGTATGAGCCTGGAGGCGGTGTTGTCGGCGGTCGAAGCGCGCGTGACGCCCGACGAGGCAGAGCGCGCCCGGTTCGAGGAGGTCGCCGGCGAGCTTCGCGAACGGACGCTGTCGGCGCTGTCCGAACTCGACGTCGAGGGCGACGTCGTCCTCGTCGGGTCGACCGCCCGGGGGACGTGGCTGTCGGGCGACCGCGACATCGACATGTTCGTCCGGTTGCCTCCCGAGACCGATCGATCGGAGCTCGTCCAGTATGGGTTGACGATCGGGCACGAGGTGTTGCCCGACGGGCGCGAGGAGTACGCCGAACACCCGTACGTGAAGGGAACCTACGAGGGGTTCGACGTGGATCTCGTCCCGTGTTACGACGTCGAGGATGCCGAACACATCCAGTCGGCTGTCGACCGGACGCCGTTTCACTCCACGTACCTGGAGGAGAACCTCGACGACGAACTGGCGCGGGACGTCCGACTCGCAAAGCGGTTCCTCAAGGGGATCGGCGCGTACGGCAGCGACCTCCGGACGCGGGGGTTTTCGGGCTATCTCACGGAGCTTTTGATCTGCGAGTACGACGGCTTCGTCCCCCTCGTCGAGGCCGCCGCCGAGTGGCATCCGCCGGTGGAACTCGATCCGGAGGATCACGGCCGGGAGACGTTTACGGATCCGCTGGTCGTGATCGATCCCACGGATCCCGAACGGAACGTTGCGGCGGTACTGTCGGCCGAGAACCTCGCCAGGTTCCAGCATTACAGCCGGGAACTGCTCGAGGATCCCCGCGAGGAGCTGTTCTTCCCGCCGGAACGCGAACCGATCTCGGCCGCGGAGCTGCGGGCCCACGTCCGCCAGCGTCGAACCACCCCAGTCGCCGTCGTCTTCGAGGCGCCCGACATCGTCGACGATCAGCTGTGGCCCCAGCTCCGACGGACGCTGGGTGGGGTGATCGACGGGCTCGACGACCACGGCTTCGACGTCTTCCGGGCAGACACTTTCGTCGAGGAGACGGCGGGGCCGGCAGACGAACAGGGGCGGGCGGTGTTGTTCATCGAACTCGCGAGCCCGACCGTCCCGGCGGTGTCCCGTCACGTCGGCCCGCCGGTGAGCGTCCGGAGCCACGCGGAGGGGTTTTACGAGAAGTACGCGGAGCGATCCGGACGCGACGACGGGGACCAAGACCGGCTGTACGGGCCGTTTCTGGTGGAGGATCGCTACATGGTCGAACGCCCCCGGGAGTTCACCGACGCGAGCGAGTATCTCCGCAGCGAGGCGTTGCTGGAGGTCAGAACGGGGGCCCAGATCGAGGACGCACTCGAGGAGCGGACGGTGCTCGTCGGCGACGAGGTCGACGGGTTGGTCGAGTCGTTCGGTCGCGATCTCGCCGCGTACTTCGATCCCCGCCCGTGAGGTGGCGCCGGCTGCGGTCCGATCCCGGCCCGGGCGGACGGAAACGAAAGCCCTATCAAAACAACTGGTCTACCAACTGGTGCAAGCCGGAGTAGCTCAGATGGTAGAGCGCCTCGCTGTTAACGAGGCGGTCCCAGGTTCGAGTCCTGGCTCCGGCGCTTCTCTCCCATGGCACCGTTTCGAGCCGTGGTGCTGTCGTTCGGTTTCGAGAGTCGGATCGGTCCGGCACACTCAAGGGGAGCGACGCGGAATTACGGATCGAGGGCCCTTAGCTTAGTCTGGATAGAGCACCCGGCTCATAACCGGGCGGTCGCTGGTTCAAATCCGGCAGGGCCCATCCGGTCACCAGCCGATTCTTGGCTGAAGTAGAAACGCTGCGTAGAGACATCCAAACACCTCTTTTCGACGGATTCGGGGATCCGGGTAACCCCCCTCTCAGGAGGTATGTCAACCAGTTACTGGTTGGACCCCTCTACCGTCGGGCGGTTTTTATTCCAGAAGGTGGTGCGCCATGACGCCGCTCGTCACCGGAGAAACCGACAGACGGCGGTGTCTCGAGTGTGGCGCCCACGTGCCCACGGACTTCCGGCGGGTGTACGGCGACGAACACGATCGCGCCCACCGGTGCCCAGAGTGTGACACCTGGGTTCGGTTGTTCGAGGGAAGCGCCGCCGGCAAGTCGGTGTCGACGCCGGACGCTCGAGAGTCACCCGGTCGTCACGGCGCCGAAACAGCGAGGTGGTCCGAATGAGGTTCGTTCGGGCTTCGGAGCTGTACAACCCTCGGACGGGCGAACGGATCGCCCACCCCGACGCCGGCGCGAGTGACGAAGAGGTTCGCGCCCAGCTCGAGGAAGAGGGAGATCTCGTCACCGACGGGGGCCGACCGGTGATCCGGGCGGAACGGAGCTGCCGGTTCTGCGGTCGGTCCCTTCGGCGGGAATCGTATCGGTGCTGGTACTTCGGGATCTGCCGGACCTGTTCCCGGCGGTTCTCGGGGGGATCGCGGTGACCGTCGACGAGTTCGTTCACTGTGCGCCCCACGAGGGAGATCTCCACCTGATTTTCCGTGGGCATGGGCTCGATCCCTACTTCGCGATGGATCGGATCCGGAAGGATCACGACGGGTGGACGACCGAGGGGAAGCCGACCGCCACCTGCGAGTTTGACGGTGACACGTGGGCGCTGTGTTACGACTACGACACTGACAACCCACTCGACCCCTGGGAGAACCCCGATTACACGCTCGAGACCGTTCCCGAGTTCCGGTTCTACTTCGTCGCGAAGGACGAGCTCTACGAGGGGGAACGGGCCGACATGAGCAAACGGGTGCGAGGCGGGACGATCACTGTCCGTCCCCGGTGGCCGGGGATGACCGCCGACGGCGATCCGGTTCGGGGCGTTCCGAACCTCGGCGGGCCGTACATCGACGTACAGGTGCAGGCGAGTAACATCGATCACGACCGGTACCTCTCGCTGGCACAACACGTGATCGGCGCCTTCGGCGTGAACACGAAGTATCTCCAGGAACCTCACCAGGTGAGCAACTGGAACGACGCCGCCGTCTACGTCCGGCTGCACCGATCACAGAGCGGTCCCCTGTACGCGGCCGATGGACCCCTCGCACGGATTCACCAACTCCTCGAGGGCGATCGCGAAGGGTACCGCAAGCACGTCGAAGATCACCGGAAGCTCCCCGGCTACTACGTCACCGCTTCGGTCACCGACGATCGGGCGCGCGAACTCGTTCCCGGGCACACGCTCGGGAAGGAAGCCAAGCACTACTACCCGAACGAACCGGAGCAATTCGAGCCGGATCACCCCCTGTACCACCCGAAGCTGGAGGTGTCCTATCAGACGAGTCTCACCGAAGAAACCGTCTACTGGAGCGACACCGAGGATCTGATTCGCGAACTCGAGGAGACGGTTCTAAACCTGTTGGACTGGGCGGAGCTATCGGTTCGGGGCGGTGATCCGTTCGTTCCCGACGAGTACTTCACCGGAGCCGACGGCGATCGACGAACGCGGAAGCTCGTCGATTGCCCGCTGCCGGAGATCGCCGACGCCCAGGAGGCGGCCGTGATGCAGCTGTGGGGCGGGGCGATGGAGAGCGATCGGGCGGTGATCGATTATCTTCTGTCGGACGGTGGCACTGTCTCACCGGAAGAGGCGGCCGAAGAGACGGGGTACTCCTACCGGACGATCCGGAAGGTCGTCGATCGATGTGAGTCGGTGATCAACCACACCTACGGCGAGTTAGAGCTGGCGAGCAAGCACCAGCAGCAACTCCTCTTAAAGCGGGTTCGGGCGGCTGAAGAGAACTTCAAGAGTACGATCGAAGACGCGGCGATGACGGTGGCGGAGGCGGCCGCCGATCGGGCGCGAAGCGCCTGGAGTAAAGTCCGGCAGCGGTACAACATCTCGGTCAAGAAGAACCCGGCCGATTGCCGGAAGCTGTTGGACGTGGGCTACCGGCCGGAGTCACCGACGGAAGCGCGGAAGGTGATCCGGGAGATCAAGCTGGCGTATCTGCGGACCCACGACGACCGCTCGGATACGTACGGGGTTCACGCGCTCCTCGAGCTGGCCGGCGGGCCGGTGAAGCGGTACAAGAACCTGGATGTGACGACGAACCCGCCAGGGAAACACAGCCCGGAGACGCGCGAGATCCGGGAGAAGATCGAACAGGTAGACTGGGAGAAGCACGGATTCACGCCCGTCGATTCCCCCGGCTAGCGGTGGGTTCGGCAGTGGCAACACTATCCTTCCGGGTGAGTTAGACAACTGAAGTACTGCTAACTTCCTTCTGCGATCAAATTGAGTTGAGTATCCGGTGACCGCCGTCGAGGCGATCGTGATCGACGCCGCGAGGAAATCGGAAGGGGGGCTTCCGATTGGTTGTTAGAAGGTGTGGCTAAGGCCACAAGAACAAAACACCCCCCACAGCCTCGCAGTTGTCCGCGCGCCGGAGGCGCGCTCGCGAAAAATTAGGGGGTGTCGAAGATTGGGTTCAACGCTTCCGAACTCGCCAATTTTTGCTTGTTGAGATGTTTGAATTCACGTCTGATAATTAGAGGCGTACTTTTATTCGATAGCTGTTGGGATGCTGTAATATCCACCGCCGAGATACAACAGCTGTGTGCGGTCACAAGTCTGAGAATCTCGGTGGTTGGGGAATAAACAACGGTACAAGACGACGCAAACAGAGAATACAACCATGAAATTGAAAGCGTTTTTCGAAGACAGAGAGGCAGTATCGCCCGTCATCGGAGTGATCCTGATGGTGGCGATCACCGTGATCTTGGCGGCCGTGATCGGCACGTTCGTGCTCGGACTCGGTGATCAGGTCGGTGAGACAGCTCCGAACGCGAACTGGGCTGCGGAAGTTGACGACGAGGACCCTGAAGTGACGTTCACCCACAACGGTGGAGACAGTGTAGAGGCTAACGAACTCTTCGTTAATATCGATAATGACGGTGCTGAGAGCGTGGTGGAGAATAATGATCTTACAGACCCGCCAGAAGAAGATGATGTACTCTCAGCAGGTAGCACGATTGAGGTGACGTCGGCTAGTGAAGAAGTACAACTAATTTGGCAGTCTGGAGATACTTCGTCTGTTCTTAAAACAGTCGAGATTGACGACTCATAACGACTTCTCTTCACTTTTCATTTCTTGGTCAAAACGATCGAGTAAGACCGGAATCTATTACTCAATCAAATACATCACGCTCAACAAAAATCCCCTTTTTGTGTCTTCTCACAGACTCCTTTCCATAGATCTGCGTGAATAACGTGGCAAGATCACCGTGAAATACGTCTGTGCGCCCTTGTTCATAGATTTGAACAATATTTTTAGAGGGACGATCAACTCCGCGTAACCTGAGATAAGTTTCACAGAACGCCTCGTTGCCGTCAACATACTCGCTTTTAAAAAGATACTCTGGAATTACGAGTTCGTTTAAATTACTCCCAACAGGTGCTCCACGAGCAGCAAGTAACCGACCGAATACAGACTGATTTGATCGTGGTTCCACAGTCGGCCCACGCCCATCGCCTCGATCGCGTCGCCGCGAGCCCACGCCCACCGTTTCTAGTTGCGTAACGAGATGGTCGTATTCCCGATCGTTCTGAAAGCTCCAGGTCGGGATGTACGTCGGATCGCTGATCGCCCCGCCAGCAAACACAGCTGCAACGAGCCGCGTCAGTGCGAGGTGAGTTTTCCCCTCGAGTTGGTGCCACCCTCGGGTCACTACTGTGTTCCATCCACGGTAGGCGTCAGGCATCGCGTCGTCTTCGATCCAGGGACGAACACGAGATCGAGGCGCACCGAGCGCAGATGCAACCGCGTAACTCCCTGCGTCTGGGTTTTGGGCGATATATGCTTGAGCGGACTCGTACTGATCGACGAGATCGTGGACACTCGCCTCGCTCGACGTCGAATACGTATCGATGAACCGTTCACGCAATTGGCTTGTGTCCATTGTTCCTTACCAAGACCACTCTAACCTAAGATATGTATTTTTCTCGGAGGATTTCACGCGTGATAACTGGTAGGGAGGATTTATCAGTGAGATCAATGGATACAGAAGTAACCACCACGATGACGGGGGGTTCCTGTTGGGCGAGCCACGAGGTGACGGCGCGTCACACGACGGACGGCTCCTCCCGGCTAGTGGGGGTGGACAAACCATGCAATTGAAAGAGTTTATTGGGGATAGAGAGGCTGTATCGCCCGTCATCGGAGTGATCCTGATGGTGGCGATCACCGTGATCCTTGCGGCCGTGATCGGCACGTTCGTCCTCGGGCTCGGTGATCAAGTCGGTGATACCGCTCCGAACGCGAATTGGGATGCGGAGATAGATGAACCTGCGAACGGCGAATATAATGTAACCTTCTCGCATACAGGAGGTGACTCTGTTGACGCTGAAACCTTGAGTATTGAAGCAGACGATGATGTATTTAGTGGCGATGATGCATACGCGTCTGTTGAAGTATTGAGTGCAGGTGATTCAATTACTAGAGAAATTGATGATGGTGAGGACGGTGAAATTACGTTCAATCTAATATGGGAATCTGGTGATCAATCCACGATTTTGGACACAGAAACTCTTGATGTACCTGAGTGATCCAGATGAATATTAAAGAATTCGTCCAAGACAGAGAGGCTGTATCGCCCGTCATCGGAGTGATCCTGATGGTGGCGATCACCGTGATCCTTGCGGCCGTGATCGGCACGTTCGTCCTCGGGCTCGGTGATCAGGTCGGTGACACCGCTCCGAATTCACAGTTCGACAGTAGTGAAAGTATTGAAGGCGATGTAATCACCGTGACGTTTACACACCAAGGCGGTGATGCGGTTGAGGGTGCAGAGCTCCGAGTGAATCTGGATGCTGATAATGTGAATGAAGAAGACGCGGAGACCGATCTCTCGGTAGATGATGAACGATATTCAGCAGGAAGTTCGTTTGATGTTACGGTCAAAGCAGATGAGGCTAGTGATCCGGTGGAGGGTGAACTCACACTTGTTTGGGACTCTGGAGATCGTTCGTCGATTCTCCATACCCATATCCTTGATGTGAGTGAAGGCGAACTTGAAGAATAGAAATAGATAAACAAGCTTTTCTCTGGTTTCTGTATTCTTCATCAAGATTTGAAGATAGCCCCGAGTTGGATTTTCGCCTGCCGGGTCCCACGGTGATCACCGCCCCCATGCCAGGAGAGTCGAGGAACCTGCGAGCTGTGTGTGAGCTTCATCTCGAGAATGTTCACACCCTTCTCAGTAGCCTTGTAGACGACGAACACGTAGTGCCCGTCTTCCCGCCGTAGCCGCCGGTGATACTTCTCGTACAGTTTGAACGTCCCCGGTTGCCCATCTGAGTGCCGGTACATCGTCGACTTGATTTCGACGGGCCGACCGTGTTCGAACTCGGCGTCCTTCCAGCTCGCCCGCGCCGGCTCGAGATCGTATCGGTCCATCGCCCGCTTCTCGCAGATCGTCCCGTAATGGTTCGCCCGGTGGCTCCGGCTCATGCGCGCCCCTCGCGCGATTTATATATATCCTGTCGGCCGCCGGCCGCCTCCGGGATCGCCAGGCCCATGGCGTCCGGTGGACGCGCCCCGCGCGGCCGCCGGCTATGGGCCAGGGCTGCGTAACCGTTTACCAGCCTGAAACCCGCTCGAGTCACGCGATTACCTCCTCTACTTTGGCAAGCGTTTCGTCGTGCTTTCGCCCTTCGCGATGCTCTTGCCACCGAGAATTCACCCATCCGTGGCTGTACGGAACGAATTTGGCGGTTTCACGGTCCGTCATCCCGGCCTCTTTGCACCGGATCACCGTCCAGATCGCCGTGTCCTTCGCCGCCTGTTCGGGCTCGTACACTTCTTCCGAGCCGGTTTCACTCCAGGACCACTCCGACGCCTCTTCGGTCCGGAAGGTCCAGTCGGTCGGCGGGATCCCTTCAATCTCGAACTGCACGTCCGCCACCTTCCCGCTCCGGATCCGGTCGGCGACGACCGCCTTCTTCTTCGAGGTTTTCTTGACGATCGTCCCGACGCGCCACAGCATCGGGTGAATCGACTTTGGGCCGTGGGCGATGTAGATCAACGCGCCCCCGTACTTCCGGATCTTGTACACCAGCGGGGTCATCTTGGTGGCCGTTTCGTAGCCCTGCTTTCCCCGGCCGGACGCAGCACTCGAGAACTCGTCGCCGATGAACAGCTTCGAGCGTTGGCTGTACTCGAGCGGGTCACCATCTTGCTGTACCCACTCCATCAGCTCGCCGTACGAGCGAATCCACCCGGATCGCACCTCGCCGTCTTCGTCGACCCACTCGGTTTTCTCCTCGAGGCTCCGAATGTTCGTCCCGACGAGTCGGTCCGACGGCTGGTGATCACTCCAGCGTTGCCCGAGCAGTCCCGCGAAGTCGGTCTTTCCGTCTCCCATCTCACCCAGGATCACGATCACCGGCGCCGGACCGGTGATCAGGTCGTCGACCTTCCCGATCGCTTTCAGTCCGGAGATGTCCGGGGGATCTTCCTGGCTGCCCACGTAGTGACGAACGCCGGCGGCGTCCCCCTCGGCAATCGCCTCCGAGAACCCCTCGGTGGCGTGGTGGCTCATCAGGTCGCGGTAGAGCTGTGTCTCCTGGAACGACGGCGGGAACCCCTCGCCGAGCCACCCACGTTGATACGCGCGTTCGTACGCCTGGTGCATCTTCGAGAGGGTCCGTCGGGAACGCTGCCGGGGCACCTCGCCGGCGTGTGCGAGCACGTGCTCGTTCTCTCGGCGGTGGCGGCCGTCCTTCCAGTCCTTCGACTCGGAGGCCGCCCACTCGCCGGAGTCGCCGTCACTGCTCATTGGTCACCTCCGTCGGCGATCGCCGGATCCGGACCGGGAACGTCGCCGGGATCCAGTTCGGCGAACTGGTTGTCGAGTCGGTCGACGTGACTCGTCTCTTCGGTGGACGCAGGAGCGTCGGGGATCTCGTCGGCCGCCTCCTCGAGATCCTCGACGAGTTCGTCCACGCCGACACCCGGGGCGAGTTCCGCCCCTTCGCGTTCGGCGATCATCGCCATGATCGTGAGATCGTGGACCTCGGTGGCTTTCCCGAGAACCGTCGCTTTCAGGCCGGCGAACTGCCGACGAAGATCGTGGTGGTGTTCGTAGTACTCGTCGACGCGCTTCCGGGTGGCGAACGCCTCGGCCGGCGTGAGATCGGCGCGATCGCACCCGCGCACCTCGAGCTGCCCCAGGTCGTCCATCCAGTTGAACCGGGTGACCACGTAGTCGACGCCTTCTTTCGGGGAGAGGGGTTGCGCCCCGATCACGTCGGCATCGTCCCACACGTCCGGCGGGACGTTGTACTTCTCGTACACCTCGCCGTCGCCGGGATCGGCCACGCCGACGGTGACGAACTCGGGGGCGTAGAGCCACTTGACGACCTTCTTCGCCAGGAAGAACGCCGGGAACGCGAGCATGGCAGCCGACGCCGACCCGGCGAGTACAGCCTCGGGTGGTTCGGGGAGCTGCGGGGTCGCCCATATAGCCCACACGCCGGCCGCCAGCGTCATGATCGACAGCGGGATCTTGTACTCGGCGAGCAGGTACACCACCCGATCGCGGTTGCTCGCGAAAGTGGGAAGTGGTTCGCTCACTCTGCCACCTCCGGGGCGTCGTACTCTTTGCGACGGGCGCGCCAGGCGACGGCGACGAACACGAACGCTACCGTGGCGGCGCCGCCGAACCACCCGGCTGCGGGGCTGGTTCGCTCGAACGGGCTCGCCTGCTCGGTGATTCCCGTCGATAGCTTCACGCCGCGCCCCTCCTGGACGCTTTCGCTCGTCGTGAGAGCGACGGCCGCCTCACCGGCGACAGGTTCGACCGGGATCGTGAGTTCGTTCTTGCCCGGCAGGACGCGCTCGCGAATGATCGCGAACGACGTGGCACCTTCGACGGCTTGCGTGGATTCGGTGATCGTGACGTGAGTCGGGTGGTCGGCCTCGAGCGTGATCGTGAACCGGTCGTCGGTGTACTCCCACTCGAGGATTCGAACGTCGCTGTCGAGATGGATCGCGGGAGCCTCTTCGTCGCTGTCGTTCGTGGGCGTGGGCATCGGTGCCTCTCCCTGGGCTGCCACGCCGCCGATCGCGAGCGTCGATACTACCAGCACCGTCACGAGAAAAACAGTAGGTCGCATGGCTATCAGTTTCCGAGCAGGGCGATCGCGAGGGCGATCACGCCGGCGACGACCGCCACACCGGGGATCTCTCCACCCCAGTCGCCGAAGTCTATTCCTCCGCCACCAGCATCGAGTTCGTCACGGATCTCCTCGAGGAGTTCCTGCTGAGATTCGCTCATCTCCTTAAACTCCTCTTCCGTCAGATAGTTTTCGTCATCCTGAGCCTCCTGCTGTGTGAACGTTACTTCGTCCTGCTCCTCGCCGTCCGAGTCCTCGATCTTGTCGATCTCGAAGGTTTCCTGAAGGAGAACCGTCTGGTAATTCGTCTCCTCCTCGTCGGCGTAGTAGTCCACCTTCTCGATCTCTGTGATCGATTCCTCCAGCTCGTCGCCCACGTCGATTGTCCATACGTCGTCTGTCTCGTCGTGTGTCAGTTCGTCGCCGGTGAACTGAACCGTCTCCTCCTCGATGGTTTCGACCACGTACAGGAACGCTTCGTGTGGTTCGTGAGGTTCTTCCGTGAACGTGATCTCGCCGCCGTCCATCCCTGTCTCGTAGTCCAACCAGTCGCCTTCAGCAACGCTCACGTCGTAGGTGAAATACACGTCACCATCGAGAGTATCGGGATCGTAGGATTCGCCTGCCTGAAGGATGTCCTCGCCGGTAAACTGGATCATGCCCGTCATTGTCCAGTTTTTCGACGGGACGGTCACGGTCACGTTTCGATTCACGTCCGTGGGAACGTTTAGCGCAACGAGATCGGCAACAGCCTGCGGGAAGTCCTCTTCGTCGGCGGTGATCTCGGCGATCTCCGAAGGACCCAGCAGTTCCTCAACGTCGATCTCACCGGCTTGGACCTCGCCGTAGATCTCGTCAATCCAAAGAGCAAACCCATCTCTCACATCAGCGAACGTTTCGTCGATCTCCTCGTAAACGTCGTGGAAAATTGGGTCAAAATATTCATCGTAATAGCTACCAGTGTATTCGTCCGAATCGTCTTCAGGAGGAACACACCAGTAAACTATTTCATCACCTTTTCGAGCACACAGGGCCGCTTGATCGGACCGATCATTACCCCAAAAAGTGAATTCAAGGGACGTGCCGTCACCTTCGAATTCTACAAGATCAATGGTTTCACCATTGGGGAGTTCGTGGGGTTCGGTTGTTTTGTTTTCCGCCGCCCAAAGACTCGGATCTTCGACACCGTCATCGGTCCCCTCAACAATCACACCGATGCCATCACCAGTATCACCAGAACTCGCACTTGTTTCGGAGTACCACCTGTCTTGGAGTTGGTAAAACTCGTTTATAGATTCGTTCCACGTTTCGAGAAGGTTTTTCTTTATAGTGGATTCGTATTCATCAAGTTCTATGTCTCCGAGTTCTTTACAGTCCTCTTGTGATTTCCCGTCGTTTATACCCTCTATTGCTGCGAGTTTGGCCTTTGTGTAGGCCGAGTGTTCAACACCATGTATGATGTTTTTATTGTCGATGATGGTGCTTTTGTTAGTGCTTTCGCGGGTGTTTATTATCTGCCAAATCTGTTCCATCAACAGATCATCAGATAGATCGTCGGCAGGCTCGTCACTTCCGAGAATTGAACCTGTCCAATCACGGAGGTACGCAGCCGCGTGGACAGAACCACCGAGCAGCAGTGCAGAGCTTCGGGGTTCGTACCACTCTTTGTCGTCGTTATCGTCGCCTTCCTCGGCGGCAACTCCGCTCGGGGCCGCCCCAACGCCGACCGCAGCGCCCACGCCCACGGCGCCGGCGCGCATGAACTGCCGTCGACTCGCTTCTGTTTCGCTCACGGTAGATCACTCCGTGTAGGCGAGCCAGGTGGCGACGCCGGCGACGAGGAACCACGCGAAGAACGCCAGGATGTCGTTGCTCGCGAGGAGATCGCCGAACGCCGGGATGAACTCGTAGGCGGGCGTCACCAGCAGCGCGAAGACGATCATCCCGTACTCGTACTGTTCGTAGTTGCTGCCGTCCAGCTCGTTGGTGCCGACGATCCAGGCGATCGCACCCACGCTCGCCAGCAGGGCGATCGAAATCTCGCTTCCCCCGACCGTCCACAGCGGTTCGGCGAAGTTGTACCCGCCGAACACGTCGATCGAAAAGCTCCATACACCCAGGACCATGCCAGCGAACACCGGGAGCAGCATCAGCGCCACGATGTCCATGTGGTCGTATTCGTTGTATGCCATAGCGGCGGGTACGCGGGTTCTCCCGACCTCCTTAGTGCTCCGGAAAGGTGCCCTCGAACTACCGTCGAGTGTCCCCGAGAGGTAACTTTAAGTGACATAGGATAGCCGGGGTGGGCGATGGGCTTCAAGAAGCTCGTAGATCGCGACGGCAGCGGAACAGTCACGATCGACAAGCAGCACCTCGAACTCGACGGATTAGTCCGTGAAGACGGAAGTATCTGCGAAGCCGACGCGCACACCCAACGGATCGGCGAGCGCGCGTATCTCGTTCGGTTCCCCGAAGACGGTGAAGTGCCCTCGCTCCTCGAGCTGGTGGGTCGGGCATGATCGGGAAACCCGCTGGAAGGGGGATCTCGAGGCGACCCCACGGGGTTCGACGCGAATGTATTCACAGATCGGGATCTATGCACCTCGCCGTGGGCGTGGGCCGCGAAAGGTGCATCAATTCGATCCGGTTCGGGGTGGGTCCCCGGCGTGATCGTGGCGGTGACCCCCACCTCAGTTATAAGCGATCGGTGGTCCGGTCACCCCGAGATCGACGGGTTCGCGCCCCCGGTACATACGGAGGGGTATAAATGGCGAAGCGAACCAGCCTCAAACTCACCGACGATCGCCAGCGCCAACTCGAGCGGGCGAGCGAGATCGTCGCCAGCGGTCCCGACGACGACCCACCCATGTCGGTGGTGATCGACGCCGCCTTGGCTCACTTGATCGAGTCGAAAGAGAACATTGACGACGCCCGTGACGACCTGGAGCCGACGACGATCCAACGGTTCAATACATCGGTGATAGGGCTTCGGTACCGCACGAGTATCGAAAGCCGGTGGCGATAGGCCACGCTTCTTTCAACACTCCAGGGTGCTGTTCGGCATAGTTGAGAGACAAGTCTACAGATTAGATGTCCAACCCTCTCTGTCTTAAGCATTTTCGACGCTGGATTAAAGTGGTAGGCTACGAGTCATCCAATTAGCCAGCAATCACAGAACGAGCCCCGACGGTATCTTGCCATCGTCCGGATCAAATCTGTGACCTGGTACGACATCCATGAGCGATAAAACCGAACTCCAGCGGAAAATCCTCATCACTGCCTACAATAATCCAACTGCGACTCAGGCAGAAATCGCAAAGAAGTGCAACTGTTCGTCTTCGTACGTGAGTACTGTCCTGAATCGCTATGATCGGTGGGACGCGATGGATGCCCAAATTGAGCAGTTGAATCAAGATCTCGGGTACGCCCCGGACCACTCACTGGGCCCTCAACCGTCAACTCAGCCGGCCTGGAGCAACGACGAATTCCAAGACGTGGAAGGCGTCGACGCAGAAGAGATAGCCGCATTTATTGATGAAACGATAGAGGCATTTCAAACCCTTTCCGGACAAAAAACGGCTATGTCGACAGGGGAAATGGTCGTAGCCCTCGGTCGATTCGCGCTTGTTTTGTTGGTAGTGCTTTTTGCTGTATATCTTTTAGTACCGCTCCTTTTCTGACGTCTCTCCACTCAGTACGTCAGCTTTGTCGGGTGCTGAAGAGTTCAATAGAGCCAGATCGTAAAAGCGGTTTCAGGTTCGTGTTGCTATCTAGACAGTTATCGCGCCGCCAGCAATCAAGAGAACGTTTCCTATTGGTTCAAGTAGAAGCCAGTGATTGGAGATAGGCTCTGGAAGAATCAGTCGATCACATCGGATTAGAGGAAGTGTCTGCTTGGATGCGGTGTGAAGCCTACCCAAGCAGACAGCGAGATAGAGGAAGAGCACCTGCTTAATTTTGTCGTCAACAGCCTCAACGAGGAGCTTGCGATAGACCTTGGTGAGAACGTTGAGGTCACGACAGAGACGTTGTACGAGGTCCTCGCCGGCGCCAGCGCCGGCGGGACCTCGATCAACCACGTCTGCGAAACTACTGACGACTCACCGCACGCCAACACCGTCCGGGGATATCTCACCGATCAGTTCGACCTTGATACTGTCGAGGCGGTCGGAGACATGCTCTTACAACGAGATGTCCTTGAGACCCTGCCGGATCGACCGGTGGAGGTCGTCGCCGACCTCCACCTCGATCCCTACTACGGCGACGAAGACGAGACAGAGGCACTGTACTTCTCGCAGGCGAAACGAGGAACCACAGCGTTTCACGCTTATGCCACGCTCTACGCGCGGGTGCGCAACAAACGCTACACACTGGCGGTTCGTCAGGTGGTTGATGGTGAGACGACCAGCGATGTCCTCGGTGAGTTTCTTGACCTCCTCGACGGCCTTGACCTCGCCGTCAAGGCCGTCTACCTCGATCGCGGATTCTACAACAGCACCTGCCTCAGCCTGCTGTACGCGCACAACTACGCCTACGTCATGCCGATCGTCAAGTGGGGGAAGACGATCCAAGACGAACTCAGCAGAGGATGGAGCCGCGAGATCGAACACGATCTCGCCGGCAAAGTGACGTTCCCCGTGTTCATCGACTGCGTCTACCAGCAAGGACGATACGACGAACAGGGGGTGGCGCGTCACGGCTATGCCGCTGACGCGCCGTTCATCGACACGCCACGAGATGCACGGGAGCACTACAGCAAGCGCTTCGGCATCGAATCGAGCTACCGATTAGCCAAGCAGAGCCTCGCGTTTACCAGTTCTCAGGACGCTGGGCTACGGCTGGTGATGTTTGTGGTGAGTCTGCTGCTCCAGAACAGCTGGCGGTATCTCCACTGGAGGTACGTGGCGGCGCCCCGCCGAGGGGGGCGCCGCCTCTGGAGATGGCCGTTCAGGGAGTTCTGTGAGATGGTACTCCGGGCAGCCTGGACAGCACTTGGCGTCCGTAGAGCTGTCCCAGCGAATCAACCGCTTGATGACCGGTTCTTCCGGTAGCTGTCCCGAATGAGGACAGCGGTCGTGAGTGGCAACGCTGTCGCGTCGGCGGGGATCTGCCGCCGACAGCGACTGGCCAGCACCCAAACTCGGTTGTCGAAAACAGAACTCACCGTCTCAATCCGTTCGAATGCTATCCAGGTGTCGAAGACAGCGATTCAGCGGCTACTGGACAGGGTCGTGACCTCTTCGATGTGATCGACTGAGAATATTTTGAATCTCAATCAATTCGGAAAGACGAAACCATCCCCGTTCAAGCAGAGCATAGGCACCGAGAATAGTGACTAGAAAACCTGCAAACTGAACAACTCTCCGAGTTGATCATATCTCATACTATTCGACAACAATCCCGGTGACTAAATAAATTCATCCGTCTACTTCTAGAACAGATGACTCGACTTCTCCCGAGAGATACCTGCGGCCGAGATCGGTGATTTTGTAGTATCCATCATCGATACGCTCAACTAGTTCTGCCTGGCGGAGTTTTCGAATTCGCTTATTAACGTAGTTTCGGCTGTAATCCGTGTTGAACGCAATGACAGCAGGAGTAAGAACGAGATCGCTTGATTCGAGAGTCTCCAAGATACGGTCATCTCCCTGAGTCATCCATGTAACCCTCGGCCGAGGCATTTCTCGTTTGTACAAATAGCCGTATCATAGAAGTGCCGAATCATCGCGATATTACTAATATTTGGGTGTCTATAGGGATACAGATGATGGACTAAATATAAGTATCCAGGATGTTTCGGAGCCAGTAGCGGAAGCACTCTCGCGGACCCGTCGCTCGCCGATGGGTCCGATCGCAAGCAATAGCGGACCCCGCTGGTGGTGACAGCGGGTCCGCGTGGGCTTCCGTGGGTGAGCACGAAAGCCATGAAGTCAGTCACTCCCGGGGGGCAAAAGTCCCCCGACCGACGGCCGGAATCGAATTCGAATCACTACCCACAGAGACGTTTCCGGAAACTTCTACGAAACGCACGAAATCGCCAAACGGCACCACGATCTCCTCGAACCCGGAAACCCGGAAGCGACCCTCCAAGTCGTATAAGCCAGCCGGTTCTCGCCACGAGTGTGGTCCGAATACAGACTACGATGGGTATTGACGAATCGGTCACCTCCACCCGGCAGGGGGGTTCGACGTGATCCCTGCACGCGCCGCCTGGAGCCTCCTCGCGATCGGGGCGGCCGGCGACGTGATCACCACGCGGGCCGGGCTCGCTGCTGGCGCCCAAGAAGCGAACCCGTTCGTCGAGACGACGGTCGCCACCGCCGGGATCGGCGAACTGGCGACGGTGAAGCTGCTCGCGATCGCCGGCGTCGTACTCGCGTGGGCGTGGGCCGGCGAGATCGACGACGCGCCCCGGAACGTGATCCCCGCCGCGATCGGCGTGGCGTGGCTTGCGATCGCCGCCTGGAACGCGGCCGTTCTCGCGGGAGGGGTGACGTGACGGACGAACTGGAACCACTCTCCCCGGGGCGGGCACTGGAGATGTACCTCGAAGCGAAGCAGGACGAACTGCGGGAGAAGACCCTCTCCGGTCAGAAGTACCGCCTCGAGGCGTTCGTGCAGTGGTGTGACGAGGAGGGTGTCGAGAACCTCAACGAACTCTCCGGACGGGATATGTACGAGTACCGGATCTGGCGGCGGGAGGGTCACGGGGAAGATCGGGAAGAAATCGCCCCGGTGACGCTCCGGGGGCAGCTCGCCACGCTCCGGTCGTTCCTCCGGTTCTGCGAGGAGATCGATGCGGTCACCGAGGGGCTTCGCGAGAAGGTCCCGCTTCCGGTGGTGAGTGACGCCGAGGGAGTGAGTGATACCACGCTCGAACCCGACCGGGCCGAGGCGATACTCGACTACCTGAATCGATTCAACTACGCCTCTCGTCGCCACGTGATGCTGTTGCTGATGTGGCACACCGGCGCGCGAGTCGGTGGAATCCGGGCGCTGGATCTCGACGACTGTGATCTCGCGAGTGATCACCCGGGAGTCGAGTTCGTCCACCGTCCAGAGGTGGACACGCCCTTGAAGAACGGTGAAGGGGGCGAACGCTGGAACGCGATCACGCCGCGAGTCGCCCGGGTGGTGCAAGACTACATCGAAAACAACCGCGAAGAAGTCACCGACGACTACGGCCGTCGCCCCCTGATCACGACGAGTCAGGGCCGGGTGGCGGTGTCGACACTTCGCGATAACCTGTACGCGATCACCCGCCCGTGTTGGCGCACCGGCGCCTGCCCTCACGATCGCGATCTCGAGGAGTGCGAGGCGACGGCGTACGTCCACGCCTCGAAGTGTCCCTCTTCCCGGTCGCCCCACGACGTTCGGAGCGGCCGGGTGACGGCGTATCACCGCCAGGAAGTTCCCCGCCGGGTGGTGAGCGATCGCCTCAACGCGAGCGAGGACGTCCTCGACAAACACTACGATCGGCGGGGTGCTCGAGAGAAGGCCGAACAACGACGCGATTACTTACCGGACCTATGATTCAACACGACGAACTCAGAAAGTTAGCAGCGGGCGCAGAGTTTCCTACCGGCAGGGCCCATCCGGTGTCCCGTTCGATCGTCGCATCTCCTGTCGGTTTCCCCCTGAGAAATCGACCGAACTGCGCCCTCGCGTGGAATCAATTTCCAACCGGCTGGAATGTACCTCACTATTAATATTAATCGTGATAAACTCCACATATGGACATCCTTGTCCCAGTCGACGACTCTGACCCGGCGAAAGCAGCCATGGAATTCGCCTGCACCAACCACCCGAACGCGAACGTCGTGGCGCTGCACGTCGTGAGCCCCCCCGAGATGATCGGGTTGCATGCCCAGGGGGCCGGAGACGCTGTCGGCACGATGGTAGATCGGGGTGAAGAAGCCGCCGAGGAACTCCTGGCAGAGTTTCGGGAACTCGCGGCCGACCACGACGTCGACATCGAGACCGAGGTCATCGTCGGCGAGGTCGACAAATCGATACTCGAGTTCGCCAGGGATTCCGGCGTCGATCAAATCGTCATCGGGAGCCACGGCCGGACGGGATGGAGTCGTATCACGCTCGGTAGCGTGGCCGAATCTGTCGTCCGCAGATCGCCCGTCCCGGTTACGGTCGTTCACCCGCCGGAATCCGCATAGTGACGACGAGCACCGACTTGGGTACTTTTTAAAAACCACCGCGCTGTGCCCCCGTGGGCTGGTGGCTGATGGCTGATGGCTGAGGATCGGTGCTCGGCGCGAAAGCCAAATCGGCGTTTGAGCCTCGGGAAGATTATTGCCGCCGGACGTCTGTCCTGTGAACATGTCCCTCCCTCGCCGCTCGCTACTGGTCGGTGGTGGCGCCGTCCTTTCTGCACTGGCGGGCTGTACCGATCTCGGGTCGGGCGGATCTCACGAGATGGATCTGGTGTTCGTCAACTACACCTCCGAGGTCCGCCGACTCAGGATCGAACTCCTCCGCCATGACGGCGAGGAGTACCGGGACGCGCTCGCGTACGACGAGGAGGTCGAGATCCCATCTGAGGACGAGGATTCGGCCGGCCTCGTCCGCAAATACGACGTGGTTCCGCGACGGCGCTATCTCGTCCGCGTTCTCCTGTGGGGCGGGCGAGGACAGTGGCACCACTACCACTTTTTCCCGGGAGAGTCGACGACGGAACCCGAACAGGAGCGGCTCTTCATCCGAGTGTACCGGGACGACGAGGCCGACGAACTGTACGTTCGATTCACCTGAGGGCCGGGATCTCTTCCGGCTGTCTCTCTGTTCTGCAGTTTAAATACCGAGCCAGTTGTCGTTCTGGATTTCGTATCCGTTGGACCGGCAGAACTTCGCCGCTTGCCGGCGGACCGCCCGGGACCCCGGGAGGATTTCTTCATCGCGAATCCAGTCGACGATCCAGTCGCTGATGGCCTGGATCCCCTCGTCGTCGTCATCGGCGTCGATCGCTTTCAACGCCCGAAACGTCTTCTCGTAGGCTTCGCGCTGGGATTCACTGAGATCCGTGCTCGAAAGCTGCTCGCTGGCCTCCACGACTCGCTTCATGGCCGCGGCAACTGTCGGCCGCTGGACACGCACTCGGAGGGTAGATGGAGAATCGAACGTCAGCGCATCCGTTTCCGGAACGAGTTCTTCGACAGTGTACATGCTGTCGGCTGCTTCGACTTCGCGGTCGCCGATCCTCCCGACGATTTCGGCCCCCGTGGCCGGGAAGTCCAGCGAATCGAGGTCCGAATCGAACTCGGCGAGGGCTGCCGTGTCGATCTCCGGCTCCGTTTCGTCCCACCGTTCAAGTTCAGCAGCAATGTCGCGGACTCGCTGGCGCTTGTCGGCGTTACGGGCCTGTTTTTCTCGGCCGCTCTTGTCGTCTGCCATTTTTAATGGTAGTGTCCCCAGTCGGATAGCTCTGTGGTAGACCTCAACACACCTCCGGTCGTGGAGAATAATCTTATGCCGATATAAAACGAAGGACGCCTATGACACGGTACGAGGCGTCCTTCGAGATCGATTCGAAATCCGATTCTTACGCTGCCAGACGCATCCTGGAGCGAACATATGACACGATTCGAGAGGAGTCTCGGAGCTTTCGCGGCGACTCTGACGCCGCGAGTGCGTTACTCGAAGAGTTCGAAACGCTTCGAGATGCAGTCAAAAAACCGTCGCCGGGACGGCTGGTGATCACCTACGAACAGTACGACGAGGATTTCGACGAGTGACGACTGGACCCTCGCCGACGGCCGTCTCAAAGCTTCGCTGTCACACCGTCGACGACGTCGAATTCTGCGAAGACGATCACGTGATCGCCCGGTTGGATGACGGTCTCCCCGCGTGGGATCACCATCTCCCCATTCCGGGTGATTGCGCCGATCACCACGCCCGCCGGTAGATCAGACATCGACTCCTGGATCGGTCGCCCCGCGAGCACGCTTTCTTCGTCGATCTCGATCTCTAGCACTTCTGCCTTGTCAGTCTCGATGAAGGCGATGTTCTCGGTGTTTCCGCTCTGGGTAAATCGGGTGATCTCCTCGGCGACGACGTTCCTGGGGTTGATCGCCACGTCGACGCCGATCCGCTCGAAGAGGCCGACGTACGAGGACTGATCGATTACGCTTATGGTCCGCTCGATCCCGAGCTCGTCGGCGAGAAGCGATTCAAGTAGGTTCTTTTCGTCGCTGTCCAGCGCCGACACCAGGATGTCGGCGTCGCCGACGTGCTCGCGTTCGAGGAACCCGGCGTCTGTGGCGTCCGAGTGCATCACCAGCGTGTCGGGGAGATTCTCCGCCAGCTTTCTGGCTCGCGTTTCGTCCTCTTCCACCAGCCGGGTCGATAGCCCCTGTTCGTTCAACAGGCGGGCGACGTGATAGCCGATCTCGGATCCACCGGCGATGACGACCTCGGTTGCCTCGTGGCGCATCGCTTCGGGAACGCTGTCGCGGGCGAACTCGTGGACGCTCTGTGAGCTTCCGATCACGACAATCCGATCGCCGACGTCGATCCGCGTCCCGCCGCGGGCGATCTCGACGTCCCCGTTCCGGAGGACCGCCGCGAACGTCAGCGAGTCGTACTGGTCGGCTTCCTCGACCGTTTCGCCGGCGATCGGCGATCCCTCGCAGACGTCGAATTCGGCCATCTGTACGGTTCCATCTGCAAAGAAGTCGGCGGCACGCGCGGTCGGGAGGGCGGCGACACGTGCGATCGACTCCGCCGCTAGTAGGTTCGTCGCGACCATGAAGTCGATTCCGAACGCCTGTTCGGTTCGCCGCCACGTCCGGAGGTACTTGCTGTCCTTGATCCGGGCGACCGTGAACGCATCGGAGATCGCCCTGGCGGTGGCACACGCGACGATGTTGGTCTCGTCGTCGTCGGTCGCCGCGAGAAACATGTCCGCCGATTCGACCTCGGCGTCTTCGAGGGTGTCGACGTCAGTGCAGTCGCCGTGGATCGCAAGGAGGTCCATCGAGTAGTTCAACTCGTCGACCCGATCCTCGCGGATATCCACGACTGTCACGTCGTGGTTGTCACACAACCCCGACGCGATCGCTCCACCGACCTCGCCGGCCCCGACGATGACGATCTTCATCGGTCTGTTCCCATGAATACGCCAGTTCGATCCGCAACGTTCGTTTGATGGGTTCCTGGCATTGTGAGGTTCGGCCGTTCGTGCTATTCCGGATCGTCACCGTGTGGCTTTAGTCCCACGATACTCCCTTATTGGTCGATCGACTTTCCGCCGGGAGTGATCGTTGTGGCGTCAGCCCCATCGTCATAGCCTCCTCTTCCGTTCCGCACGGTGCGTCTTTGAGGCAATAACGGACAATTCGGGGATTCCCGTCCCTTATTTAAGTACCTTCGGGCCGAGGATCGAGTATGCCCACGAACCGCTCGTTCGGACTTCCCTCCGGTCGTGAGGCGCTGCTCGCGCTCGGATTCGTCGTCGGCGTCAACGCCCTCGGTGCGCTTCCGGCGATTCTGTTCGGCTCCGAAACCGGTTGGGTCGACCGGCCGTGGTTCTATCCCCCCGAGATCCTCTTTCCGATCGTCTGGACGCTGCTTTTCACCCTGCTCGGTCTTGCGCTGTATCGGGTATGGCGCCGGGGAACTGGCCGCCGCGACGTGCGGGTCGCGTTCGGTGTTTTCGCCGGCCAGTTCGCGCTCAACCTCGTCTGGACGCCGGTCTTTTTCGGCCTTCAGCGGCCGGATCTGGGGCTGGCGGTGATCGTCGCTCTCTGGATCGGGATCGTCGCCACGATCGCCGCCTTCGACCGTGTCGACCGGGTGGCCGCCGCCCTGGTCGTTCCATATCTGCTGTGGGTGTCGTTTGCGGCGGTTCTCAACTACGCGATCTACGTCGCCTGATCTGGCGATTCCAGTGTACTGGCGGACGGAAAAGCGACACTTATCGGTCGTGGGTACAACTGGGATCTATGGACAAGATTAGGCCGTCGGAGCTCGACCGGCAACTCTCCGCCGGCGAGGACCCGTTTCTCCTGGACATCCGTCGCCGAGACTCGTTTCGGAACGGGAGCATCGACGAGGCACACAACGTCCCGGTGTACAGCGACCTCCAGCGCGGGGACGACTCGACGTTCCGGGATCAGTTGGACGAGATCCCCCGAGACGAGGACGTTGTCGTGATCTGCAAGGCCGGCATCGTTGCGAAAAAGGCGACTGCGATCCTGAACGAGGAAGGGTACGACGCCGCCACGCTCCTGGGTGGGATGAGCGGCTGGAACGGCTACCAGAACGGAACGATCGGCTACAAATTGCGGTCGCTGCTGTGGCGGGCGGTGGGTTGAGGCGGTGGGTTGAGGCGGTGGGTTGAGGCGGTTTATGGACTGCGGGCGAGGCAGTTCGAGGATGTTCTGGTGGGTGTAACGTCTCCGTCTACGGTTTTGTTGTCTCACCACACAACAATATGTGCCGGTATTGCTCAAAATGGCCCCCAGTAGTACGGCTCCCCGACCATTGTCACCGCGTCTCAGACGAACGATTGAAATACCGCGTGCGTCTACCCGCCCCTATGAGCGGACAAGACCCTTTCGGTGCGATCCGCGAGTTCGAGCACGACGGAACCACCTACCGGATGGCGGATTTAACCGCACTCGAGGACGCCGGCCTGTGTGACCTGGAGAAACTGCCGGTCAGTATCCGGGTGTTACTGGAGTCGGTGCTCCGCAACGTCGACGGCGAGGGGATCACCGAGGAGGACGTCCGCAACGCCGCCGCCTGGGAGCCGGACGTCCCCAACGTGGAGGTCCCCTTCCAGCCCTCCCGGGTCGTGCTGCAGGATCTCACGGGCGTCCCCGCGGTCGTCGACCTCGCGGCGCTGCGATCGGCCGCGGATCGAAACGGGATGGATCCCTCCCTCGTCGAGCCCGAGGTGCCCTGCGACCTGGTGATCGACCACAGCGTCCAGGTCGACTACTTCGGCTCCGAGGATGCCTACGAGAAGAACGTCGAACTGGAATACGAGCGCAACGCGGAACGCTACCGGGCGATCAAGTGGGCCCAGAACGCGTTCGACCAGTTCCAGGTCGTCCCGCCGGGGACGGGGATCGTCCACCAGGTGAACCTCGAACACCTCGGCCAGGTCGTCCACGACCGCGAGCGCGACGGCGACCGGTGGCTCGTTCCCGACACCCTCGTCGGCACCGACAGCCACACGCCGATGATCGGGGGTATCGGCGTCGTCGGCTGGGGCGTCGGCGGCATCGAGGCCGAGGCCGCCCTGCTCGGCCAGCCGATCACCATGAAGCTGCCGGAGGTCGTCGGCGTTCGACTCACCGGCGAACTCCCGGAGGGAGCCACCGCGACGGACCTGGTGTTGCACATCACCGAACAGCTCCGCGAGGTCGGCGTTGTCGACCGGTTCGTCGAGTTCTTCGGCCCGGGCGTTTCGAGCCTCACTGTCGCCGACCGGGCTACCATCTCGAACATGGCGCCCGAGCAGGGTTCGACGATCAGCATGTTCCCGGTCGACGAGTCGACGCTCGACTATCTCGAACTCACCGGCCGGGATCCGGACCACATCGAACTGGTCGAAGAGTACCTGAAAGCCCAGGGACTGTTCGGCGAACAGGAACCGGAGTACACCGAGGTCGTCGAGTTCGATCTGGGTGACGTCGAGCCAAGCCTCGCCGGTCACAAGAAGCCCCACGCCCGCATCTCGATGCCCGACATGCGGGATCACTTCACGGACCTCCTCCAGGACGAGGGTGTCGGCGCGGACGCCGGCGGTGATGTGGACGTTGGCGGGGACGTCGGGGCCGGCGGAGATTCGCTGATGGTCGAAAAAGGACTCGACCTCGACGAGCGCGTTTCGGTCGATCTCGAGGACGGCACCACCGCCGAGATCGGTCACGGCAGCGTCGTCGTCAGCGCGATCACCAGCTGTACGAACACCTCGAACCCGTCGGTGATGATCGCCGCCGGGTTGCTGGCGAAAAACGCCGTCGAGGCCGGCCTCGAGGTGCCCGACTACGTCAAGACCAGTCTCGCGCCGGGGAGCCGCGTGGTCACCGAGTACCTCGAAGAGTCGGAACTGCTTCCATATCTCGAGGAGCTGGGCTATCACGTCGTCGGCTACGGCTGTACGACCTGCATCGGCAACGCCGGCCCGCTGCCGGAGGCGATCGAGGCCGCGATCGACGAACACGACCTCTGGACCACGAGCGTCCTCAGCGGCAACCGGAACTTCGAGGCCCGGATCCACCCGAAGATCAAGGCCAACTACCTGGCGAGCCCGCCGCTCGTGGTCGCGTACGGTCTGGCGGGACGGATGGACGTCGACCTCGACGAGGAGCCGATCGGAACCGACGACGACGGCGAACCAGTCTACCTCTCGGACGTCTGGCCGAGCCCGGAGGAAGTAAAGGAGGCGATCCACGACAACGTCGACTCCTCGATGTTCGAGGAGAAGTACGCGGAGGCGTTCGAGGGCGACGAGCGGTGGGAGGCACTCGACGCCCCCACTGGCGACGTCTACGAGTGGGACGAGGAGTCGACGTACATCCGCGAGCCCCCATTCTTCAAGGACTTCCCGCTGGAGAAGCCCGGCGTCTCGAACGTCGAAGATGCTCGGTGTCTGATGCTCCTCGGCGACACTGTCACTACCGACCACATCAGCCCGGCCGGCCCGTTCGGTCCGGACCTCCCGGCTGGCCAGTGGCTGATGGATCACGGTGTCGAGCCCCACGAGTTCAACACCTACGGCTCCCGCCGGGGCAACCACGAGGTGATGATGCGCGGGACGTTCGCGAACGTCCGGATCGAAAACGAAATGCTCGACGGCAAGGAGGGCGGCTACACGATTCACCAGCCCTCCGGTGAAGAGACGACCGTCTTCGAGGCCAGCGAGCGCTACCGCGAGGAGGACACCCCGCTCGTGGTGCTGTCGGGGGAGGAGTTCGGCACCGGCTCCAGCCGCGACTGGGCGGCCAAAGGCACCGACCTGCTGGGTATCCGCGCCACCATCGCCGAGAGCTACGAACGCATCTACCGGGACAACCTGGTCGGGATGGGCGTACTACCGCTGCAGTTCGCCCCCGGTGATTCCTGGGAGTCGCTCGGACTCGACGGTTCGGAGTACTTCCACATCCGCGGGCTCGACGACGGCCTGGAACCCAACGACGAACTCACGGTGGTCGCGGAAAAGGAGGACGGCGACACCGTCGAGTTCCCGGTGACCGCACAGGTCGGGACGCCGGCGGCCGTAAAATACGTCGAACACGGCGGGATCCTCCACTACGTGCTGCGCCGGCTGCTGACCGAGGAGAACTAGGCGGTTCGGTCTCAGTTTTCGACCGTGGTTTCTTTCGGTGCTGCCTCTGCTTCGAAGAGGAACAGGAAAACGATCCCGGCGACGATCATCACCCCTGCGGCAAGCCAGAACCCGCCGAAAAAGGAGACGTGGTCGAAGGTCGCACCGACGACCACGGGCCCGAATATCGCGCCGACTTGCCATGATACAGACCGGAGCGAGAGACTGCCGGCAGCCGAGTCGAAATACTCCCCTTCCTCGACGAACAGCGCCATGCTCGTCGGAAGCCGGAGGCTATCCGCGAATCCGAGGATGGCGTACGCGACAAACAGGAAGAAGAACCCCGGAACGACGACGATCTCCCTGCCGATCCCGGATACGGTCACGGCGGTCAAGAACAGCGATGCGAAGGCCGCAGCCGGGATCATCGCCGTGCCGATCGCGTAGCCAACGGTACCCGCGAAGATGAACCACTCCTCCCTGCCGACGCGGTCCGCCCACGCACCGACGTATCCCTGCGCGAGTCCCTTCGTCAACTTACCTCCAGCGAGAATCCCGCCGATGAGAAACGCGTTCATCCCGAACTCCGTCCGCGCGTAGATCGGGAGGAAGATGATCACCGCCATCTTACCGAAACTGAACGAGAACCGGAAGACGACGAGTGCCAGGATCGCCCGCCGCCTGAGCAACCGGATCAACGACTCGACACCGGTCGCCTCCTCCGGATCCGCGCGCGTCCCCGGATCGTCCCGAAGGAACGCGAACACCATCGCCGTCGATATCACCGTCAAGATGATCAGTACCGTGTAGGTGGTGGTGAATCCGTAGACGAACAGCAGGACGCCACCGACCAGGTCCCCGCCGAGACTCGCGATCGAGCGAACCTGGTTGTACGTCCCGATCCAGAGGCCGCGCTCGGTATCGGGAGCGATCTCGCCGACGACCGCCACCCCGGTGATCCAGAGGATCATCGACCCGACAGCCTGGAAGCCACGGAGGAAGATGACGTGCTCGAGAGCACTGACGAAGATGTATCCAACCAGCAACAGGACGTTGAGTCCGAGTCCGACGAGCAGGTATCGCTTCGAGTTCCCGAGGTCTATCTTCCGGCCCAGTGGAAGCACGAGAACGAGTCTGACGATCGCGTAGGCACTCCCAAACAGCCCTGCCGCGATACCCGACGCCTCGAAGAGATCCGCATAGAGCGCGAGCGCGATGATGATCGTCGCGAAGGCCATCCCACTGACGAACCGGATCGACGCTAACGCGACGAACTCGAGGTCGCGAAACAGGTCGATCGGACTCCGTTCGGAAGCGTTGCTTGCCACTGTCGTAGCACGTTCCGGGGCGAGGGAACGTCGCGGAAGTTCTCCGAGTGGCGGTTTCAATAAGTGGAAAGCGGTCACATTGGCCGAGGAACGGGGCACGGAACTGGGGTCGAACGGAGCCCATCGCTGGAACCCTGTGATGCCGTGCCGGCGTCCAAAAACACTTATCCCGCTCGTCCGGCTTCTCAGTGACATGAGCGAGAGCGACGCCCAGGCAGACGTGACGGTCGTCCTTCCGGACGGATCACAGCTTTCCGTACCGGAGGGATCGACAGTCGAGGACGTCGCCTACGAGATCGGGCCGGGGCTGGGCAGGGACACCGTCGCGGGTGTCGTCGACGGCGAACTGGTCGACAAAGCAGCCGTCGTTCCCGACGGCGCGCGCCTCGAGATCGTCACCGAGGACGCCGATGAGTACCTGCAGGTACTTCGACACACCGCAGCCCACGTGTTCGCACAGGCGCTCCAGCGACTGTATCCGGAGGCGAAACTCGCGATCGGCCCCCCGACCGACGAGGGCTTCTACTACGACGTGACGGGCGTCGACCTCGACGAGGACGACCTCGCGGAGATCGAAGACGAAATGGAGCGGATCGTCGAGGCCGACTACGAACTCCACCGCGTCGAGCGCCCACGCGAGGAGGCGATCGAGGGCTACTCGGACAACCGATTCAAACGCGAGATCCTCGAAGACGAGGCCGCAGACGAGGAGGTCGTCTCCTTTTACGTCCAGGACGACTGGGAGGACCTCTGTCGAGGGCCACACGTCGAGTCGACCGGCGAGGTCGGCGCCGTGACCCTCCTGAACATTTCGTCTGCGTACTGGCGCGGCGACGAGGACAACGAGACGCTCACCCGGGTGTACGGCACAGCGTTCGAGACCGAAAGCGATCTCGAGGGGTATCTCGAGCGGCGCGAGGAGGCCAAAAAGCGCGATCACCGGAAAATCGGCCGGGAGATGAACCTGTTTTCGATCCCGACGGTGACGGGTCCCGGGCTCCCGCTGTATCACCCCAACGGCAAGACCGTGCTCCGTGAACTCGAGGAGTACGCCAACGAACTCAACCGGGATGCCGGCTACGAGGAGGTCGAAACGCCGCACCTGTTCCGCACGGAGCTGTGGAAGAAGTCCGGCCACTACGACAACTACCGGGACGACATGTTCCTGCTGGACGTCAACGACGAGGAGTACGCGCTCAAGCCGATGAACTGTCCGGGCCACGCGACGATCTTCGATCAGAAGTCCTGGTCCTACCGGGAGCTCCCCAAGCAGTACTTCGAGAACGGGAAGGTGTACCGGAAAGAGCAGCGCGGCGAGCTGTCCGGACTCTCGCGGGTGTGGTCGTTCACCATCGACGACGGCCACCTGTTCGTCCGCGAGGACCAGATCGAAGGGGAGGTCCGACAGGTGATGGATCTCATCTTCGAGGTGATCGAGACGTTCGACCTCGAGGTGGAGGTGGCGCTTGCGACCCGGCCGGAGAAGTCGGTCGGCAGCGACGAAATCTGGGACTCTGCGGAGTCACAGCTGCGGGAGGTGCTCGAAACCGACGGCTATGACTACGACCTCGAACCCGGCGACGGCGCCTTCTACGGTCCGAAGATCGACTTCGCGTTCGAGGACGCACTCGGCCGCAGCTGGGACGGGCCGACCGTCCAGCTGGACTTCAACATGCCCGAACGGTTCGATCTCACCTACACGGGCGAGGACAACGCCGAGCACCGCCCGGTGATGATTCACCGGGCGCTGTACGGCAGCTACGAGCGCTTCTTCATGGTGCTCATCGAACACTTCGACGGGAACTTCCCGCTGTGGCTCGCCCCCGAACAGGTCAGAATCCTTCCGGTGAGCGACGAGACGCTCGGCTACGCCCACCGCGTGAAAAACGAACTCGCGGAGGCGGGGTTCCGGGTCGAGGTCGAGGACCGCGACTGGACGGTCGGGCGGAAGATCCGGGCCGGTCACGACGACCGGCTGCCGTACATGCTGGTCGTCGGCCCCGACGAGGAGGAGTCCGGGACCGTTTCCGTGCGGGATCGGTTCGAGCGGGAAAAAGGGGACGTCGAACTGGAAGCGTTCCGCTCACACCTCGAAACCGAACGCGAGGAGAAACGGACCGAACCGGATTTCCTCGCGTGAGCTAGGGGTCGATTGATTTCCCGGGGAGCGCGGTCGGCGGGGACCGAACGACGTCCCGGGTGGAGGGGCGCTTCGTGTTCGTTTCGGGGTCGTTTACGCGGGCTCGACGCGCCAGGTCGTCGCGCCGGTGTAGGACCACTTCTCGATCTGGAGGTCCGTGGCCGAGTCGCTGAGTTTCACCATCAGGGCGCCGATCTCCTTCGGGGAGAGGTCGACGTCGTCGGCGATGAACTTGCTCTTGAAGTAGAGTTCGCCGTCTTCGGCGCGCTTTCGGAGATACGATCGGAGACGTTCCTCTTTCGAGCCTTCGGTGGAGTCCGTCTCCGACGTCGCGTCGGTGGAGGGAGTTGCAGTCGCGCTCATTGTGACACCTCACCCGTCCATTGTGCCGAGGGGATGTTATAAAGGCAGGAACGTTAGGGGTGATTCAGCCGCTTTCAGGACAGTGTTGCCGGTGAAACGTGTCTGACGAACGTTTTACGAACGTTTTAGATATCCTTAGAAGTTTTAAAACGCACTCTGAATCTTCAAATTGCGGAGAGAAACCGCACCATTCGGTCGGCGAGTGAACAGCGTTTTCGGCGTCGAAACCCGCTTTCGATCGACGAGAACTTCGCTTTCGATCGACGAGAACCCCGTCGTCGGAGATACTCACTCGCGCTCGTGGAGCCAGAACTCCTCGCTTTCGGTTGATTCCTTCTTGAATATCGGCACTTCCTCTTTCAGCAGGTCGATCCCGTCTTCGACCGCCCGGAACGCCTGCTTGCGGTGGCCCGCGAGGACGACGACGAAGACGATGTCCTCGCCGGCCTCGATGACGCCCGAGCGGTGGTGCATCAACACCTCGAACACCTCCTCTCGGGATTCCAGCCGCGCTCTGATTTCGTTCATCCGCTCTTCTGCGACGCCGTCGTACCGCTCGAAGACCAGCCGTTCGGTCCGATCGTCGTCGGGAGCGTCCTTCACCCGCACGCGGCCGGTGAACGTCGCGATCGCACCCGACCGCTCCGCCATCGGCGACGCTTTCGCCTCCCGGACCAGTTCCTCCAGGGTGACGTACGGCTCGAAACTGTCGATTTCGGCGGCGAGTGCGTCGAGGTCCAACTCCTCCGGCGTTGCGGCCGTCTCGACGACCTCGCCTGCGATTTCGTCCACGGCGGGGGCCTGGCTCCCGTCCACGTCGAGTCGTTCGTCACCGCCGGTCAACCGAACCGTTGGCACCCGCAATCGGGTGAAGCCGGCCGCGAGCACGTAGTCGTGGGTCGGCGCGAGCGTCTCGAGGAGATCGGTGAACGTACCGTCGGTTCCGCTGACTCTCCAGGCGCCATCTTCGCCCAGTTCGACCGTCGTCGCTACGTCCGGCTCCGACTCGGCGGCTCCGGTGGCGATTCCGCCGTCCGCGACGCCCGCGTCTCCTCCGGTTGTCGTCTCGCGTTCGGCTGGCAGTACCGTGGCGACCCGGCCGTCGAGCCGCGCTGCGAGCGATCGCACGACGGCGCCGGCGCCGGGGCCGACGACGCTGAGTGGTTGCATACCTAGTTCCCGGGGTCGCGTGGATAAATGGCTTTCCGCCGGACTTCCGCTCGGCCGACGTCGGTCTCGGCGGTCACACTGCTGCGGTTTCGACAATCACACTGCCGCGGTCTCGACACCCCGAAGTTTGGCTTCGGCCCGGACCCACACCACAATCGTGGCCGGAAGCAGCAGGATCGCCGCGAGATAGGCGTACAGCACCCCCAGCGCGATCAGGATTCCGAACTCCGCGATCAGTGGGATCAACGCGACGTACAGCACCCCGATTCCGGTGACGGTCGTGAGCATACTGCCGGTCAGGGCACCGCCGGTGCCCCGAACGGTCACCAGCAGGGCTTCGTACACGTCGACGGTGGGATCGCCGTCGAACTCGTCGACGAACCGGTGCATGAAGTGGACGGTGTAGTCGACCCCGAGCCCGATCGAAACCGCGAGGATCGGCGCGTTGATCGGCGTCAAGGAGATATCGAACAGCCGCATCGATCCCGCAAGCAGCGCGACGGTCACGACGACCGGAACCAGATTGATGATCCCGTAGATCGCCCGCCCCTCCAGCAGCCGATAGCTGATCGCGAGAAACACCGCTGTCAGCCCGAACGCGACGAACAGGCTCACGATCGCCGACTCGGTGATCCGGTCGATCACCGCCTGATTCACCACGATTTGACCGGTCGGCGTCGCCTCCAGCGTCTGGAACCGATCCGCGACCAGCCGCGCGTCGCGGGTGGCGTCAGTTGCGTCGGCGTCCGCGGTGAGCTGGAACTGAATTCGGGTTGCGCTGCGGTCGTCGGTGAGGTAGCTCCGCGCCTGGTCGCCGCGCGGGGAATCGAGCAGCGACTCGAACACACGATCGGCGTCGCGGTCGGGAACTCCGTTGCCGGTGGTGTCGGTCTGACGGACGAGCGCGCCGAACTCGGGGTTCTCCGCGGCGTGTTGGTGCGTCACCGAGAGCACGCTGCTCGCGTCCGCCTCCCGCCGGTCGCCGGCGAACGCCGGCGGGGGGTCCCGCGTCGCGCGGTCGATCTCCCGGAAGGTCGCGTCAGAACGCACTTCCGGCCCTTCGATGTACAGCGTCACACTCCCGATGAATCCCTGATCGAAGTCGTTTTCGAGGGTCGAGATCACCTCCAGGAACGAGTACGTCCCCGGTTTGAACGGTTCTGGGAGCCGCTCGTACTGTTCGATCCGCTCCTCGTTCGGGAAGAACACCTCCTGGGAGAACTCCGTGTCGACGCCCGTTCCGTATGCCCCGGCCGCGCCCCCGCCCACGAGTGCGACGATGAGAACGCCGGCGGCGCCCACCCTGGCGAGTGAAACCCCCGCCGGCAGGATCACACCCAGGAGCGATCCCTCCCTCCCGAGCGGTTTCGTTCCGAACTGGGGGAACCCCCGTCCCTCTCGGAGTCGGTCGAAGCCGACCTTCGCCGCCGGAAGGAACACCCCGAAAATGAGGAACGTGAAGGTGATGCCGGCGGCCGCGACCAGCCCGAAGTCCTGCAGGCTACCCAGTGGGCTCGTCAGGTTGGCCGCGAAGCTGAACACGGTGGTGATTGTGACGATGAGAAACGCCGCTGTCAGCTGTCGAGTCGTAAGCGTCATCGCGGCGTCGATCCCTGCACCGTCCTGTCGTTCCTCGCGGTACCGGTTGATAATATGGATGCCGAAGTCGATCCCAACCGCGAGCAACAGCGGGAAGATCGTCACCATCGTGTCGCCGAACGGGATCCCGGCGTATCCCATGAATCCGAACGTCCACACGAGTGTCATCACGAGCGCGGCGACGCCGACGCCGAGATCGACGGGGTCCCGGTACGCGAGCACGAGGAAGAAGACGATCAACAGTATCGCCGCCGGGAAGACCACGATCGCGGTGTCGTTGAGCAGTTGCAGGATCTCGTCTTCGAGCAGCGCGTCCGCGAAGACGACGACGTTGTCGTTTACCGTGTAGCCGTCGACGGTCTCGAGCACGTCGATCGTTCGATACTGCAGCGCCGCCCGGTCCGACTGTCCGGCGCCGGCGGGCAGGTCGTAGCTCACCTGGAGCTGCGCCGTCGACGCCGATCCTGCCGACGGGTTCAGATCGGTGCTGACCCCACCGAGTGCTCCCTGCTCCTCCGCCTGTTGGATCGCTTCGCGCAACTGTCTGGGGGATGCCCGTTCGATCGCCCGTTGCTGGGCCTCGACGGTCGTGGCCCCCGGATCCAGCTCGCGTGCGATGGTCGACGCTGGACTCGAGGTTCCCGTGATCCGGAGCCTGTCCCGATCTTCGAGGCGCTGTTGCGCCTCGAGCATCCGCAACAGCGACTGTTCGGACAACACGTTCCGGTCGTCCCTGACGAAGACCGTGGCGCCGGCCCCGCCGCCCTCGCGGCCCCGAGTGGCGAACGCCTCCTCCATCTCCTCGAACGCCTCGAACTCCTCGATGTCCTCGGTGAACTGGTCGGCGCCCGCCTGCTGTTCGGCGTCGGTGCCGATCCCCACGGCGAATCCGGCTGTAAGCAGCAGGAAGACGGCGACGACCGTCCAGGGCCGCTCCGTGACCAGCCGGTTCACCGTCCGCGTTACGGGGTCTTTCTCGTCGGGCTCAGCCATCGCTTCCCGTCCCCCTCACGGTCTGCCGCCGGCCGATCGTCGCCGCCAGAGGATCACTGCCGCCCCGACGACGATCAGGGCGCCGACGCCGACGAGGGCGAGTTCGATCGGCAGTCCGTCGTCGTCATCGGCGGCAGGCTGGACCTCCACAGCCTGTTTGTACGTGTTCGAGAGTACGGTGTCGCCCCGCTCGGTGTCGTACTGGAAGTCGAGTTCGACGGGATAGGTTTTGGGCATCGTCCCGTCGTCAGCCGACAGCTGGAACTGGAGTGTCGCGGTCTCGCCGGGCCCGAGTTCGGTCACGAACGCTTCGTCGCTCGTCGAGTCGAACGGGCTCTCGGCGTACAGTCTGGCGTCGATGTTCGAGAGCGTTTCCGGACGGTCGTTGGTGATCTCGATCTCGAGGGTAGTCGAGCCGCCCGCTTCGACGGATGCGTCGGGGGCCGAAAGCGAGAACTCCGGTCGACGTTCGTCGACGACTACGCGACGGGTGATCGGCTCGGACTGGACGGTCCGGCCGGTCGCGCCGCGGAACTCGACGGTGAAGCTCACCTGTCGGGGACCCGCGTCGGCTTGCCCGCTGACGTCGGTCGGGAACTCGAAGGCGGTCGACTCGCCCGGTTCGAGCCGGGGGAGCGCGTAGCGGCGCTCCTCGACGAACAGCGAGTCGGAGGCCGGCTCGATGGTGAGGACGCCGTCCTCGATCGGGTTGTCGCCGTGGTTTTCGAGCGTCCCCGTGATCGTCCCGTCGTATCCCACCGAGAGGGTGTCCTCGAGGTCGACGACGTCGAACCGGGTTTCCGCGACGTCGACGCGCCGGGTGACGGGGTCGGCCTGGAGCGAACTCCGGTGGTCGTCCTCGTAGCCGACGGTGACGGAGAGTTGTCTGGGGCCGGGATCCGCGTCGGCGGCCACGCCGGCCCGGACCCGGAATGTTCGGGCCTCGCCTGCTTCGAGGTCACCGATCGACACGCGCGGTTCGTCGATCTGGACCGCGGGCGAATCCGAGTCGACGGTGACGACGACGCCGGAGGCGTTTCGTGGGCCGTCGTTGACGACGGTGCCGGTGATCGTTCCACCGTACCCGGTCGACAGCGTCCCATCGAGATCGCGGATGTCGAAGGACTGTTCGGCGATGGGGACGAGACTGCCGTTCCGTGCGCGAGCTTCCCGATCGCGGCCGTCGCCGTCGCGGTACTGGACGCTCGCCGAGACGGGCTTGGGGGCGGCGGTGGCGTCGGCCGGCAGCGACGCGTCGACGGCGACGGTGGCGGATTCGTCGGGTTCGAGGTCGCCGAGGAAGGCTTCGGCAGCGCCGCCGTCGAAGACGAGCCCGCCGGCTCCGGTCAGGGTGGCGCGCGCTTCGCGAGCGGTCTCCGAGCCGACGTTTCGGATCTCGACGGCGGCTTCGCCGCCGCTTCCGGGCTGGACGTCGCCGCTCACCGAGACGATCTCGAACTGCGAGTCTGGAAGGACTCGAACGGTCACGGTGTGGGTTTCCCTCGCGGTGCGATCGAACGGGATGTCCGATCCCGTCTGTGTCTGCTGGGTGTAGGAGTACCGGACCCGGAGGTCGATTTCGTACTCGCCGGGCTCGAGGTCCTCGGGAACTGTAATCCTGACGGGGGCGGAAACGGCCATGCCGTCCTGTATCGTCCCGACGGGGGTGGTTCCGGTCCGCACCTCGAAGGGACCGCCGTCCCGCACCTCGACGGTGGTACTTCGGGCGGTCAGGACGGCGTCACGCTGTGTTCCGGTCGCCAGGTCGCCGTCGTTTTGCAGTTGCAGTTCGAGTGTCGCGTCCTCGCCGGGCGTGACTTCGTTTTCGGGGAGATACACGTCGATGTCGGGTTCTCCCCTGGTGAATCCGGTACCCGCAACCGGGATCGCGAGCAGGGCGAGAACCATCGCGACGGCGAACCCGACGGCGAGCCACGTTCGGGAGCTCACGGTCGGGTGTCCCCCGAGTGAGACGCTCGAGAACGATACTGGAGGGCGGTGGGGAACGGCGGTTCGGAACTCATATATCGCAGTGTTAGTATGATGCTACTAACAATGTCGTTGCGTAAATATGTGCCGCCTTTCCCCGGTGGCGTTCGATGACATCCCCGGATCGAGGGAGCGACGACGCGGCGAGTTCGGCGCTCGTCCGGCTCGGGCTCACGCGGACGGAGGCGAGGGTTCTCCTCGGAATCGGCCGGCTCGGGTCCGCGACCGCTCGAGAGATCGCCGACGCGACTGACGTCCCGCGGTCGCAGGTGTACGGCACCACCGAAGATCTCGAGGAGCTCGGCCTACTGTACGTCCAGCACGCCCAGCCCAAGGAGTATCACGCCGTCGCTCCCGGAGAGGTGGAGTCGATCCTGCGCTCGCGGTTCGAACGGGACCTCGAGACGGTCGTCGATCGACTCGAGGAACTCGAGCGATTACAGTCCCCCGATGCCGAGACGCGCGAGGAGATCTGGACGGTTCGCGGCCGCGAGGCGATCGACGGCCGCGTCGCCCAGCTCGTCGGCGGGGCCGAAACTCGGATCGTCCTCGGCGCCCGCGCCGAGCGGTTCGTCCCCGACCGTCACGTACAGCTGCTGGCCGAACGTGCCGCTGACGGGGTCGAAGTCGTCGTGATAAGCAGCGATCGAGCGACACTCGAGTTGTTTGCAGATGTCGAGGAAGTCACCGCGATCGAGCCGCCGGAGAGTATGTCCGAGGACGAACACGTCGCCCGTCTGCTCGTCGTCGACGACGCGAGCGTGCTCCACAGCGTTCTGGTGCCCGAGCCCGTCGATGGCGAAGAGGAGACGGCGTTCTGGAGCGGCGATTCGGGGTTCGCACGGATGCTCGTCTCGCTGGTGGAACACTCGCTTTCAGAGGCACTCGAAGAGTGAAACGACGGCACGGCTTCTGCGGCACGGCTTCTGCGGCACGATCTCGAAAATGACACTGACCGATGGTTGACAATCCTTAAGAGCGGAACAGGGCTATCCAGTGGCAATGAGAGTCGTTCTTTCTATCGGCGGCAGCGTGCTCGCGCCGGATCTGGATCCGGACCGCGTGGCCGCGTACGCCTCCGTGATCGAGACGCTCGTCGACGAGGGATGTGACGTCGGCGTCGTCGCCGGCGGCGGCAAGGTCGCCCGGGAGTACATCGGCGCAGGGCGGGAACTGGGCGCGAACGAAGTACAGCTCGACCAGCTCGGGATCGGGGCGACGCGACTCAACGCCAGACTGTTGATCGCGGCGCTGGGACAGGCTGCGAACCTGTCGCCGGCCGAAGAGTACGACGCCGCCGGCGAGGCGCTCCGTCGCGGGGACGTCGCCGTGATGGGCGGGGTCGCCCCCGGCCAGAGCACGGACGCGGTCGCCGCCGCGTTCGCCGAGTCAGTCGACGCCGACCTGCTCGTGTACGCCACCAGCGCCAACGGGGTGTACGACGCGGATCCGAACCGTGACGACTCCGCGACCCAGTATGCGGAGCTCTCGCCGGAAGAACTCGTGGAGATCATCGTGCCGATGAGCCGGGGTGCTGGCGCGTCGGCGCCCGTGGACCTGCTCGCCGCGAAGCTCATCCAGCGCGGCGGGATCCGCACCGTGGTGCTCGACGGCACCGAACCCGATCGGGTCGGCGACGCGGTGTTGCGCGGCGAGCACACCGGAACAGACGTCGTTCCCGAGGAGAGCGATCGACCGACCTACTGGACACAGGTCGAGTGATTCCATGACCGCTGACGACTCCGATTCCCCCACCGACGGTGACCCCGGAACAGAGCGCCGAGCGTTCTGGGCGGAGGCAGTCGCCGACGAGATCGAGGCCACCGATCCCGACGAGCCGATCGTGATCAAAGGGGGCGTCTCGCCGTCGGGGGTGGCCCACCTCGGGAACTTCAACGAGATCATCCGCGGCTACTTCGTGGCGGCCGTGCTCCGGGACCGCGGCCACGAGGTCCGACAGGTGTTCACCTCAGACGACCGGGATCCCCTGCGGAAGCTCCCCCGGACGCTGGCGGATCGGGACGGCAACCTCGTCGGGTTGGGCGACGTCGACGCCGGCGCGCTCGGCCGCAACCTCGGCAAGCCGTACACCGCGATCCCGGACCCCTTCGGCGAGGCGGAGTCGTACGCCGCCCACTTTGCCGCACTTTTACAGGCCGACGCCGAACGGCTGGACATCCCTGTCGAGATGCTCTCGAACACCGACCTGTACGAGGAGGGCGCCTTCGACGACGTTATCGGGCGGATCCTCTCGGACCTCGACCTCGCCCGGGAGGTTCTGGGGAAGTATCAGGCCAGGATCGACGATTCGTACGTTCCGTTCAACCCGATCTGTGCGGAGTGCGGGAAGATCACCGAGACGGTGACCGCAGTCGACGTCGACGCCGGCTCCGTCGAGTACCGCTGTACCGACCTGGAGGTCGGCGACTCCACGATCGAGGGGTGCGGCCACGAGGGGACCGCCACGTTCCGTGAGGGGAAGCTGCCCTGGCGCTTCGAGTGGCCCGCCCAGTGGGAGGTGCTCGACGTGGACTTCGAGCCGTTCGGCAAGGACCACGCCGAGGGCTCCTGGCCCAGCGGCGAGGACATCGCGCGCAACGTCCTCGGGATCGAGCCGCCGGTTCCGATGACCTACGAGTGGTTCACGCTCGACGGGGAGGCACTCTCTTCGTCGGCGGGAAACGTCGTCACGGTGTCGGAGCTTTTGGAACTGCTGGAGCCGGCGGTGATCCGGTACTTCTTCGCGCTGGATCCGTCGAAGGCCCGCAACCTCGATCTCTCGCGGCTCGACCAGCTGGTCGACGACTTCGATCGGTTCGAGCGGGCGTACTTCGGCGAGGTCGACGACGAGGAGCTCACCCGGACGGCAAAGCGGGCGTACCCGTACGTTCTCGGTCCGGATACCGAACCGGATCCCGACCGCATCCGTCTCCCGTACACGTTCGCGGCGGTACTCGGGATGGTCGAGGACCGACAGTTCCGCGAGCGACTCGCCCGCGAGGAGGGACACCTCGAGCCCGACACGCCCGACTGGGCGGTCGCGGAGGCGCTCGATCGGGTCGAGAAGGCCCGGGCGTGGGCCGAGCGCATGGACAACGAGTACAACTACCGGCTCCAGGCTGACCTCCCCGACATCGAGTTCGACGAAGCAACCGAGACGGCACTCGAAGAACTCGCATCGTTCGTCGAGGCCGGCCACGACGGGGAGGAGATCCAGGGGGAGATGTACGAGATCGCCAGGCAAAACGACCTCGAGGTCGGCGAGTTCTTCGAGGCGGGCTATCGGCTGTTCTTCGACGAGACGCAGGGGCCCCGCCTGGGCGAGTTCCTGGGTGAACTCGAGCGCGACTTCGTCGTCGCGCGCCTCCGTCGGGAGGAGTGATCGCCGTGTCCGAAGAGTACTCGCTCGACGACTTCGTTCCGACCGACGACGAGGACGGACAAACTGAACCGTCCGCCGGCGACAATCCGGACGAGTCGGTCGACGACACAGATCCCGCCGTCGCTACGTCGCGCTGGTCGAGTGATGGCGAGACGTGTCCCGACTGTGACTCGACTGTGTTCCGGCTATGGCGTCACGAGAATACGTTCGTCTGTGCCGACTGCAAGGAGTGGTGACCGATCAGACGTCGGGAGCGTCGTCTTCGACGGCGCGTTTCATCGACTCTCGGCGGGACTTCGCGTCCCGGCCGGTGACCTCCTCGAGGAAGTCGTTCTTCAGCGAGACGGCCTCGGCGGCGGCATCCGCCTTCCCCTCGGCGATGACGTCCTCGGCCGGACGTTCCTCGAAGTGAACGGCGAGCTTGTCCTTCTTGCCGCTGTATTTCGCCGCTCCGGCGAGGATCCGTTCGAAGACTGGGTTGTCCGGATCCTCGACGACGTACAGTTCGTGGCCGCCCATCTCGTCGGTGCCGGCCACCTCGCCGAAGTACTCTTCGATTTTTCCTTTCATGTCCGGCACCCGCTCGTCCAGATGCTCCCCGCGGCGCATCTTGTACTCCTTCATGGGCGTCCGTTTGAAAGGGTGACGTTTACCTGTTTCGTCACCGCTCTCGTGCGCGTTCCCGCTCTGCGATGTATCCCCGCCGACACTCCGGACAGATGTCGCCGGTCCGCAGTGACGACCCCTCGGCCGGGGCTGTGTGGCCACACTCCGGACAGAAGAACTCCGTCTCGAACGGCGTCCCCTTGCTCGCGTCGACGGCGTCGGCGGCCCGAGTGAACTCCGTGTCTTCGGCTGCGTCCGTCTCCGCCGCGCCGGAAGCGTCCTCGCTGTCGGCGTCGTCGTCCACGTCGGAGGTATCGGTGCCGTCCTCGTCGGGAGCGTCAGTCGGATCCGGCCACCGCCCTCCGGAACCCGACACGTCCCTGGAGCTTTCGATGAACTCGACCCCTTCGTCGTCTTCCGGCGACTGTCCGTCTTTCGCCTCGGGCGTGAGCCCGCTCCCGAAGGAGACGCCTTCCGGCGTTCCGCCGCCGGGCTCGGCGTCGTACCCCTCGTCTTCACCGCGCTGGTCCGGCCACGGTTCGGCGCGTTCGCCTTCGGTGAGCTCGTCGCCGGCTGTGCTTTCATCGCCGGCCGCGCTTTCGTCGCCCTCGGACATCGGATCCTCGTCCCCCTGGTGTGTGTCGCTCGCGTCCGGCCAGCTGCCCGGAGTCCGGTCCGGATCTGCCGGTCCGTCCTCGAGGATGATCCCGTCGTCCTCTTCGGTGTCCTGCGGGACGTCGTCGTCTTCGAAATCGGTTCCCTCGTCGGCGCTGCTCACTCCGGACGCATCCACTACGTCCTCCTCGTCCGGGCCGGCTCCGGGCCCCTCGTCGATGTCTTCGTCCCCGACTTCCGGTTCGGCGGCGTCAACCGCCTCAGAAGGCGGCTCGGGGGTCGACTCCGACGGCTCGGAGGGCGACTCCGACGGCTCGGGGGTCGACTCCGACGGTTCGCCCTCGTGTTCGATCTCCCGGGCCGTTTCCGCGAGCTGTTCGACTGACGTGACCTCCTTGTTTTCGCTGACGATCTGGGTTTCCCCACATCGGCGGCACGTCTTTACCTCCCGTACTGTGATGACGACTTCCCCGCCCGAGGTCTCCCGGTCGCGCTCGAGTTCGGGCTCGGTGAAGTCGTGTCCGAGCAGACACCTGAGTCCCATTGGCTGGAAGAGCGGCTTCCTCTACCAAAAGCGCCACGCTCGCTGTCTGACGGACGGCTGACGCTGTGGACACGTGCGACCGTTCGAACCTATCTGCCGGTAGACGTAAACGGTCCCCCGCCGTTCGTACGCGTATGCAGGCGAAGCCGGAGTACCGCGATCGCCCCGACACGGAGGTCGCGGTGCTCGACGCGCTCGTCGATCGAGCCGAGGAGGGGATGACGGTGCTCGAACTCCGGACGGCCGTCGACGCGGGAATCGACGAACTCGAGGAGGCGCTCGCGGCGCTGAAGGACGAGGGCCTCATCCACGTAGACCACACCGACGAGGCGGTCAGGATCACGCCCGCCGATCGCGTGGTGCCGGAGACGGGGAACGACTCCGGCGGGCGCCACGGGTTCCTCGAAGAGATCCGCGAGCGTCTCGGGCTCTAACTGTCGAGGGGCATACCGCCAAGGATCAGGCACCGCGATCGGAGTTCCACACGATCCGGTACACTTCCGTGCCGACTTCGCGCCGGTCTTCGGTGTGGTGGTCGAACTGGTGTTCCAGTTCGAACTCCGCTTTGAATGCATGTGTGATCGTACCGCCGTTGTCCGACGCGAACGCCTCCAGGAACTCCTGACTCCCCTCGTTGTGAATGGAGTAGGAGACGTCCGCGAGCCCGGCGGCGGTCGCGAGGAAGCGACGATCCGCGTGGCGCTGTCCGTCCTGGGCGCCGAACGGCGGGTTCATGACGACCGTCGTGGGGCCCTCTGACCGGATCGGCGGGCGGCCGGCGTCCCCCCGGACCCAGTGGACGGGAGCGGTCGACCCAACCCGGCGCTCGTTTCGCTGCGCGATCGACAGCGCCGGGGCGTCGATCTCGATTCCGACCACGCGCGCCGGTGAGCGGAGGGCAGCTCCCAGTGCGAGCATTCCGGTCCCGGTCCCGAGATCCAGGACTGTCTGCCCTTCGATGTCGCCCTGTAGGTCCGCGACGTGGATCACGTGCGCCGCGAGCTCCGGTGGGGTTGGATACTGCTCCAGGCTCGCGTCCGGATCCTCGAACCCCGCGACGACCGCGAGCTGGGTCGCCAGGTTTCGCTTGGACGACACGTCAGGCGGAGACGGCGACGCTTTCGGGGGCACTCACCGACAGCGCGATCCCTTCGCGGCGTGCCCGCTCTTCGATCGCGGACAGCGCGGGGGCGACCCGATCCGGGTTCGAGACGTCGTCGATCTCGACGGTCACGCGCCCGGCACCCAGGAACGAGGCGGCCCGCAGGTGACGACGGAGTCGATCGGCCTCGCGGTGGATCGCTATCGATCCCGGCTGGTCGAACGTCGTCTCGATTACGAGGTGGGCCGGCTGGCGGCCGTTCGCGAGTAGGTGCGTCTTCAGTTCCTGCAGATACGGTTTCGCGGTCGACTCCAACTGTTCTGCGTCGATCTCGACGGGGGTCGCGTCCGTCGGTCGACACCCTACCGAATCGGCGTCGGCTGCCGTCTCGGCTGTACGGTCGCTCGGTTCTCCGGAGAGTGTCCCGTCCGTCCCGGCGGATTCGATCGTGCTCATACCGGTCAATAGCTTCTGGTTATACTAAAGGTTTTGTTTATGTTAGATAGTAATATCACGGTGCTCTCCAGAGCGGGGCTGAACGAAGGCCTGTTTTCCATCGAACGTGCGTTCGGATGCCGTCATGGATTTCTTCCCCTTGATTTCCAGTTCCGTTATCAAATTATAAAACATCTCCCACAACTATGTCCCCGGGGGTTGTACGTAATCACGGGGGAAAGTCACACGCTCCATCCCCCTCCCCTTTCTGACGGTGAGTCTCGATCGGTTCCGACGAAGGTATCGAGCAGTCCGGCCGACGAACCGTTACTGACCCCCCGGGCGTCGACGGTTGCCGCCACTCGCTGGCTTCGGCCCGCCACCCGTATTTAATATAGCATTATGTGCTTTATACCCTTCGTACGTGCGATCGAAGCTCGATAATCGAGATTCCCGACAATCACCAGTCTGCGCCCCGGTCGTCGCGGTTCTTGCAGCGGCCGACGTTCACTTAAGAGGGATGAGGAGCACCGACAGAACCGCAGGAACGAGTCGAGAGGCCTGATTAGCAGTTGTTGGCACTGTGATTTGCTTTGGGTCGGAACGCGCAAACTGGCGTTCCGAACTCGATTACTGTGGATTCGCCTATAAACCTGAGTCGTGTTGCCAACTACTGTTAGGGAGTGGGGTTGGACCGATGGGGGGGTCGGAGCAACCGTTTCGGGACCGTTGGCGAGAAGAGGGACGCTATCGCTACCCAGTTTGTGCCAAACGGTGGGCGATCGACCGTTCAGGCGAGCGTCGAGATCCCGTTGATCTCGATGAACCCGAAGTTACATTCGCTACAGCGCCACTTCGTCTTCTCCCCCAGATGGACTTCCATCGACGCAGTCAGCCAGAACTTCTGTTCGTTACCACACTCCGGACACTCTTCGTTGCGTTCCATACCACGTGATCCACGGTCGACCAAATTGAATATTGGGATTTACTGTTCCGGTCTTTCAAGTGAACGCGACGAAACGGGTAGATAAATCAAATAGCGCTATATAGAATGAGCAACCAACTACCGTCCGGCCCCCGTCGCGTCCACCTCGGTCGTCGAGTCGGGGGCGAAATCGGAACCGGAAGTCCCAGCAGTAGCGGCTCCCGACCCCGGCTCCTCGACCGGTGTCGGACCTCCAATGAACTGCCTCGTTCGTTCTTCAGTGGGTTCCTCGAAGAACGTCCGCACGTCGTTCGCCTCGACGATTTCCCCGAGGTACAGGAACACGACGGAATCGGCGATTCGCCTCGCCTGCGCCATACTGTGAGTAACCATGATGATCGTGTAGTCGTCGGTGAGTTCCGCGAGTGTCTCCTCGACAGTCTCCGCAGAGAGTGGATCGAGCGCCGAGGTGACCTCGTCACACAGGAGCACCTCGGGTTCGACGGCGAGCGAACGGGCGAGACAGAGCCGCTGGATCTGACCGGTCGAGAGTTCGGCCCCGGGGGCGTTGAGCCTATCGTTCACCTCGCTCCAGAGGTTCACTTTCCGCAGGTACGACTCGACCAGTTCGTCGAGTTCCGCCTTCGAGTCGTACCGCCCGTGGATCCGGATGCCGTACGCGACGTTTTCGTAGATCGAAAGGGGCAACGCCGTCGGTTCCTGTGGAACGTAGCCGATCCGCCGCCGGATCTCCGGCACGGGCTCGTCCGTCCGGTAGATCGACTCGCCGCCGAGTCGAACGTCTCCATCGATTTCGACGTTCGGCTGGATCTCGTGTAGCCGGTTGAGCGACTTCAAAAGCGTCGACTTGCCACAACCGGACGGGCCGATGATCGCCGTCAGTTGGTTCGGCTCGAACTCCAGAGTGACACCCTCGACCGCCCGGACCTCGCGGTCGCCGGTGTACGTCACCGAAAGCTCGTCCGTCGACAGCGTTCCTGTCGCCGTTCGATCCGTTTCCCCTTCGATTCGGTCGGTCGGTTCCGTTCGGTTCGTCGGTGCGTCCCCTGTTTCGTGTGTCGTGTCGGTCATAGTTGGGTTCCGTTCGTGATCGATCGCTCGATTCGACCCGTCACCCGTGGCGGCCACCGTCCGGTCGCCGTCCACGTCGCTCACGAGTGTCGACCCCCCGGCGCGAACCGTGCGTACCGCCCTGCCAGCAGCTTCGATGTCAGAATCAGTCCCAGCACTGCGACGATCAGCACGAACGAGGCGGCGTAGGCGTGGGCCCGAACCTCGGCGTTGAACGACATCGCCTGATCGAAGATCAACACCGGAAGTGTCGTCGCGGGCTCGAACGGTCCGGCGGGCATGTTCGTGCTCCGACCGGCGGTGAAAAGCACCGTTGCGGCGTCGCCGATCCCACGTGCGAAGCCCATTACGATCCCGGCGACGATGCCGGGCAGGGCCGCCCGTATTGTCATGAACGCGCTCTCGAACCGTGTCGCTCCGAGGCCGTACGTCGCCTCCCCGACCGCATCCGGCGCCGATCGTAACGCCTCGTCGGTGTACCGCGTCATGATCGGGTACTGGAAGATCGCGATCGCAACGATCCCGAACACGAGGCTCGTCCGGGCCCCGATCGCAATGATGATCGTGAGGACGAACACGCCGTAAACGATCGGCGGCGTTGCCCACAGGACGTTCAGGAACATGTTTGTAACGTCGGAGAACCGCTTGCTCGAGTAGTCGCTCTGGAGGTACAGCGCAGTCGAGACCGCAAGCGTCATCGAAACCACCGTTGCCGGCCCGACGATGAGGACGCTTCCCAGCACCGCATGCAGGAACCCCCCAGTCCCCTCGAGCATGTACCGGGAGCCTGGCGGCGTAATCGCGATCGCCGGATCCGCAAGGAGAACACGACCGCCCCGGAGGATCGTCACGCCGACCACGAGCCCCATCACGCCGACGACCAGGGCTGTGGCCCCGCGTGTGAACACCCCGAAAAGCCGCTGTCTGGCGTATCTGTCCATCAGTACTGCCACCTCCGCTGGAGCCGGGATCGGACGAGCATCGCCCCGAAGTTGAACGCCCAGACGACGACAACGAGCACGAGGCCGACGAAGATGAGCGCCGACTGGGTCAGCGGGAGGCTCATCAGTTCGCCGAAGTCGTTGACGATCAGCGTTGGCAGCGTCTGGCCGGTCGAAAACACGGAGTCGGGGAGTTGTGTCTGACCGCCGATCAGCATCGCCGGTACGATCGTCGCCCCGAAGACGCGGCCGAAGCCGAGCAACATGGCCGAGAAGATCCCGGGACCGGCGGCCCGAAGCAGCACCGACCGGATCGTCTCCCACTTCGTCGCGCCGACGCCCAGCGAGGATTCACGCAGTTCGTCCGGCAGCGCCTCGAGCGACTCGACGGACAGCGAGATGATAAACGGCGTGACGACGATCGCCATCACGAGGCTGACCGTCAGGATGCCGACACCGGTCGCGTCGACGCCGACGGCGGGTGCGAGGTAATCGCCGACGAAAGGGACGACGACGATCAGGGCGACCAGCCCGAAGATGACGCTCGGGATCGCAGCGAGCACATCGATGAACGACGAAACGAGCGTCTTCAGTCGCCCGTCGGCGTATTCGGCGATGTAAACCGCCGCGAGGATCGCGATCGGCGCCCCCATCGCCATCGAGAGCACAGTGACGTACACGGTGCCGACGATCGCCGGTAGGAACCCGAACTCGTTCTGTGCGGGGTCCCAGTTCGCCGATGTGAGCGCCTGCACCAGCGAGTACTCCGCCAACAGCGGCAGCGACTCGTACACTAACGTCAACACGATTGCGGCGAACAGCCCTACGGCGAGGTAGCCGGCCGCCTGGAGCCACCGGTGGCTCGCGCGCTCGACGAGGAGCCGTCGGTCGATCCGTCCTGCCGACTGGTCCTGGCCGACGTCCGTCGAACGATCCACGTGTGCTCAGGCCCCCGACGCCAGACGCTCCTGGGCCGCCGCGAGACGGCTTTCCTCGAGGGGAACGTAGCCGTTATCGCGGACGTGCTGTTGGCCCTCGGTGAGCACCCACTCGACGAATTCGCCGGCTTCCCCGTCGAACTCCCCGTTCGAGGCAAGGAACATCTCGCGGGCCGGCGGGGCGGGATACCGACCCTCCTCGACCGCGCGGAGGAATTCCGACCGCGTCCGGTAAAACGACTCCTCGGACGAGAGCCCGTCGCCGTCAGTGTCGAGCGGTACCGGCCGGATGTCACTCTCGAGTTTGCCGCTCTCGAGGTCGTACACGTAGTTGATATTGTTCAGGGAGATCGCGTTCTCCCTGCTCCCGACCGCCTCGGCGACGGGCTGGTCGCCGTTGTGATTCGCATCAGCGACCGATTCGAGTTCGTTCTGTGTGTACGCGTTGTCGTCGCCGCCGAGGAAGTCTCCCCACTGTTTGTAGGCCGCCGACGCATCCGACCGCCCGTAGACCACGATCTCCTCGTCGATGTCCTCGTCGACGAGTTCGCCCCAGTTCGTGATCTCTTTGGTGAAGACGCTCTCGAACTCCTCCCGGGTCAATCCCTCTGACTCGAGCGATTCGAGAACGGGATTGTCGGCGTTGACGGTGCCGACGACCGTGTCGATGAGCATCGGGACGGCGAACAGTCCCTGTTCTGTCTCTTCGGGCTCGGGTGCCCTCCCCATCATCGCGATGTCGACTTGACCGTTGAGGACGTCGGAGACGCCGACGCCGGTTCCGCCCCCGGAGATGTCGAACGTCGTCTCGGTGTGATTCTCGTAGAGATCCGCCCACACTTCCACCATCGGGAGCGGTCCGACGCCCCCGGAGATCCGGACAGCGCTGTCGCCGCCACCGCCGAGACAGCCGGCAAGAGAGAGGCCGGAAGCTGTAGTTACGAGTCCCATCGCCGAGCGACGCGAGTACCGTCGTGTCATCAGATGCGTGCAGGCCCGGGGAACGGTTATATACGAGTTTACTCTCAACATCGGCACCCTCTACGCTGTATCAGCAACATCGTCCGGTGTCGGCGACACAGAGCGGTCGAACCCGGTCCGACACGACAGTATCGACCGAACTGCGCCCGGGCGTGGCGACTACCACGAACGACGTGCGGAAAACGAAGAGGAGTGTATCGAAAACGGAGCAAGAATTGCAGCAGTCCTCGACAGCGTCACCTCGTGAGTATAAGTCGTCCCCGCTCGCAACCGCTGATATGGCCGAGTTTACGACCGACGTGCAGGTCCGATTTCGGGATCTCGACGCGTACGGACACGTGAACAACGCGGTGTACGTGACGTACATCGAACAGGCGCGCGTCGAGTACCTCAAGTCGATCATCGGAGTCGGGATTCACGACCTGGACATCGTGCTCGCGTCGCTTTCGGTGGACTACCGGCAGCCGGTGACCGACACCGAATCGGTCGAAGTCGCGATCGACGTGCCGGACCTGGGTGACTCGAGCGTCCCCATGGAGTACGAGATCCGCGCCGACGACCGTGTGGTCGCGACCGCCGAGTCCGTACAGGTCGCATACGACTTCGAGACACGGTCGTCGAAGCAGTTGCCCGATGAGTGGCGGGAGACGATCTCGACGTACCACGACCTGTAGTCTCTCCAAACCGCCGCGCTCTCGGGTCGCTGCTGCCGTGGGAACTTACTTGCGCGTGGCCCCCGTCCACCCGGTGATGACTGTTACACTGTACGCGCTGGACGGCTGTCCGTTCTGTGAGGACGTCCACGAGGCGCTCGAGGAGGCGGACGTGACATACGATACCCACTGGGTCGAAGCTCTCCACTCCGAGCGAAACGAGGTAAAACGCGCAAGCGGTCAGCGTGGCGTCCCGGTCCTCGTCGACGAGGAGCGTGGCGTCACGATGTGTGAAAGCGAAAACGTCCTCGAGTACGTCGAAGAGACGCTCGCGGAGGGTGTCCGATGAAAATTTATACCGGGCGCGGCGACGACGGAATGACCGACCTCGGAAACGCCACCCGCGTTTCGAAAACCTCCGATCGGATCGAGGCGTACGGCACCGTCGACGAGGCCAACGCCCTCGTCGGAACGATCCGTCCGACGGGCTATGACGACGTCGACGAGACGCTTTCGGCGATCCAGAACCACCTCCACATCATCCAGGCCGACTTCGCCAGCCCCGGTACCGACGGGACGGATGGCGGCGAGGGAAGCCACGCGGAGGGTAGCGCCACCCGGATCCGCGAGGACCACGTCGATCAACTGGAGGAGTGGATCGACGCGTTCGACGAGGAACTCGACCCCCTCGAGTCGTTCGTTCTCCCGGGTGGAAGCGAGTCGGGGGCGCGGCTCCATCACGCCCGGACAGTCGTCCGTCGAGCCGAGCGCCGGGCGGTCGCGCTCGCGGCCGACGACCCGATAAACGAGGAGGCGATCGTCTATCTCAACCGCCTTTCGGACGCCCTGTTCGTGTTCGCCCGGCTGGTCAACCGGCGCGACGGCGAACGCGAGGAGTCGCCGACGTACTAGCGGACGATTGGGTCGAGGAGAAGTGTGACCGCCGGAACTCCACCGCAGACCGGCGATGAACCCGACGAGCCTGATCCAGCTCGACGCGTACTCGCTTTCGCAAGCTGTTTGCGTTATCCAAATACGGATCGCTCGAAACCCTTGTTTTGAAAGTTTGACTCGCCTGTACCTCCGATTTCCCAATAAAAAACCGCATAAAAGGCCACCGTCTAGATACAGTCACGAACCACGGACCCGGATTGCCTTCAGCGACCGACAATGATCCCCCGGCTACAAAGTCACCAATGACACCCGAACAGCGCACTCGGAACACCGACGGCGGTACTGTCACGCGAGAAGTACTCCTCACGCGTTCTACCGACAGTGACCACGCGGAGCGTGATACTGAACTGCCAGTACCCGAACTGGACACTCCGATTCCGGAACTTGCCGAACGGCTCCTGGCGACGAACGAACGACAGGTCCCCGTCAGCAATGGCGTCGAGTGCGTCGGTCACGTCTCCATCACGAACGTCGTCCGGGCGATCGCCAGACGGGTTGTCACACTCGATGTCCCGGTTGCTGACGCGTACACCGACTCCGTCAACATCGTCTTTGCCGGGACCCCTCTTCCGGTCGCAGTACGACAAATAACGAACGCTTCGGAATCATCCGCAATCGTCCTCGACGAGAACGGCGCTGCCGTCGGCATACTCACCGAGAAAGACGTCGTCGGCGCTGCTCGATTCACCCAGGGAGAACTGCGTTCGCCCGACCTCGAATATCGAGACGACGACCGTCAGTGGGAAGGCATCGAACTCGAGGTAAACGGTCCGATCCCGACCCTGACTATCGAACTTCCCGCGGTACCGGTCTCGGAGATTGTCTCCGAGGACGTTCCCACCGTCTCTGCCGACCGAAGCTGTACGGATGCTGCACAGCTCATGGTCTCGAAAGACGTCGATCAGGTGGCAGTACGGAAGCAGGAACAGCTCGTCGGGGTGCTCCGGGACCGTGACTTGCTGTACGCGCTGGTCGGCCGGAAGACCGGTCGAAAGGACGCACGAAAGGACGCACAAAAGAACGGACGAACGGCCGAACGAAAACGCGACGATTAACTCGGCACGCCAGGGAATCCAACGTATTCATGACTCACACCACGAGACGGGCGCTGTTGGCGACCACGGCCGCAGTCGGGGCGTCGATAGCCGGCTGTCTGGGCGACGCCACCGACGACTGGGCGGTCGAGGACACCGTTCCGGCGACAGCAGCGACGCTGTATCAGGGCCCGAACTGCAATTGCTGTGAGGTGTACGCCGACTACCTGGACGATCACCTCGACGGTGGGCTGGAGGTGGTCGTCACCGAGGATCTCGGTGCGATCAAGACGGAGCGCGGGATCGACGTCGATCTCCACTCGTGTCACACCGTCGATTTCGACGGCTACGTCGTCGAAGGCCACGTTCCAGTCGAGGTAATCGTCCAGCTGTTCGAGGAGGGGCCCGACCTCGACGGCATCGCGCTGCCGGGCATGCCGTCGGGCTCCCCGGGGATGGGCGGCAGCAAGGACGAGACGTGGACGATCTACGGCTTCTCGGCCGACGAGAGTCCGACTGTCTACACGGAACTGTGACCCGATCCAGTACCGCCACGGGCCCCCGGCTCCCGGAGGGGCTCGCAGAGATGGCCCAAAGCGAGGAGACGGTCGATCGCGAGGACGTCGCGGCGGTGTACGACGAACTGCTCGCGGAACTTGCGGACGCCGAGATCGATCGACGAACTCTTTTGAGTGTGTTCGCGGGCGGCGGCGGGCTCGCTGTGCTGACGTCGCTTTTCGCCCAGCGGACGTTCGTCGGCGACGACGCCCAGTCGGGCCTGGAGGCGGTGCTCGAGGCGAGCGACGGGCCGCCCGGCGTTCGGTACGTCGACGATCCCACCTACGAGGTCGACGACGACGTCTACGAACGGCCACCGAACGAGACCGACTTCCGATTCCGCGGCGCCATCGCCAGATGGATCGACGAGTCGGACGGTGGTGTCGCCGACGAGGGGGAGTTGCTCGATCGGGGACTCGAGACGGCGGAGACGTCGTATGCGATCCCGAATCCCGCCAACGAGGCGGTCGAAGCCGCCGATCCCGGACTCGGACGGGCCAATCGGGCGCTGGAGGCCGCCCTCGGGAGCGTCAGCGGCGCGATCCAGGGGTTCCGCTTCGGACGCACTGACGACCGGCTCGACATTCAGAAACACGTCGCCGAGGGGAGCGGTTTCGCCACGAGGGAGTTGGTCGACCGTGAGCCGACCGTCGAGGATCCCGATCGCCTGCGGTCGCTTTTGGGCACCGTCGCCCGGCTCGCCGGCTGTGCGGACGTCGGCGTCGGCGAACTCGACGAGCGGTGGATCTACTCCCACCGGGGGGACGGCGCGCCGATCGTCTTCGAAGACGTCGACGAGCCGGTTCTGGACGACGACCGGACGGTGATCCCCGAGCGGTTCGACCGCGTCGTCGTCGGCGTCTCCGAGATGCCGCTTTCGCTCACCCGCACTTCGCCGACCCCGGTTTCGGCGGCGTCGGGGGCGCTCGGATACAGTCGGATGGCCACCGGGGCGGTCGCCCTGGCAACGTGGATCCGGGCGATGGGCTACGGGGCGATTCCCGCATTGAACGACACCGGGCTGAGCGTCCCCATGGCGATCGACGCCGGCCTCGGGGAGGCGGGTCGACACGGGCGGCTCATCCACCCGCAGTTCGGGTCGAACGTCCGGCTGTTCAAGGTACTCACCGACATGCCGGCCACCGTCGACCCGTACGTCGAGTTCGGCGTCGGCGCGTTCTGCGAGACGTGCCGGATCTGTGTCGAGAACTGTCCGTCGAATACGATCCCCTACGGGAGTCGGACGTGGGAATACGAGGGCGAGGCGCCGTCTTCGTGGCGCGGTGCGACCGACGAGCCGTGGGACTCGACGAAGGCAAACGGCGTCCGGAAGTGGTACGAGAAGCCGAAAACCTGTCTCCGCTTCTGGATGGAGAACGGGTCGAGCTGTTCGAACTGTATCGTCACCTGTCCGTTCACCCAGGGACGGGGGCGACTGGCGGAGCTTTTCACCGTCCTCGCCGGGCGTTCCGAACGGATCGATCGGCAACTGGTCGATCTCGCCGGCGGCCATGCGAGCGGCCGGTCGGCGTTCGGCGACGTGGGCCTTCACCCGCCGGAAACGGCGTGGGATCGGACGTACCTGCCCTACGGGCTCTCACAGGATCCGGATCTCCCCCGGGAATAGTGAGTGACGGCGTTCTCGAGAACCGTGCCGGCTCCGATCAGCAGTGCCCGCCTTCCTCGTGGTATTCGTCGTGATACTCGTCGTGGTGGTCGGCGTGGTCGCCGTCGTGGTGGTCGGCGTGGTCGCCGTCGTGGTGGTCGGCGTGGTCGCCGTCGTGGTGGTCAGCGTAATCGCCGTCGTGGTGGCCAGCGTGGTGGTCGGCGTGGTCACCGTCGTGGTGGTCAGCGTGGTGGTCGGCGTGGTCACCGTCGTGGTGCTCGGCGTGATTGTGGTCGCTCATGTGTTCGGACATCCATTCGACTGCGTCACCGCCCATGTGCTGGTTCATCCAGGTGATCGCATCGTTGCCCATGTGATCTGTCGCGTTTTCACCGTACAGTGCGTCATCGGCCGTGTTCGCGTCCGCGCTCGCGAGGCCGATCGCGCCAACGAGCGCGATGACGACTGTCAGAGTCAGTATCAGCCGGATCGTTGTAGACTTCATTGGTCTTCGACTATCCGTATGCCCTTTGAGTGGTTAGCTCCCAGGACGTGAACTGTCTCCTCAGAACGTTCGAGAGCGTTTATAATTGGTTCTAAACGTTTCCCTGCGGAGAAACCGTTCATCTCGCCGGAATTCCGGCGTTTCGGCCCGGTTCTGGTGTGGACGCCCGTTTTCGACCGGTCGCGCTCGATCGATACCGGTACTGCGCCGTGGAAACGCCTCGTGCCTCCCCAGCCTCGGCGGCCCACGGGCGGGCCGCCTCCCTCGCGCGCCGGCGACGGCACGGAGGCCGCCGCCGATCGCGCGCCAACGGCTATGAGATTCCCTTTATAAGATAACGGGATTCACGTCGGGTGCCGTTTATAAATTTTGATCGGTGCGCCGGGAGTCGGCCAGTTCGTCGGCGGGATACACCCGATAGGTCCGCCCCTGTCGTTCCCGATACAACAGCCCCCGCTTTTCCAGGTCGGTCACGGTCTGGCTCACCTTGCTCTTCGAGAAGTCCGACCGGTCGCGGATCTCGATCTGGGTGAGTCCCGGCGATTCGACGACGGGTTCGAGGATCCGCCGTTCGTCTTCGGGGAGGTAATCGAGCGGTCGACGCTGGACGGGGGTCGGATTCGAGGTGGTGTCGCCGGTCGTATTGGATGTGGTCCCGCCGGGCGCGTCCGGTTCGGGACCCGGAGCCGCGCCGTCGTTCGTCTCTGGTGACCCTGCATCGAGCGTGGACTCCCCGGAATCGAACGCGGGTTCGGAATCGAACACCTCTCCTCGAACGAACACGTACACACCCCCGATCACGCTGGCGACGAGGACGCTCCCGAGGAGATACCACACCGGGTGGACGCCGTGCAAGAGTCCGACCGACGCGTCCATGTGATGGCCCATCGCATCGTCTATTGTTCGACTCGCCCGATAGGCCTGCCAGGCGGTCCAGACGCCGACGAGCAGGACGGCTCCGATCAGGGCGGCGGCCGCGGCGTCGGCGGTTGTGCGATTCACTGTCGAACTGTTTCGACGTGAAGCGACCTACGTGTTACGATCGACCGGGCGATAGCCTGTATCGCCCGTCTCCCACAAGGGTTATATCTGTCCTCTTCGTAAGGGCAGATATGAGCAAGCACTTCGAAGATGCACGGTACTACCTCGGACGAGCGGTCGAACACGCGAAAGCCGGCATGAAGGAGGAACTCGAGGACCTCGAGGTGAAGGTCCGGGAGCTGACGGGCCGCGAGGCCGACGAGGAGCCCGAGCCGTCGCGACTCGAGTCGCTGCAGGACGACCTGAAGGAACTGGAAGAGCGTGCCGAGGGCGAGGCGAAGGAGGCCATCGAGAGCGCCCGCGCGAAGATTCAGGCGTTCAGGGACGAGGAACCCGAAGAGTCAGGAACGCCCGGAGAGTCCGAACAGGCAGAATAGCCGCGATCAATTAGCCAGTTCACTCCCGACGCTGACGTCGCTTTGTCCTCCGTATTTTTACTCGTGGAACGGTAACCACCTGGTATGGCAGAACTGCCGAGCATCCAGGTCATCGAGGAGGAGGGGGAGGCACCGTCGTTCGAGCTTCCCGGCGTCGACGGCGAGACGCACGCGCTGTCGGACTTTACGGACAACGAGGCGCTGTTGCTCGTCTTTACGTGCAACCACTGTCCGTACGCCGAGGCGAAGGAGGACACGCTCAACGAAATCGCCGCGGAGTACGACGATGTGGCCGTCGTGGGGATCAATCCCAACGACGCCGAGGAGTACCCTGACGACTCCTTCGAGAAGATGCAAGCGTACGTCGAGTCGGGACGGATCGCCTACGACGCCTACCTGCGGGACGAGTCACAGGCGGTCGCTGCGGCGTATGGCGCCACCTGCACGCCGGATCCGTTCCTGTTTAAAAATGAGGGCGGGACGTTCCGACTGGCGTACCACGGTCGGCTCGACGACGCCTTAAATCCCGACGACGACCCGTCCGGCGAGCCTGGGTTCGAGATCCGGCAGGCGATCGAGGAGGTACTCGCCGGCGAGGAGGTGTCCGTCGACTGGAACGCCTCCCGCGGCTGTTCGATCAAGTGGCGCGAAGGCAACGAGCCGGACTACTGGGACGAGGTCTAGCCAGCCGTCGAGATCCTCCACCATCACCGGCAGGCTTGCGCCGGGCACAACCCATTTGCGGGTCCGCGTCGAGAGGGGAGTATGGACCGCGAACTGCTCGAGGTACTCGCCTCCGACGCCCGCACGTCGGTCGACGACATCGCCCGCCAACTCGACCGCGAACCCGAGGCGGTCGCGGCCGCAATCGAGGAACTCGAGGAGGCCGGCGTCATCAAAGGGTACAGCGCTGTCATCGACTGGGACGCCGTCGACGCCTCCACGGTGCGGGCGATCGTCGAACTGAACGTCGAACTCGACCGCGAAACCGACTACGAGGAGATCGCCGACCGGATCGCCCGGTTTCCGGAGGTGAAATCGCTGCTTTTGGTCTCCGGTAACTACGACTTCGCGATCGAGGTCGAAGGGAAATCGATGCAGGCAGTCTCCCGATTCGTCTCCGAACAGGTGGCTCCCGTGCCGGAGATCACCCAGACGGTGACTCACTTCGTGATGGAGACGTACAAGGACGGCGGCTTCGTCTTCGAGGACCGCGACGAGGACGACCGCCTTTCGGTGTCACCATGACAGAGCGCGGATCGAACGCCGGCGTCGAAGAGGACTCCGGGGGCATGGGGAACGAACCGACCGACAGCTCCGCGTTCGGCAACCGACTCTCCGAGCGTGCGGCGACCCTCTCCGAGTCGGGTATCCGTCGGTACTTCGAACTCGCCGAAGAGCGGGATGACGTCATCTCGCTGGGTGTCGGCGAGCCCGACGTCTCCGCGCCGTGGGGCGCCCGGGTCGCCGCCATCGAGTCGCTGGAGCGCGGGCGCACCTCCTACACCGCCAACCGGGGACTCCTGGAACTGCGCGAACGGGTCGCCGAGTACCTGACCAGATGGGGGCTGTCGTACGACCCCGGCGAGGAGCTACTCGTCACGACGGGCGCCAGCGAGGCGGTCGATCTCGCGTTGCGCGCGCTCGTGGATCCGGGTGACGTCGTCGCCGTCCACCAGCCGACGTACATCTCCTACGGACCTGGCGTCGAGCTCGCCGGCGGCGAGATGCTCCCGGTACCGACGCGGGCGGCCGACGAGTTCGCGCTCACCCCCGAAGTGCTCTCGGCGGCGGGCGCCGAGGAGGCCGACGTGCTGGTGCTGTGTTATCCGAACAACCCGACCGGGGCGACGATGAGCCGCGAACAGCTCGCGCGGGTGGCGGCGTTCTGTCGGGAGCACGACCTGCTCGTGGTGAGCGACGAGATCTACGCTGCGCTCACCTACGACGGGGGACACGCCTCGATCGCGTCGTTTTCGGGGATGCGCGAGCGGACGCTGGTGGTCAACGGCTTCTCGAAGGCGTACGCCATGACCGGCCTGCGGCTGGGGTTCGCGGCGGGTCCGCCGGAGATCGTCGACGCGATGACGCGGATCCACCAGTACACGATGCTGTCGGCGCCGACGACCGCACAGTACGCCGCACTCGAGGCGCTGTCGAGTTGTGGAGACGAGGTCGACCGGATGCGTCGGGAGTACGACCGTCGCCGGCGCTACGTCCACAGCCGGTTCGAGGAGATGGGGATGGACTGTTTCGAGCCGACCGGCGCCTTCTACGCGTTCCCCGACTGCGGGGAGGACGACGAGGCGTTCGCGGAGGCGCTGCTCGAAGAACAGGGGGTCGCCGTCGTGCCCGGCCGGGTGTTCGGCGCCGGCGGCGAGGGACATCTGCGGGTCTCGTATGCGACGGGGATGAACGAACTGAAAACCGCGATGAATCGGATCGAAACGTTCCTCGTCAGTCGCTGATAGTTCTTTGCCGGCCGTTTCCGCTGTGTGTTCGACCTGCGCTCACTCCTCGAACGGATCGACGTCGGCGTCGCGTTCGAGATCTCGGAAGACGCCGACGAACTCCTCGTGGTCGCCGAAGGAGTCGAGGGTCTCCCCGAGTTCCGAACGCAGCTGTTCGAGCTCCCGTTCGAGCTGCTGATACTCCTTGCTGTCCTCGAGTTCGGCGGAGCCCTTCTCCGACTCCAGTAGCGCCTTCTTCGAGGCAAGCGCGTACAGTTTTTGGACGCCCTCGTCGTAGCTGCTCCGCGTCAGCAGTGATTCGACTGTTTCGTACAGCTCCTCTTTCGCGACCGGCTTGACCAGGTAGTCGTCGAACCCCATCTCCACGATGTCGAAATCAGGTTCGACGGCGGTCACCATCGCGATCCGGCAGTCGAGGCCTCGCCCCCGGATCTCCTCGAGCACCTCGTCGCCCGAGACGCCGGGCATCCGGCGGTCGAGCAGGACGATGTCGATTTCCTCGTCGAGTTCGTCGAGCGCTTCCTGTCCGCCGTAGGCGGTGCGCACGCGGTAGTCACTCGAAAGCCACGCGGCGTACAGATCCGCAAGATCGGGCTCGTCCTCGACGATGAGCACGAGCGGGGCTTCCTCACTCATAATCTGTCCTCGAGGTGTACACGTTCTTCATGCAACCGGAGGGCATATGAAAATACCTCTTCGAATCCGCGTGGTCGGCGGCACAGATCATCGCCGGCAGCGATCATTTCGTCGCCCCCGTGGCGTCGAGAGGCCGACTGTTACGTCCTGACGGTTCCCGCTGGCTCTCGCGCTCGTCGCCTTCGATCGCGGTGACGGTCAACCGCCGTGCCTCGATGTCCTCGATTACGGCACCCCAGCCGCCCACCGAGACCGACTCGAGGCTCCCGACGCCGGGCTCGGTGGCGTGTTCGGATCCGTCTGTACCATCCGTCCGTTCGAGATACACCGTCACCTGCCCTGCGAGATGACTCAACGGGATGTCTCGACCGGTCGAGTCACCGACGTACGCGAGGTCACGCAAAATTCCCTCGACGGTCATCGACCGTCCGGTTTCGGTGGCGTAGCCCTCGACGCGGACGGTTATCTCTGCTCCCTCCGCCAGCAACGGCTCGCACTCCCGGACGAACCGACGGATGTCGGTGTAGGAAATCGGGGGTTCGATGTTCCGGTCGTCGTAGACGACGGGCCACACCTCCCACAGGCAGGTCCTGAAGTACCAGTGGAACACATACGAGAGGGTATGGTCGTCGACCAGGACGCCGTACTCGTTCAGGGACTCGCGGTGCGGAGAAAAGCAGGTGACCGTCCGGTCGACGAGCGCGAGAAACGGCGTCGGGAGCTGTCGGTGGCGGATTTCGGTGACTGCGCCGTCGAACCGCTCCTCGTCCGGCAGCGCGGTGGCGCCCTCCCCGCGTCCGGTGTGGATCGACACTTTCACCAGCGCGCCCGACTCGTGGGCGGACCGGAGTGCCGGTTCGAGCTCCTCGTACCCGTCGGGGGTCACGGCGACCTGCACCTCGTTTTCCGCCTCCGAGACGAGGCGCGTGGCGCGATCGAACACCGTGTCGAACCGCTTTACGATGCTGACACGGTGCTCCTCGAGATCGGGCTGTTCCCACCGGTTTTCGATCTCTTCGGCGGCGGTCGCGAGGCGGTCCGCCCGATTGCGGAGGTCCTCGAGCACGTCGTCGGGATTACACGCCTGGGCTCTGAGACGCTCCTGATCGTACGTCTCGACGTAGCCACGTTCCTCGAGGTCGCCGAGGACGTCGTAGATACGGGCGCTGGGGACGTCACAGGCGTCGGCTACCTCAGTCGCGCTCGCGGAGCCGAGCCGCAGGAGGGCCGTGTAGGCGTCTGCCTGATACTGCGACAGGCCCGCCTCCTCGAGCGCGCGGCGCAAGTCAGCGGTGTCCATACTCGCCGTTGTGGGCCGGAGAGGGTTAATCCTTTACCGGTCCGGGCTGTAATTCGGCGCTTCGTCGGTGATCATCACGTCGTGCGGGTGGCCTTCGGTCTGTCCTGCAGTCGAGACACGGACGAACCGTGCCTCCGTTTTGACCTGCGGGATCGTCTCCGCGCCGACGTAGCCCATCCCCGACCGCATCCCGCCGACCAGCTGGTAGAGTTCGGAAGCAAGCGTCCCCTTGTACGGTGTCGCTGCCTCGACCCCCTCGGGGACGAACTCCTCGTCGTCCTCCGCGTCCTTGAGGTAGCGGTCGCCGCCGCCGGATTTCATCGCGCCGACCGATCCCATCCCGCGGTACTGCTTGTACTTCTTGCCGTTCATCGTGATGATCCGACCGGGCGCCTCCTCGGTGCCCGCGAAGTAGGAGCCGAGCATCACGGCGTCGGCGCCGGCGGCGATCGCCTTGATCGCGTCCCCGGAGTACCGGATCCCGCCGTCGGCGATCACCGGGGTGTCGTGGCGGGCTGCGACGTCGGCAACCTCGGCGACTGCGGTGATCTGGGGCATCCCCGCCCCCGACACCACGCGGGTGGTGCAGATCGAGCCCGGCCCGATGCCGACCTTCACGCCGTCCGCGAAGTCGACGCAGGCTTCGGCGGCCTCGCGGGTTCCGATGTTGCCGACGACGACGTCGGCGTCGACCTCGGCTTTGATCTCCCGGGCAGTGTCGAGCACGTTGAGGTTGTGTGCGTGGGCACAGTCGATGAAGATCACGTCCACCTCTGCCTCGTCGGCCGCGCGGGCCCGCTCGGCGTCGAACGGGCCGACTGCGGCGCCCACCCGGAGCCGGCCGTCCTCGTCGCGGGCGGCGTGTTCGTGTTCGCGCCGCTGGAGGATCCCCTGCATCGTCACCAGCCCGACGAGCCGGTTCTGCTCGTCGACGATCGGGACGCGCTCGATCTTGTAGTCGTACATGAGTTCCAGCGCCTCTCTGGCGGTGACGTCCTCGCCGGCGGTGATCACCTCGTCGGTCATCGCCTCCCGGACGGCGTCTGACTCGCCGACCTCCAGGTACGGCCGGATGTCGGTGCCGGAGATGATCCCGAGCACGGTGTCGTCCTCGTCGACGATCGGGGCGCCCGAGACGCCCTCCCGCTCCATCATCTCGTCGACCTCGCGGACCGTCTGATCGGGACGCGCAGTGACGACGTTCTCTCGCCGGATCACCAGCTCGTGGGCCCGTTTGACGCGCTGGATCTCCTCGACCATCTCGTCGTCGGTCATGTTCCGGTGGAGCACGCCGAGCCCGCCCTCGCGGGCCATCGCGATCGCGAGTTCGCTTTCAGTCACCGTGTCCATCGCCGCCGACAGGACGGGCACGTTCACCTCGACGTTCTTCGAGACCCGGGTGCTCACGTCTGCCTCGTCCGGTTCGACCCGGCTCTCTGCGGGTCGAAGCAGCACGTCGTCGAACGTCAGTGCCTCCGGAACGCGGAGTTTCTCCGAGAAGGGTTCGCCGCCGGAAACGTCTCTCTCCATGTAAGTCGTCGAGGTGGGAGGTGGAAAAGCGTGTCGCAACGCCCACGATTGTCCCCCGTTCGGTCGCGTTCTCGGCGAATCTGCAGGGTGATTTATGTATCCTCCTTGCGAACCGGCGCCCGTGTCAGGAATCGTTTTCTTTGCCACGGAGCGCCACGATGCCGTCGTCGACTTTTATACCCAGACCGTCGGCGCGGTCGTCTGGCTGGAACAACCCGACTGCACGATCCTCGAGTATACGGCCGGGGCAGGGGACGACGCGTTCCGGTTCGCCTTCTGTTCCCGGGACCGAACCGACGACTGCGGGATCTTGACGTTCGTGTACGACTCTCGGGAGGCCGTCGACCGGATGCACGACCGGGTCGGCGACGCCGCCCTGGAACAGCCCCACGAGAACGAGCGCTACCGGATCTACCAGTTCTTCGCAGAGGATCCGGACGGGCGGACCGCGGAGTTCCAGACGTTCCTTCACGACGTCAGGTGGTAGCAATTGGCCCAACGACCAAGGGATGTCAACGCCAACGTCGACACACGATGGAGCCGCGGACAAACAGATCCGAATCAGCGATCGGGTAAAGCGACGTCTCGATCGACATCGTCGAAAAGGGGAGTCGTACAACGACGTTCTGGAGCGGCTCCTTTCGCAGGATACCGACGCCGACTTCTCCGATGGGTTCGGAATGCTCTCGGATGAGGAAGCCGACTGGATTCGCGAAAAGCGGGATGAAGCCAAAGAGAACCGAACGCGTCGGATGCGACGGCGCAGCGAGGAGACATGAGAGTTCTCGACACGAATTTTTTGATCGACTACCTCGACGGTGTCGACACACTCGTCGCCGCAGTCGGCCAGACGGTGGATGCACCGATCGTCTCGACGGACGGCGATCTCACACACGATGCGACGAAACGTGTCGTCCACGTCGAAGAATACCGCCGGTGACCGTTCACGTCGGCTCGCGGGAGCTGGGTTCGTCGCGATCGAACGTCTCTCCGGCCGAATCCAGGTCGATCCACTCGAACCTCGACTGGGGCTCCCGTCGCTCCTGTAGCGCATCCTGGAGCCGATCGGTCAACTCTTCGCGAAGCCAGTCGGCGTCCCCGTCGTCGTAGTCGACGGCGGCCGCGCCGCTCCCGGTCAGCGAGAGTGTGCCGGCCGTGTCGGCGTGGACCGTCGCGATGTTCCATCGTCGCTGAAAGATCGTCCGGGTGTCGATCACGTTCTGGATCCGGTAGTACGGCACCGCCTTGATCTCCCGCCGCCAGAAGCCGTTGCGCGTGAGGAGGTGATCCTCGCCGAGCCAGTACCCCCTGTGTTTCCACTTGAGGTGTGCCGCCGCCGGAACGAACACGAGCAAAGCGAGCACGTACAGCCAGGGCACGTCGAACCCGAGATACCGGTCGACGCCGTACGCGATCGCCGTCAGTACGCCGATCCCGATGCTGTACCGGAATGCGTACCGGCGTCGGGTGCGTCCCGGCGGTTGATGGAACTCGGGGGTACCGAACTCCTCGACCTCGTTGGCCAGCCGGTAGATCCGGTCCGTCCGGGCGATCGGCACCGCGACCTGCTGGCCCCGACCTTCCCCGCCACCGCCGGGGGCGTAGCCGGCGGTCTCGATCACCAGCGTTGCGTAGCCGAACGTCCGCTTTAGCGGGTTGTCCTGGACCGTGATGGACTGTACCTTTTCGGAGGGGATCGAGCCGCTGAACCGGCGCAGCAATCCCCGCTCGTACCGGAACTCGTCACCCGAGCGGGTCAGACGGAAGCCGTAGTAGTTGGTCACCGCGATCGCGACCCCGAGCAGCCAGGAGGCGACGAACAGCCCGGCCACGACGAGCAGCCCAGTGACCGACAGCAACAGCGCCTCCGGCTGCGGGAGGAACTGCTGGAGCAATGGAAACGACCCCGACGCGACGAACAACGCGAGCCCGAGCAGGCGCGGATCGAACGACAGCGCCCCGACGAGCCCCAGTTCGGTCGGCGTAATCGAGTACAGCTCGGTCTCCTCGACCGGCTCGGGATCGGCGTCGTCGACTCCGGGTTCGTCCGACTCTACCCGGCGCTTTCGCCGCTGGAGTTCCGACTGCAGTCGCTTTGCTTCCGCGGGGGAGACGTACCGGATCGACCCCTCCGTCGAACTGCCGCCGGCGGTTTCTAGGCTCACGGCGGCGATTCCGAGCAGCCGCTGGAGCACGTTCCGGCTGATATCGACGTTTTGAATCCGGCGATACGGGATCTCCCGCTCGCGGCGCGAGATCACGCCCGACCTGATGTCGAAGGTGTCGTCGGTGAACTCGTACTCGAAGCGCCGATAGTAGGCGATCTCGTACCCCACCGCGAGCAGGATCGCCCCGACTGCGAGGGGAACGACGACCGGGATCCCGGCGACGTCGCCTCCGGTGCCGGCGGCTACGACGAAGAACGCCGCGATCAGAAGGCTCGAGGCCTTCTGGAACGCTCGATACGGGATCGAAACCGGAGACAGCTTCACACCGCGTCCTCCCCCTCGGCCCGGATCGCGAGCCGCTTCAATCGTTCGCGGAGCTGATCGGCTTTCTCGGGCGTCAGTCCGGGGATCCGGACGTCCGCTCCCCGTGAGCCGGCGGTGTAGACGACACAACTCGCCAGACCCGTGGCGCGCTCTATCGGCCCCCGGCGGGAGTCGACGTGCTGGATCCGAACCAGGGGAACGACGGTGCGGACCTGGGTGATCACTCCCCGCTCGAGGTAAATGTCGTCCTCGCGGATCTCGTACCCCCACCGTCGGTAGCGGGCGACTGCGAAGACGATTCCCACGAGCAGCACTGCTCCCGGAACGGCGGCCGCAACGTACTGTGACAGCCCGAAGTATACGTATCCGACACCGGTCGGGACCGCAGCGAGCGCAGCCAAAAGGAGCGAACGGAGCGCCCAGACGAACTGTATCCGCGGATGTAGTCGATTCATCGCTTCTCCTCCGACTGGAGCGCTACGGACGTTCGACACATCGGTTGTTGGAAAGCGTTGCACGCGGACGCCTATAAGCATCCGCAGTACGCTCCGGGAAGGGATGGGGGGGTGATGGGGCTTTCCGTTCGTCGATCAAACGCGCTCGTTTTCGGAGTCGAACACCGCCACGTCGGCCGGCCGGATCCGGACCTCGACTCGGGTTCCCCGCTCCGGCGGTCTCGCTGCACGTTCCGCGACGAGTTCCGCTCCGGTTTCGAGTTCGACAGTCACGTCGTACCGGCGTCCCACGTCGGCGACGCGGCGGACGACACCCTGGAGGGAGAGGACGTCGTCCTCGTCGCCACTGCCGTCGGTCACGCCGACAGTCATCGTCACGTCCTCGGGGCGGACGTGGCAGTCGACGGTTCCCGTGACTGTCCCCGGCTCGCACCCCTCGGGAAGTCGGGCGCTCTCCCCGCCGATCTCGATCGTGGGTGGGGTGCCGTCGGCCAGGGTCGCCGAAAGCGCGTTCGACCGACCGAGAAACGACGCGACGAACGGCGTCGGCGGCGACTCGTACAGCTCCCGTGGCGGTCCGATCCCGGCGACCCGACCGTCGTCCATAACGACGAGACGGTCCGCAAGCGACATCGCCTCTTCCTGGTCGTGGGTGACAAGCAGCGTGGTCACCCCGGTTTCCGCCTGTATTCGGGCGATCTCCTCGCGGAGCCCGACCCGGAGGGATCGGTCCAGCGCCGAGAGGGGTTCATCGAGCAGCAGCACGTCCGGTTCGGGGGCGAGCGCCCGGGCGAGTTCGACGCGACGCTTCTGCCCGCCGCTCAACTCGCTGGGGTACGCCTCCCGCTGTTCCGGCAGGTCGACGAGTTCCAGGAACCGGGTAACGACTTCCTCGCGATGTCCCGGCGGAACGTCGCGGGCCTTCAGCCCGTATTCGACGTTCTCTTCGACCGTGAGGTGGGGAAAAAGCGTCGAGTGCTGGAAGACGATCCCGACCTGTCGAGCCTCGGGCGGATCGTCCGTGACGTCTGCTCCCCGCAGGCGGATCCGCCCGCCCGACGGCTGGACGTGACCCGCGACCGCCTGGACGATCGTCGTCTTGCCACAGCCGCTCGGACCGAGCACGGCGACCAGTTCGCCGGCCCCGACACCGATGGAGACGCCGTCGACGGCGAGCTCGTCGCCGTAGCGGTGCGTGAGGTCGTCGAGTTCGAGAATCACCGGTCGATCACCGTCGGCACGCGACCGAAGCGCTGGACGAGCGCGAGCACGCCGAGCGTGATCGCAAACAGCGCGAGTGCAAGCGGGACGATCGCGTCGATCCCGCCGGCGATGAACTCCACCCAGATCCGGGTGGGCATTGTTCGCGGGTTGTACGCGACCATCATGGTGGCGCCGAATTCCCCGATCGCCCGCGCGAACGTGAGGATGATCCCCGCGAGGATCGCCCCACGGGCCAGCGGCAGCGAGACGTTCCAGAACGTCGACACCGGTCCGTACCCCAGCGACCGCGAGGCCTGCTCGACCCGGACGTCGATCGCGCCGAACCCGGCCCGGGCGGTGATGATGACGAACGGGGCGGCGACGAACAGCTGTGCGAGGATCACGCCTGCGAGACTATCGGTAAGCGGGATCCCCGCGGCGGCGGCCGCCGAACCCAGGGGCGTAAACCGCCCGACTGCTGTCAGGATCATCGCGCCGCCGACGACCGGCGGGACGATCAGCGGCATGATCACCAGCGCCTCCACCAGCCGCTTGCCGGGGAACGACTTCCGGGCGAGGACGTACGCGAGTGGGACGCCGAGAACGGTCGCGATCGCGGTGGTGACCGGAGCAGTGAGAAGCGAGTTCCGGATCGCGAGCTGTGCCTCCGGCGTGGCCAGCCCCGAGAGCACGTCGGCGGTCCCGGTCCGGTAGAGGAACGTCACGAACGGCAACAGGAAGTACACGAGGATCAGCCCACCCAGCAGCGCGGGAACCAGCAGCTCGGGGACGCGGATCCCGCGCCACACCCGCGTTCGCCGTTCGAAGCTCACGGCTCTCCCTCCGTTCGCCGTTCGAAGCTCACGGCTCTCCCTCCGTTCGCCGTTCGAAGCTCACGGCTCCACCTCCCCGGGCGGCGCCCCGAACGCTCGCGGCAGCGAGTCGGGGACGCGGAGCCCGGCGTCGATCAGGAGGTCCGGCCTGTCCATCAGGAACGCCACGAGTTGCCGACCCGCGTCGGGGGTGTCGGCGTCGTCCGGGACTGCTGCGTTGTACAGGATCGGCCGCCCGACCGCCTCGTACCCCTCTTCGTCCGTGACGAACACCGCCGTCGCATAGTGGTCGGCCAACTCCGGTTCCGCGAAGTTGTACGCCGGCGGGAACTCGTGGAAGGGCATCCCGTGATCGACGGCCATGTTGCCGTAGACGACGGCGCCTGCTCGTGCACCCGTCGAGACGCCCGCCATCATCTGTGGCTCCTCTGGCTCCCGGTACGTCTGTTCGAGCATCTCCTCGCGGAACCCATCCAGTCCGTATTCCGTCTCGGCGAGTTCGAACGCCTGCACTGCCCGGTACCCCAGCGGATCCAGGTCCGGCTCGCCGATCGTGAGGTCACCCTCGGGCAGCCCCCGGACGAGATCGTACCACGGCTCGCCGCGTTCGAGCCCCGTTCCCAGGTCGGTGTTGGGGTTGTAGCCGATCCCGAGAACGTTCGTCGCGAACTCGACGTCCCAGTCGACGAACCCGTCGTACAGGCGGTCGCGGAGGAGCGTCGCGTCCGCGCTCACGACGACGTCCGGGTGTTTGGTCCTGTCCTCGACCATCCGCATCACCGCGTTCGACCCGTAATACTCGCCGTGGAGGGCGATGCCGGTCCGTTCCTCGAACGCCGGCCCGACGTGGTCCTCGAAGGTGTGCGCGAGGCTGCCCGCAGCCAGGACGCTCACCGATTCGGCGGCCGCCCCGAGACAGCCTGCAAGCGCCGGAAGGCCCGCCCCCACCGCCGCGATGCCTCCGCCGAGACCGCGGAGAAACCGGCGTCGACCTGGCCCATTGCCGGTTCCGCCCGGACCCGCGGCGGCGGAAAGACGGGATCGGTTTCCGGAGGGATCGGCGCCTTCGTGTCGCTCCATGTTTCAACTACTGACCTGGGGCACCATATAACCATCTGGGGTTATATAATTTTGAAAATTAACTTATTTTAGTTTCAATAAACTCGATACACCCCTCGAAACGCGGGAGTTCGTAACCGGTTCCGTTCCTGGATCGGCGTCAACGACCCGGAGGCCGACACGACGGGCGTCGCCTCGGAAAGACTCAAAGGGGTGTTTGTGCCTTGCCAGCTTATAGGGTACTCTCGCGCAGTCGTCAAGATATGCAGAGACGAACGCTTGCGGTCGTGGCGCTTGCGGTGCTGCTGCTCGGGGCCGGCTGTGTCGGTAGTGCACCGCTTTCCGACGACGCGGACTCGGCGGCGGTCGAAGAAGCGGCCGACGCGGAAGAAGCAGCCGAGGTCGCTGCTGACGACACTGCGGAGGACGCGGCGGTCGAAGTCGAAGGGGAGACGTTCGCGACGACGGCATCGACGGATTCGGCGACGGCCCCACAGCCGGCGCCGGACAGGGACCTGATATTCACCGGTAGTGTCGAGCTCGAAGTCGACTCTTATGAGACGGCTGACGGGGAGATCCGGGCGATCGTCGCGGATCACGACGGGTTCGTGAGCGACTCGGCCAGGCAGGTCCACGAACGCGACAACGAGACGTGGACCACCGGAGAGCTGGTCGTCCGGGTGCCCAGCGACTCCTTCGACGAGGCGGTCGAGGAGATCAGTGACGTCGGCGAGGTGCAGTCGGTGGCGACCGACTCCGAGGACGTGACCGACCAGCTGGTCGACATCGAGGCGCGCCTCGAGAACCTCCGGGCCGAGCGGGACCAGTACCGGAAGCTGTACGAGGAGGCCAACGAGACCGAGGACGTGCTCGCGGTCCAGGAGCGTCTCTCTGCCACACAGGAGGAGATCGAACGGCTCGAGGCCCGCCAGCGCGCGCTCGAACAGCAGGTCGCGTACGCGACGATCACCGTCTCGCTCGCCGAACCGACGCCCGAGCCGGAGCGGCCCGATCCCGACGCCTGGTACGACACGGCGGTGACGGAGGCGTTCCTCGAGTCGGTCTCGGGCGTGACGACTGTTCTGCGAGCGAGCGTCGTTGCGACGGCGTACGCGGCGCCGTACGCCCTGACGTTCGGAGCACCGTTCGTGGTCGCGCTCGGCGGGGTGCTCGTCTGGCGATCGCGACGGTGAGGCCGTCTTGACTCGCTGAATTTGCCTCAAAAGTGCGGGGTTGCTTCAAAAGCGCCGGTTCGCGTCGTCGTCGTGGCCAAGCGCCTGCCGCAGAAACGACATCCATCGCTTCCGGTCGGCCGCCTCCCTGCGTTGCTCTTCGGCTTCGAGGTCGACCGGCTCGAGCCCTTCGAGCGCCTCGAGTGCGCGATCGATTCCGACGATCGTCTCCGCAAGCTGTTCTCCCTCGGCGTAGCTCATCTCCTCGCTTTCGAGTCTGTCGAACCGCCTGCGGCGTTCCCGACGGAGGTTTCGCTTTGCGGTTTCGACCCGCTCGCGCTCGCCCGGGGGGATCGTCTCCCGGCGCTTGATCTCGAAGACGAACGACCGCAACTGGATCTGTTCGCCGTCGAGTTCGATCGTCTCCGGGATCGACGCGCCGACCGTGGCTGCCTCCCGGTTCACGCGCTCGAGCAGCCCCTTGCGCTTGTACTCTTTCACCGCGGATGTGAATTGACACCACGGACGCTTAAGCGTCTGGACATGGGAGTGTCAGCCGATGCTGGAACTGGAGCATGGCTTCCGGATCGTCGACGTGGGTGTGCGCCTCGATCCGGATCAGGAGGCAGTCACCCGGCGGGGACGGGACATCACCCCCGAACGGCTCGAACGGGAACTCCACCAGGCCGGAGTCGTTCGAGCGATCGTCGCGCCGGGCCCCAGAGAGTCGGGAGGATATCTCCGGTTGAACAACGCGGTCGCGCGCCTGAGCGTCGACCGGCCCTTCATGGCGTTCGCCCGGCTCGGGGGCCCCCGCGTCCCGGACTCGTCGACGCTCGGCCGGGTCCGGAACCTCGCAGTCAAGCGGGAGCCGTACCACGCCGATCCCGAAGACGTCGAGCAGTACGCCTACGACGACCGCTTTCACGGGTTCCTCCTCGATCCAGCCCAGGACGGGCTCCCCGAGAGCGACGTCCTCGAAATGCTTGCCGAGGTCGGTTCACCCGTGCTCGTCAGAGGTGGGGTCAGATTCCCCCCGCACGCGGTCGAGGAGTTCGTCCTCGACTACGAGTTTCCGGTCGTCCTCTCCGGGTTCGGCGGATTCCCCCTGAACCGCGAACTCATGGGGGCGGCGATCGAACTCCTGTCGGCACACGACGAACTGTACCTCGACACGCGGTTCGTCCGGTTCCGCGACCCGATGGAGCGGGCGCTCCGGGAACATCCCGATCGAGTGCTGTTCGCCAGCGGGGCGCCCGACTCCCATCCAGACGTGGCGGTGATGGAGATTCTCACCCTCGATGTCCCCGAGGACGCGATGCGTCGGGCGTTCTCGAAGAACCCCGGACGGGTGATATCGGGGCTCGCCGGGAGCGAGTGACGGGTCTCACGTCCGGACCCCACGGGTTCGGGTCGTTATCACGCTTAATTCTCATCGCCCCGACTTCCGGCGTGCGGCTCGGACTGGCCGGAACCGTTGCCGGACCGAGCGCCGCCGGAGGCGGAACTTTCGCTGCCCGTCGCCGGACCACCGAAGGCGGCTCCACTCCCGAACTCGTCCCACCGATCGAGCAGCACCGAGTGTGCCGTCGCTCCGTTCAGCTGCATGATGTACCGGAGGCTCTGTGTGTGGTGTTCGCGGGTGAGCACGTCGGTTCCGGGCTGATCGACCAGGTTGAGGTCGACCCGACCGAACCCCGAGAGGAACTCCCGGAGGTCCTCGGCGACCTCCGGGGTGATCCACTTGACTCGCTCGTAGTAGTTGACCGCCCGCACTGCGTCGGTGACGTCGGCGTTGGAGACCAGAAATTCCAGCCACTCCATCACGACGAGATCGCCCACGTAATCGCCCGGTAGCGACGTAAGGTATGGCTTCTCCTGGTTCGCCATTCCGCCGGTGTTGACGTACTCGTACCCCTCTTCGCCCTGTCTCCGGTTTCGCCTGCCGGCCGCCGCCGGATCCCGACCGGTCTCCGGGTCGAACCCTTGTCCCGCCGACACCGAATTCGGATCCTGTTCGGGATCCGGTTCCGGTTCCGTTTCAGACGTCGGATCCGACTTTTCTTCCATCTCGTTCGGGATCGGCTCGACCGACACTTCGTCTCTCTCGCGGGCATCGTCTGCCCAGTCGGCCTCTCCGGCGTCGTACTCCTCTTTTAGCTCGCTGAAACTCTTGTCTTCGTCGTTCATGTCGGTCTCCGTGGTGACGGTGTCGGTTGCGTCAGCCTCGTCGCCGAGTCCCTCGCCATCGTACCTTTCGCCGTCGACGAACGGGTTGGTTCTCTCGGCCACCATCTCGTGGGTGTCCAGCAGATTCTGGACGTCCTCCTCGATGTCCTCGACCGTCTCGGAGATTTCGGCGTTCTCCGATCGGACCGTCGTGACGGTCGAAGAGAGGGTCGCGACCTCGTTTTCCAGTTCGTCAAGCCGCTTTTCCAGCTCGTCGGTGTCGGTTCCTTCCTCGTCGTCGCCGGCGTCGTCGAAGTCGCCGTCGAGTGGGTCGTCATCCCCGTCGCCGGCGTCGTCGAAGTCGCCGTCGAGTGGGTCGTCATCCTCGTCGCCGGCGTCGTCGAAGTCGCCGTCGAGTGGGTCGCCATCCCCGCCGCCGTTGTTGAGGAGACGGTCGAGGATGCTAACCCCGACGAGTCCGAGCGTGGCCGCCAGCCACGCGACGGTCGTCGCGGGCACGACCGGCGTTTCGATACCCATTACCTGACCGGATCACGCACGTTCACTTATATCCACTCCCGCAGCTATCAACAGTGATACTTGTCGCCGCCGACAGCGCCGACGCGCCGGTCCGGAACTCATGATTGTAGCGATTTACCGGTCGATCGGCCGCCCGGTAGGCCGATCGTCCGGTTACGCCCGAGAATAATCATTAACGGATGCGCTCGAAGCCGTCGGCTGCACGGACCCGGTTCGATCCCTCGGGTTCGAACCGGGTCGTCCGCCCGACGTCACCGCCGACGCGGTCCTGGAGGCTCGTCGGGTCGCCGCCGGCGTCGCCGATCCGGTCGAGCGTGCTCTCGATCCCCGAATCGACGTGCTTAGCGGCGGAGGCGGTCGGCGGGGCACGCGCGTAGCTGTACCAGTGGAGTTCGTCGCGCACTTAACCGCTCGCCAGCGGTTCTCATTGCTGAGAATGGGTCTACTCGACACGACGCCCTCACTATGTGGGATGTTGTCGACGAACAACACGAGGTCGTTCCGTACTTTCGGCGGCACGTTTTCGGTGTGTTCCTCACGTCGTCGCTGGTGCTGTTCGAATTCTATCGCCCTGCCGAACGGTGAGACAACAGTCACCACGTGGGTTATTGCTGAACACTGCTGAAATAGGAACGGTGTAGGATGGGGGATGGGCGGCACAGAGCCGACTCGAGACGACGACTCTCGTCACTCGTGGATGGTCAGGCTGTACAGAATGAACGCGAACCCGGAGGCGGTCAGCCCGTTGTTCACCAGCAGTAACGACCGAACGCTCTCGAAATCGGTGACAAAGGCGCTTATCGTGGTCGCGATCGCGGCGCCGACGACCAGCGTGAAGCCGATCGAGAGGTGGACCATCGACTGTCGGTGTGTCTCGGCGTACGCCCGAAGGGCGAGCCAGACCATGGCCAGACCCGCCGCGACGAGTGCCGCCGTGGTGGCCAGATACAGGCCTTCCACGAGTTGCATATCTACCCGTCCCGACAGCACCCCAATAAAGCTCAGGTTCTATCTATCACCTCCGATAACGAGCGAACGGTTCGATTTCGATCTGTAATGAGTCGTTAATCGTGCGTTTAATCAGCAATAAACCAGGGTATTTATGACGTGATTATACGCTTTTGGCTCTGCTTAAAAAGGCTAACGTTCGAATTTCGGGGCCTAGAACCGGACTTTCTCTCCTGAAAACAGTATTGTAGAGTCAACACACATTTAAGCACGGACAGCGAAACGGAGATACATGTCACTGCTGACCGACGAGAACAAGCGGCAGATCGGCGAACTCCTGGAACGGATGGACGAGCCGGTGACGATCCACACGTTCACCGACGACTGCGAAACCTGCGAGGAGTGTCTCGAGTTCAACCGAGAGATGGCCGAAACGTCCGAGCTGCTCTCGGTCGAGGAACACGAGTTCGACGGCGAGGCCGCCGAGGAGTACGGCGCCACCAAGTACGACCACGGTCCGGTGCAGGTGCTCGAGGGCGGCGACGTCTCCGGGGTGAACTACTTCGGGCTCCCGACGGGCCAGGAGATCAACTCTTACATCACTGACATCGTGGAGCTGTCCACCGGCGATCCCGATCTCTCTGTGGACCTGATCGAGGCGGTCCAGGAGATCGACGAGCCGGTCGAGATTACCGTCTTCGTCACGCCCACGTGCCCGCACTGCCCGGGCGCGGTCCAGACGGCCCACCGGTTTGCGATGGTCAACGAGCACGTCACCGGCGAGATGATCCAGTCCCAGGAGTTCATGGAGGTCGCTCAGGAGTACGGTGTCCGGGGCGTCCCCCAGATCAACGTCAACGGGTCCGACGGCGAGTTCACGGGGAACCTCCCGCCCCAGCAGTTCCTCTCGGAAGTCAAAAACGCGCTGTAGGTCCACACACGGGGCTTTCGGTCTTTTTCAGTGCTCTCGGCCCCTTCCCGCGCTGGAGTGCGAGGGTTTCGCCTTCCATCTCCGTAACTCTCTCCATCTTGTTTATAACGGTCGAGACGGGCTTTTGCCTCCTCGGTCACGCGGATCGAGGTGTCACCCATGCGTGAATACGCATACGCAGACAATAAGCCGGGTCACTGGGTCACCGCCCTTCGCGCAGCCGCGTTCCGATCCGCTTCGGGAGCCCCGCTTCCTCGACGGCGTCGACGACGGTCTCGACATCGTACTCGACGCGGTGCTCCGCCACGGTCGGCACCTCCCCCGGCGTCCCCGTGTCCGTCGGATCCTCGGGATCACCGAGTTCCAGCACGGCGTACGCCGCCCGGGGGTCGCCGTCGCGGGGCTGGCCGACGCTGCCGGGGTTCATCACCACACCCTCCTCGAAGACACGGTGGCCTTGCACGTGGGTGTGGCCGAGCACGAGCACGTCGGGATCACGTCCCGTCCCGTCTTCTGCGCCGTTCCCCTCGAGCATTTGCGCCGAGAACTCGTCTGGGTAGGTGTAGCGATCCGGATCGTCCGGGTGGCCGTGGACAATCTGCACCCGGCCGTCGAACTCGGTCCGGTGGGTCGGCAACGCCCCGAGCCACTCCCGGTCGTCGTCATCGAGCACCTCGCGGGCGTACTTTACGCCCGCCGTCGCCATCGAGTTGAAGCCGAATCCCCCGCCGCGGGCGACCTCGCGGTCGTGGTTGCCGAGCACCGTCGGCACCTCTAGTTCGCGGACCCGATTCAGGCACTCCGCAGGCCAGGGGTTGTAGCCAACGATGTCGCCCGCGCAGGCGACCGCGTGCACGTCGGGCATATCCGAGAGCACAGATTCGAGGGCCGGCAGGTTGCCGTGGATGTCGGAGAGCACGCCGAGTCGCATGTCCTAGGGTACGGGTGGCTGGCGGAAAAAACCGGACGGAGGTGCCCGTGTCTCACAGGACGACCGTTTCTATCTCGTCGAGGCCCTCGAAATCCGGATCGCCGGAATAGAGCACGCTGCAGTCGTCGTGAACGACCGCGGTTGCAAGATGTATCACGTCCGCGTACGACAACTCCCGTTCTCCCGGTTCATAGTATTTGAAGCGAAGTTCTGCTGCGTACGTTGCGATCTCGTCGATGAGCGGCATACTCTCGATATATTCGAAATCTCGAATCGCGTGGATCGCTTCTTCGGCAATCTCTGCGTCCTCGACGATGCGGACCCGGTACGAGACCTCCGTGAGAACAGTCGGTGCAATGAGTCCCCCCTCCGCTGGACTGTTTGCGCGTTCGATGACCCCCTCGGCTCTGTTTGCTCTGTCTCCACTGAAGATGTATTCGAGCCACACCCACGAATCGAGGAAGATCACGTGTCGTCGGCCTCGAGATGCGAACTCCACTCGTCTTTCGATTCCCGCCGCATTTTCTCGATATCGACTTCGTGGGCAGCCAGGCGCTCCTTGACGTCGCGAAGCCGCTGGAGTGGGGGTTCTTTCGGTCGAACCCGAATCGTCCCGTCCTCATCGAGAACGAATTCCACTTTCGTCCCGGCACTGAGTCCGAGCTCGTCGCGAATGCGTTTCGGGATCGTCACCTGCCCTTTGCTCGTCACCGTTCCTTCCGCTGAAAGAGACATTCCTTACTATAGATGTCTGCTCCTTACTATTAGTATTTCGTATTACGACGACTGCCGAACGCGATCGATCCGGCGACTGTTAGGTGCCGTTCTCGATTGCGGTTTTGATAGTCACGCCCCCAGGCGTCGCCCCCTCGCCGTCCCCATCTGTCGCATCGACCGTCACCCCGGCGGCACACACGGCGTGCTCGAAATCGGACTCGTACAGTTCGCGTGCGACGCCGTCGGCCGTCGTCGACGCCAGCTTCCACGGTTCGGGGTCGTCGCGCTCGTAGGTGGCCACAAGCGTCGGCTCGGCCACCTCGCGGACGACCAGCGCGTCGCGCCGCACGGTCCCGACATGGGCGGTCTCGGCGCCGACGACGCCGGCGATCCGAGGGGTATCGTAGTCGTCTTTCTCGAAGTCCAGCGCGAGCAATGAACTCGCGAGCGCGTCGCGGGCAGGGTACCCCAGCGAGAGCTTCTCGGTAATCGGGTCGACATGTGAGCCGTTGCCGACGACTGCCAGTTCGGTTCCAGCCGTTCGGTCGGTCGCATCACCCGGGGTCACCGACCGGACGCAGTTGTAGGCGATATAGGGGTTGTCCGTTTCGGGAGCGTCGGGGGTCGGCGAGATCGTAAGCGTGCCGTCGCGCTCAATGACCTGGCGGTTCGGGAACGACCGCGAGGATACCCGATACCCGCCGATTCCGGGGCCAACAACGAGGAACCGTCCGACATACATACCCGTGTCTGGCGGGGGTTTGGGGTTATAGCTACCGGTCGCTTCCCTGCAGTCTCTCGATAGTACCGGCTTGAGTGCGCCCATATTCTCGTGATTTCCTTCCTTCGGTGAGGTAAGCGCTTTTTGACTCATCTCTCGGTAGATCAAGGCCAGATACTCCTTCTTCTCTTACGTTTGTCATTTCCCGCATATTCCATTCCATACAGATCTAATAAAGGGAACTTTTGAAAGGGCACATTTAAAGAACACCATATTTCAGGAATACAAGTTCAAATGTGTAGTCTTCAAAAATGTATTGTATGGCAAACGACCCTGCGACAGATCCAGACGAAATCCTCGACGACTCAGATGCCGAGGAGATCGAACAGGAACTCGACGGAAAGCTCACGCTTCCGAACGAAGTATCCAAAACCCATCGACGCCGCGTCCTCGCGGCACTCGGCGGTGCGGCGATCGCCGGGTTTGCGGGCTGTGTAGGCGAAGAGGATCCGGAACCCGAAGAGACGCCGACGCCGGAGCCGACGCCGACGCCGGACGAGGAGACGCCGACACCGACTCCTGAAGAGGAACCCGTATTTGAGCGGCCGGACTACACCCAAATCGACCACATGGCGGTCGACTGGGCTCCGAAGGACTGGGTAAAGGACCTTGACGTACAGGTCGCGTACAACGACGACGAGATCCGGTTCCGCTTCGAGTGGGACTGGGACGTCAAGAACGGCTGGTTCCACGACGTGTTCGTCTATGAGGACGGCGAGTGGGTCCGCTACGGCGAACCCAATCCGGGCGCACCCGATCCCGACTACGGATTCGGTGACAACTTCTCGGGGTTCACCGAGGACCGACTCTCGTTCCTCGTCGACGACGGCAGCGTGAAAGGGTTCGAACAGTTCGGCGGCTGGCTCACGGTCCACGAGGGGACCCGAACGCTTCCCGGCGCCGTGGAGGGTGACGAAGTCGAAGACCATCCCCACCACGGCGACGTGCTGGGCAACGACGACGTCCGCAAGTACATCCCACAGTCCCGTGAGGGCGAGTGGTGGGAGAACGACTGGGACGCCGTCAAGGACCAGGAGGAACTCGACGAGATGCTGGAGAACGGAGAGTTCCTCGACATGCCGATGATGCGAGCCCACCGTGGTGCCCCCGGCGGATACGGAACGGTTCATTGCATCCTCGATCACCGTCACGGCGCAATGGACGAACCATCCACCCGGATACGGAACAGCCAGGGCATCACCGACGACGGTCATCCGGAGTACATGTTCGATCCAGACGTCGTGGAGGGTGGAACGCTCGACCTGCAGGAGATCTATGACGGCGAGGTGCTGCAGACCGACACTCACGCATTGATCCAGGGCGAGAACATGGTCGAGTTCGATCCGGACGAGGCGGACGTCTCCGAGGGTGCGGTCATTCCACGGCGGTACAACCGCCCTGACGAAGTCGAGGGTCCGGGCGCGCTGTGGCGCGTCGACGCGACCTGGGAGAACGACACCTGGACCGTCGAAATGTGGCGCCCGCTGGAATCCGGCTACGCAGGCGAGCAGGACTTCGAACCGGGTGAAGTGTACGACTGGTCGCCAGCCGTCCACGGTGGGGGCGCACAGCGCTGGCACTGGGTCGGCTACCCGTACAAGCTCGGGCTCGGCGTCGATCCCGACCACCCACACACGGAAGAAGCAGAAATCGTCGCCGAAGAATTCGACGGTGACGAACCCGACTGGGGTGCCGTCGACACGTACACCGTCCCCCTGATGTACCCCGGTCAGACCGACTGGACGTGGCTCACTAGCGGGGAGCACCCCCGCGTCGACGAGGTGCGCAACGCCGACATCGCCATCTGGGAGTACCACAGCTTTGCCGCTGAGGATCCCGAGGACTTTGCCGCACGGATGATCGACCTGGAGGAAGCTGAAGCGCCCCGGAAATAACGGTCCGATAGGGCTGGCGTCCACTCTCCGGTTGTCCGGTCGAACGGATGGCGTTATCAGTCTGCGATACTGACTGAAATAGCCAAAACGGAAAGAATATAGGGGGAAGTGAGAAGCGATTCCGGACGGCTGCTCCACGCCTCATCACTCGACTCCACCGACCCACCAAACCGAAACACTATATCAATGTACGACGACGTCGCCGGACTCCGATTCACGCTCGAGGAAGACGGTTTCGACCGGTTCGAGATCGCCTGCAGTCACGAGGAGTCGTCGGTTCGGTCGTTCCTGCTCGGAAAGGCGGGAATCGAGGAAGCGCTCGTGTTGCGCACCTGCCAGCGATACGAGATTTATCTCCACGGTCCGGACGCAAAGGACGTTTTGAAAGGGCTCGGTCAGAAAATCGGCGTGGACGTTTCTCACGACTCCGATCGGTTGCTCGCGGGTGACGCCGTCGTCGAGCACCTCCTTCGGGTGGCCTGTGGACTCGAAAGCGGCGTCCTCGGGGAGGACGAGATCCTCGGCCAGTTGCGCGGGGCGTACAAGCGCGCGAGCGATGCCGACGCGCTCGGTGGCACACTGGATACGATCGCCTTGAAAGCGCTGCGAGTGGGCGAACGCGCCCGCACCGAAACCCGGATCAACGAGGGCCGGGTGTCGCTGGGCAGCGTCACCCTGGACCGCGCACGCGAAGAGCTTCCGAAACTGGATGCCGTCGACGAACTCAAAGCGGTGACTGTCCTCGTCGTGGGCGCCGGAGAGGTCGCAGAACTCGTCGTCAAGTCGCTCGCCCACCGGATCTCGGGGGACGACACCGAGACCGACTTGGAGAGCAACGTCAGTCTCACTGTCGCCAACCGCACGCTTTCGAACGCCGAAGAACTCGCCGAGGTGGCCGGCGGCGACGCCATCGAACTCGATGAACTTGCCGACGGTCACCTCTCTGAGGCGGATCTCGTCGTCACCGCCACGGGTTCCGATGACCGGGTGCTTTCGATCGCGGACCTGGTCGGCCACGAACTGATCGTGTTCGACCTGGCGAACCCACGCGACGTCGATCCGGGAGTGGACGACCTGGAGGACGTGGAACTGGTCACGATCGATGAAGTGCTGTCGGTTCGAAACGAGGAGCTTAAGCGCCGCGAAGCGTCGATCCCCGCAGTCGAGGGGATCATCGCCGAAGAGCGGGCCCGACTGGCAGAGCAGTTGCGAGCCGAGGAGGTCGACGACACGCTGTCACAGATCTACTCGCGGGCCCACGAACGCCGGGAGGCAGAGTTCGAACGGGCGCTCGATCGGCTCGACGCTGAAAGCGAACAGCTCACCGCCGAGCAAGAGGCGGCGATGCGTGACTTCTCGGAAGCACTCGTCAACAAGCTCCTTCACCCGAAGACGACGGCGTTGCGACAGGCAGCCGCCACCGACGACCGGAAGACCGTCGACGCCTGGCTGACGCTGTTCGATCGGACGGTCGACGAAATCGCCGTAGACGACGTTCGTGAGAACATGCAGTCTGACTCCGAGGAGTCGACGTCGGAAGCCGACGCCGAAACGCGATAGTTCGGCTTACGCTGGCTTCCCGTTCTCACCGATCACCAGTTCTCACCGATACCGAGAGTGCAAAACGAGCAGGCTCGGGAGCAGGAACACCGACGCGAGGAACGCGTACCCGACCACCAGGATCATCACGAGGCCGAACCGCTGGAGCGACGGGAGGAACGTGAAAAGCAACACGCCGAGCCCGGCGGCCGTAGTGACGGCGCTTACAAACAGCGTACCACCGGCGTCATGAACCGCCCGCGAGAATGCGTCGATCGGATCGACGGTATCACCGTGCGGTGATGACCGTTTCGCAGCCACTCCCTGTACCAGTTCCAGTTCCTGGACGAGTACGAATTCCTTCCGTTGGATATCGACGAAATCAACGTCACGCTCACCGATGGTGAATCCGCTGTCGTCGAGGTGCCGGGAGAGATCCCGCTGACCTTCAACGAGCCTATAGAAGGCATGGAAAATACCCGAACCACCTTCGTGGCTGACTTCACCCCAGTCCGGCGGGGACAGACCGACGAGTATCTGCTCCGGCCTGCCGCCCAGGGGATCACCGTAAGCTACGAAGACGACGAGTAGGATGTCTCCAACGGATTCCTCGGAGAATCAATCAACTGGTGAGAGTGAATCTATCGACAATCACGAGGGACCCACCACCTCCGCAGACGAATCAGAAAATCAAGAATCGTGTGTATGAGTCCATCGACGATATGTCCCGGAAAATTCAGAATACGATCAAGGAAATCAATCCTCCGTTAATGTTTAATTATTTAAATTCGGGAGTATAATCCGGAAAAAGAAATGACATTCCATAAACCATAATGCCCAGAAGAAATGATATTTAATCGCCGAGGTAGTGTGTTCCCTTGTGCTCGCCGCTGGTCTGTCGACCTGGCATCACTACCTCGGTATTTCCGATATATTGGAGGTCCCAAATCGACTCAAACGGTCAACTAATTCTTCAGAATCTACCAATGATACATTGAGGGACAAAGTGACCCATAATTGGGTTTTAATATCTCAGTTCTCCAATGATCTCTAAAAATAACGTAATAGATGCGGGACCTGCATCTTTCAGCGAGATTCTGACGAAGTGTTGATAAGATGGGCTTGATTCCCGGGGTGTGACTTAACTATAGTAGCCCAAGACCAATTTGCGCGATCCAAAATCCCCAATGATGTGTTCGCCCGCTCTACACATCATATCAACTAAAATATAACATCAGTAGTTACTATCTGAATTTACACCTCAGAACTGATTGCCGATAGTAATGTATTCAATCACGTATCTCTTCTACTATACCCACCTTCGCCGCGCCACAGCAGTGGCGACCAACGAAACCACGAGCCAGCGAGCCGTAATACGTCCAATCGTCGTTTGAGCCAACAAAACAATGATTTTTGAGGGATCCGTTCACCTGCCCATGAATCTCGGAAATACGCTCGTCGTGACGGGGCTGGCGATACTGTTCGTGGCCATCGTCTTCGAATATCTGTCGCTCGATCTCAGCGGGATGGCTATCGGCGCGACACTTGCCCTCCTCGGATTCGTCGTCCTCGGTGTTCGAGCCCTCCGTACGTCGTCGTCTCCGGACCGACAAACCTGCGACGACTGCGGGTCCGCCAACGACCCCGACGCGGTCGAGTGAGCTTACTGCGAGGCTGCGATATAAACGTCTTATAAGAGTCCGCGACGCGCTATCTCTTCAGCGCCCAAAACCGAGACTACTCGACCAATACCCTTACACGTATTCCACAATCCGCACCATTCCCGTCTCCATGTGGTAGAGGTGATGGCAGTGGAACAGCCACTTGCCCGAGTTGTCGGCGACGAAGTCGAACTCGACCTGGCCCATGTGTCCGGGAACCGTGATGGTGTCCTTGACGACGTCGCCGGCCTGGAAGTGGTGGCCGTGGAGGTGCATCGGGTGACGCATCGGGCTCCGGTTTCGCACCCGGACCCGGACGTGTTCGCCCTCCTGGATTCGGATCGGATCCGCGTCCGGGAACGCCTGACCGTTTATCGTCCACTCGCCGTCGTCGCCGGAACCGCCCATCATCCCCATCGCCCCGCCCGCCGAGAGTTCGAGGTCGATGGTGCGGTCGGGTGACCCTCCAACGCCCGGAGCCGGCGCCAGCGACCGGAGGTCGGCGTACTGGAGCCGGTGGCCGCCGATTGCACCCTCGTCGATGCCGTCAGTCGCGTCCTCGTATGCGAGGACCGCACGACCGGCGGGCGCGACCGAATCGACCGGCGCGATCCGGATCGGCCACCGACCGGGCGAGTCGCCCTCGACGACGATGTCGTAGCGTTCGCCCATCCCGATCTCGAGGGTGTCGACGGTCACGGGGTCGACTGCCGGTCCGTCGGCGTGAGTCACCGTCAGTCTGTGGTCGTCGATGCCGACGGCATACATCGTCGCCGCCGCCGCATTGATGAGCCGAAGCCTGACGCGTTCGCCCTCGGTGATTTCGAACTCCGCGGGATCGCTCGGGAGCGCGCCGTTGACGAGCGTTCCACTCGCCGGCGGAGCACCCGGGAACGAGCCCTCCATTCCACCCATACCCCCCATTCCGTCCATCCCGTCCGCGGTTTCGACCCGCGGCTCCTCGGGAAGGTATTCGTCGAGGATCAGCGTGTGCTCGGCGTCGTACTCCACGTGCGGGTTCCGTTCCTCGACCACGAGCGGGCCGAGCAGCTCTCGATCCAGTTGGAGTCCGACGTGACTGTGATACCAGTGGGTCCCGGCCGGTTCGGCGTCGAACTCGTAGACGAACTCATCACCAGGGGCGATCGCTTCCTGGGTGACGCCCGGGACGCCGTCCATCGCGTTGTCGCCGCGGACGGTCATGCCGTGCCAGTGGACAGTCGTCTCCTCGGGGAGGTCGTTTTCGACGACCACACGGACGCGTTCGCCCTCAACTGCCCGTATTTCGGGACCGGGATACGCACCGTTGTACGTCCAGCCGTCGTAGCTGTCGCCGCCGGCGATGTCGATTTCGTGTTCGCTTGCAGTCAGGCGGTACGTGCGGTCGGGATCGCCGTACTCCGGCTCCGGATACGCCGAAACGGTCCCGGCGTCACCGTCGCTGCGAAGCGCAACGCCGACGGCACCCAGTCCCGCCACGCCCGCCGCCCCCGCGCCGATCTGGAGCGCCCGGCGTCGACCGATCGGCGAGCCAGCCTCACGGCTCACAGCCGATCGTGGATCGCGAGATCCGTGTTCGATTGTTCGTGTTCGTTCATATTTTCAATAAGGGACGAATACGGAAAAGGGTTGTTACTAAAGTGTGAATATAGTACAATACTATATCTGCCTTTCGAGGGGAAAATCCCGGTTCTTTTTATAATCTTTATAATTAAAGGGACCATCTCGGCGAAGATAGTACATACAGTGATGCCCTATTAAGACACGTTCGTCAGGCACCGGCGCTTCACGACTGCCCACCCCGGAGCCTGGCGATGCGATCCCCCAGCGGCGGTTGGATCTCGAACAGCGTCCGCCAGGAGCCGGTTTTCGGTTCGACGCCGCGGACGTCCGCGACGGCTTGGAACGCGTCGGCGACCAGCTCGGCGCCGACCTGCCGGGCGGCGATTGCGTCGGCCCGGTACTGGATCCGGCGTCCCGCCGCGAAGGCGACGAGCGCACCGACGCCGATGAGGAGAAACCCGACGTCGAAGGAAAGAAAGCCCGCGAACGTCAAAACGAGCAGCGTGATCACGACCGTCACGGCGACAGCGCGGAACTCGGCGTAATACGTCACAGTCCGGCCGCCCTCGGCAGCGAGCAATCCGATCAACACCTCGTCGTCGAGCGACTCCAGCGCGTAATCGGTGACGAGCAACACCCGATAGCCCGGGATTCCGACGGCCTTGACGTCGACTGACGCCTCGCCGACCGTCTCGACGACGTACGTCCGATCGGGGGACAGCGACGTCGTCTCACAGTAGTGCTCCAGTCGTGACTGCTCTGTGTCGGTCGGTTCCCGTGTGCGACGCAGTCGGACGTTGACGTACAGCGGTCCGAGCGTCGTCGCCAGCAGGAACGCGAGCGCGACGAAGACGACGTAGCCGAGCGAGCCGAACATCCCGGCTCAGTCGTCCCGAATCGACGCCGCGATGTCGTCCAGTTCCTCGTCGGCGAGGTCGGGAGGGCTGCCGGCAACGCCGTGGATCGGGCCGCCGCCGTCGCCCTCGAACCGGGGGACGATGTGGACGTGAACGTGGGGGATCTCCTGGCCTGCTGCGGGACCGTCGTTGATCCCGATTGTGATGGCGTCGGCGTCGACGGCCGCTTCGATCCGGGGAGTGAGCTCGTGGACGGCGGCAAACAGGTCCGCCGAAAGCGACGCCGGGAGATCGCGAACGCGCTCGTACCCCTCCTTCGGGATGACGAGCGTGTGCCCAGGCGCGAGAGGATTCGCATCGAGGAACGCGAGGGTCGTGTCGGTCTCGTGGACGGTACGGGCCGGGATCTCGCCGGCGACGATCTTGTCGAAGATGGTTTCCTCGCTCATGGTCGTTCAGTCTCCCGGAACGGGCTTGAAACTTCTGTCGCCGGACGGGGGCCGAAAAGCGAAAGACGTACAGTCGACTCTCGTCTACCGGCGTCATGGACGAAACGATCACAACACACCTCGCGGAAATAGTCGAACTCGTTCTAGTGACGATCGGTGCCGGCGTCATCTCCGCGGTGGGGATTTACCTCGAATCGCTCGCCGTTGGAGCGATTTCGGCCGGTCAGTTCGAGGTCGCCGTCTGGCTGTTCGCGGCCGGGGTGGTTGCGCTGTACTTCGGCGTGTACGCGCTCGGCCTCTCGCAGGTCATTCCCCGAGTTCGACGGCTTCGGCGATCGCTGGCGCGACCGTAACCGACGAAATCGACCGCTCGAGCGTGTCCGTTCCGTAGACGCCATCGATCCCGGATCCGGAGAGTTTTATAAAGGCATTGCCGACGAGCAGTGGGTGGACGCACGCGACGAACACCCGGGCGGCCCCCCGCTCTAAGAGCACATCGACGGCGTCGCTCATCGTCGATCCGGTGGCGATGATGTCGTCGGCGACGACGACGTCCCGGTCGGCGATCTGCGCGTCGCTCGGGGTGATCTCCACGTCGCCGGTGTCGCGGTCCCTGGTTTTCTCGAAGTAGTCAGTCTCCCCGCGGCCGTAGCCGTCTCGGACGCTGTCGATCAGCTCGACGGCGCCCTCGTCCGGGGCAAGAAACAGCGGTTCATCGAACTCGTCCGGCAGCGGTTCGGCCAGCCTGTCGGCCGCGTCAATCGACTCGCAGGGGACGTCGAAGAACTCCGTAATCCCGGATTCGTGGGGGTTGACGACCCCGACCCGGTCTGTTCCCGTCGAGACCGCCCTGGCCATCGCCCGGGCGGACACGGGTTGGCCGTGTTTGAACGCCCTGTCCTGTCTGGTGTATCCCATGTACGGCAGGACCGTCGTCACCGACTCCGCGCCGGCCTCCCGAACGGCGTCCTGGAGCTGGAGGAGTTCGACGTAGGCGTCGTTGCTGGGGGTCGCGGCGACGACGACTGCGTGGTCGGCCTCGAACGCTGGAACGCTTGCGAGCGTCTCGCCGTCCGGAAATCTGTCGTACGTGGGCGTCGCGAGCGGGAGTCCAGTCTCCGCCGCGAGCGCCGCCGAAAGCGCCTGTGACCTGGAGCCGGGAACGATCATATCGGGCCTATCTCCCCGGGGCGATAAACCGGTTTCCAAAGTCCCGCGGAGCGTCGCTCGGCGGACAGCGCCTCATACTGAGTCAACCGGCGGCAGACACCAGAGGATATATGCGGTCGCAAGCTGTAATGTGCGTTGATGACAACAGAGGACAATTCCGACGTGGAACTGTCGACGAAGACGGTTACTGGAACCCGGATCAGTCCCAAGCGAATGACGATCGACACCGGCGAATCGACGTTCACGATCGGGACCGACGGGAGCCCGCTGCATCACCTGCTGGGCGCCTATGCGGCCTGTGTCAACTCGACGGGAAGCCAGGTGGCACGCGACTGGGACATCGAGATCGAGAGCCTCGAGGTGTCCGTTGAAGCGAGCTACGATTCCCGAGTCTACCTGGGCGAGGACGTCGACGCCCGGGCCGGCTTTCAGGGCTTCGACGTGACGATCGACGTCGAGGCCGACGCCGACCGGGAGACCCTCGAGGAGTGGCTTGCCGAGATCGAACGGCGCTGTCCCGTGAGCGAGAACATCGAAAACGAAACCGAGATCGCGGTGACGCTGTCGGTCGATTCGGCCTAGCTGGGGCCGACGCAGTCGAGCCGAGTTCCGTCGAGTTCACTTCATACCGAAGAGCCGCATCACGCTGTCTGCAATCCCTTTGGCGACCAGCGCGAACCCCGCGACGAGTATCATCACGGCGGCGCCGACGATCGGGTCGTGCCAGGTCAACAGCACGATCGAGAGGACGATCAAAACGACCCCGAGGAGTCCTTCAATTCCGAGCGTATCGAGCATACGCCGGGATGCAACCGGCGGACTGGTAACGGTTCCGATGTCGACGCAACCGCGAACGTAGTCCGGTTTCGACGCAACCGCGGACGCTGCGTCGGCCAGGTCGACAGGCCAGTCGAACCGAAGCCCATGCCATTTAATTGTTCGGGCACCAACCATCAGCCAACATGGGCGAAAACGAGGGGCGACGCGACCTCCGGATGCCGGACGACGACGAGGTGTTCGCGGAGGTCACCAACATGCTCGGAGCGAATCGCGTGAGAGTACGCTGTGCCGACGGGGTCGAGCGGACGGCACGCATCCCGGGCCGGATGCAAAAGCGGATCTGGATCCGGGAGGGCGACATTGTCCTCGTCGAGCCGTGGGACTGGCAGGACGAAAAGGCGGACGTGACCTGGCGATACGAGAAGTCCGAGGCCGACCAGCTCCGCGAGGAAGGCCACATTCGGTGATGAACCCGCTGGACGCACGGTATCCGTTCTTCGAGTCGGCCCGGACAGCCGTCGAAACGGCCGAGATCTCCCTTCCGGAACTGGTTTCCCGTGGCGCGCCCGCCGTCGAGCGAGGACGCGAGCGCGTCCAGCGAGCCCTGCTCGAAGGAACCGTCCGCCCGGAGACCGACGACGTCGATCCGGAAACGGAACTGCTTTCGTATCCGATCGCACGGATCCTGGTGTCGCTTCTGGACTCCACTGCCGCGATCGACAAGTACGCCGCAGCCGAGGCGTCGACCGCGATCGAACGGATCCGCGAGGACGTCGCGCGGGAAGACGACCTCCGGTCGACCCAGACGACGAATCTGGATCTCGACGACGTGCTGGCGGAGTTCGACCTTGCAGACGACGTACAGCCCGACGATCGGTCCCACCAGGGACACGGCGAACAGTGGTATCGGATCGACGTCGGCGCGTACCTGTCGCTGTCGTCGTCCAGCTGGGGTCGCGAGTGGCGACTCGTCGCGCGCGAACTCGACGAGGGCGAGGTAAGAATTACCGGGGCGGATCTGTTCGAACTGCTGGAGACGGCGATCCGCGACCGGATCGCCGCGGGGCTTCCGTTCGACCTCCCACGGGAAGAAGGACTCGGGGCAGAACTCGAACCCCAGGTGACGGATCTTCGGGGCCTGTTGTCCGACCGGACGCGGGTCCACGACATCGACGTCGTCGCACCGGAACTGTTCCCGCCGTGTCTGCGAAACCTGATCGACAAGGCCGAGCGGGGAACGGAACTGTCTTCCGTCGAGGGGTTCTCGCTGATGGCGTTCCTGGCCGGGATCGGGATGTCCGCAGACGAGATCGTCGCCTTCTGTGCCGACACCTCCCTGGAGGTCGAGACGCTCCGCTACCAGTTGGAGTATCTCCGCGACGAATCGGGATCGCAGTATCCGCCGCCGTCCTGCGAGACGCTGTCGGCGTACGGGATCTGTCACAACGAGGACGACCACTGGAAGGTGGCCTCCCATCCGCTCGCGTACTACGAAACGCGGGTCGAAGAGGTCGACTCGGACGCGATCACGGACTGGCGGGCGACGACGAACGCGTGACACGTGGAATCCGGGAGCCCTCTGACGGACGCCTCCCGAGTCGCTCACTTGGTGCGATCGAGGTAAAAGCCGACCGCGGCCATCAGGAAGACGAACGCCACGAGCAGGCCGACGATAGCCATCGCGCCGGCTTCCGGCAGCGAGTCGCCGCCGTCGTAAAAGATCCCGACCCCGACCAGCGCAGCGAGAAACACGGCGACAGCGGAGATCGAAACGATCGTCTTCCGACGCACCTCCTCGTCGATTTCCATACCCAGCGGTATCCCCGCACTTCACAAAAGGCCGTCGAATGTCCGCAGACGGGAATCGGCCGCAGAACACGACCAACGCGGCGCTTTCGGCCCGAACGTTCACGTTTGGCGGGTGCGTAGTTCCAGCCGAAGTCGGGGTGAGTCCCCGGGAGAAACGATGACGACACCCGAAACGGCGGAGTCGACCGAGACACCCGAAACGCCCGAAACAGGGGAAACTGTTTCCGAAACAGCCACGCGTACGTCCGGCGTTTCGGGACGCACTCACCGGGCGTTGACCGAGGAGATGACGGTTCGGCCGCTCCGGGACGGCCGGTACGTGGTCGAAACGGACGGGGGGACGTACGTCGTGGACATCGACGACGCGTCCTGTACCTGCCCGGATCACGCCATCCGCAGGGAGTACTGCAAACACCTCCGGCGCGTCGCCTTCGAGATCGCCGCCGAATCCGTCCCCGCCCCCGAAGAACGGCTGGGCGCCTGTGCGGTCTGCGGTCGGGAGCTGTTCGTCCCTCGCTGCGAGTCGGGATCGTATCTGTGTGAGGAACACCGACCCGCAGTCGGCGAGGTCGTCCGCGACCGGGAAACCGGCTCGTTGCTGGTCGTCGTCGCGGTCACGACCGACCGGGCGGACGCCGTCGAGACCGACGAGGGGCGGATCGTGGCCGAGTATCCGACGAACACCGGCTACGGGGACCACGAGCCGGTCGTCCGCGCGGTGTACGCCTCGGGGCTCGCCCCGGATCGCGACGTCGGAGATCTGAAGCCGTACAGCTTCCCTGCCTCCCGGATCGTTCGGCTGGAGAGATCACACCGAGGGCCGGTGGTTTCGGTGCCGGAAAATCCCAAATCTCACTGTTGAACACGGGGTTTCGGACAGTTAATTCGGGTTAACTCGGCGGTAAACCGCACTGACGGTCGTCCCGATTAATGTAGGGAGGGGTATATTACTGAAGCGAGCATGAATTCGAAAACGCTGCTTTCCCTCGCACTCGCCTTCGTCGTGATCGCCGGCGGCGCGTCGGCGGCCGTCGCAGGCACAGATGGCGGCCTCCAGGTGGACGTCGCCCAGAACGACGCCACCGCAGAGGTCACCGTCGAGGTAACGCACAACAACACGTCGGTCGAGAACGCACAGGTGAACGTCACCGTCGATGACGAGGACGCAACCTACGCCGACGCTGGCGACTACCAAACTAACGAAGACGGAATCGTCGAACTGTCGGCACCTGACGAAGAGGTGAACGTCACCGTGACGGTTGACTACGAGAACGAAACCACGTCGGTTTCGACGACCCTCGAGGCCGCGCCTGGATTCCAGGTGAACGTCGACCAGGACCCCGGTGAGGACGCCATCGTGACCGTCACCGACAACGGGACCGCCGTCGAGAACGCCACGGTGAACGTCACCCTCGTCGACGAGGACGAGAACGTCACCTACGACGGTGTGGGCGAATACGAAACCGACGAGGACGGTACCGTCGTGCTGCCGGCACCCTACGAGACGGTGGAAGTCGAGGTCACGGCCACGCACGAGGATCGCACTGCCTCGACGATTGTGACGCTCGAGGCCTACGAGGGCGATCCGTCTCTGCCGTTCGGTCAGCAGCTCCAGGGATACATGGATACAATCGAGGATGACGAGCACCCGTTCGGCCACCACGTGGCGAACTGGGTGACGAAGAACAACCCGGGTAACGCTCCCGCTCACGCTGGCCCGCCGGCTCAGGCCGGTCCCCCGGACCACGCTGGACCCGGTGCTGACGGCGACGCCAAAAACGAATCCGACGGCCAGGGTCCCCCGGAACACGCTGGACCCGGTGCTGACGGCGACGCCAAGAACGAATCCAACGGTCAGGGTCCCCCGGACCACGCTGGCCCTGGTGATAAGAGCGAAGCCAAAAACGGAACTGACGACGTGCGCGGTCCGCCGGCTCACGCCGGTCCCCCCTGACCACGCGGGCGGACCACACGCCGAGGATGATGCTGACGAAGACGACGAGGAGAACGATGACGACGAAGACGACACAGAAGACGAGTAGATAACTAAAAAGCGAGCGGAAGCTCCGACCCTGTTTTTCTCGTTCGATGACAATTATCGGCGGTGATTAAGCCTCGCTGTGCGAACCGTCTCCCTGTGAGGAAACTATGACAGGGGACGACTCAACGGCGCACTACGATCGGACGAAGGAACTGGCCACCGACTCGCCGACACTCATCGAGGGGCTGCCCGGACTGGGACTGGTCGCGTCGATCGCGGTCGATCAGATCACGAAACAGCTCGAACTCGAACAGCACGGAACCATCAGGTCGGACGAGTTCCCGCCGGTCGCGTCGTTCAACGACGGCCGTGTCCGTGACACAGTGCGGGTGTACGCCGGGAAAGATCCGGACGTGATGACGCTGCAAAGCGACGTGCCGATCCCGCCGAACGCCGTCGAATGCTTGAGCAAGTGTGTGTTGACCGATCTGGCCGAAGACTTCGAGAAGGCGGTGTTTCTCGCGGGCGCTCCCGCCGAGACGGAAACGGAAATCGGAGAGATCGTGGGCGTCGCGACGACCGACGAGTTGGAGACGGATCTCGTGGACGCGGGGATCCCGCTGGCCGAGGGGGCCGGCGTGATCGGCGGCATAACGGGTGGACTGTTGGCTTCCTGCTATCACAACGACATCCCGGCGTCCGTGCTCGTCGTCCGGTCGCACCCGTACATCCCGGACCCGGGGGCCGCCCGTGAGGTGGTCGAGAACGCCCTCGAACCGCTCGTCGACTTCGACATCGACACCCAGGAACTGCTCGAGCAGGCCGAGGAAATCCAGCGGCAGAAACAGCAGATCGCACAGCAACTCCAGCAGTATCAACAACAGCAGCAGGAACAGCAGCCACAGACGTCGGGAATGTTTCAGTAGCGGAAAACCACTATGACCGATAATATTCTCGTCCCGATGGACGGCTCGCCGCTGTCGGTCGAGGCGCTGCGGCACGCGCTGACGACGTTTCCGGACGCGTCGATCACCGTGTTGCACGTCGTCGACCTGTTCGAACCGGGCTACGGCACCGCGCCCGAATTCGAGAGTTCCTACGAGCCGTTGATGGGGACCGACGAGTGGTACGAACGGGCCGACGAGGTCACCGAACAGCTGTTTAGGGAGGTTGATTCGGTTGCTGCGGATTACGATCGCGAGGTCGAGACGACCTCGGAGATCGGCGACCCGAAACGGATCATCGTCGACTACACGGAGGAAGAAGACGTCGATCACGTCGTCCTCGGGGCGCATGGACGAACCGAAAAAGAACGGTCGCTGTTCGGGAGCGTCACCGAGGTGGTGGCGAGGCGGGTCAGCGTTCCCGTGACGCTCATCCGGTGAGGCGGGCCAGAGGGGCGAATACTCGTCTCACCGGGTCGATCCTTTCGAGTGGATTTATCTGGTCGGGACGGATGATGTCCGAAACTACAGGTGGAAGTTCACCACCCAACTCGAACTGCTCGAACTGCTCGAAGAGGCCGTTGACGATGTCGTCTCTCTTTTTCGGGGGCGACCACGGTCCAACGTCTCATCGCCGTTACTCCGTGCTGTCGGCGAAGGGGCAGTCCAACTGACCGATGGACGAGCAGTCCGCTGCGATCCTCGTCGAGTTCTGGATCCCATAATATCCCTATATTTGAGCCACAACCGACAACCTGCGGGAGGCTGTACACTCGATTTCCCCTCTGGACCGAGGGGTGGTCGTCGGGTACCGGCATGCTCGATACGACCTCCGCTGTCGTTCCCTGGCAGTGGCACTCCCATTTTTGTGAGCCGGGATCTCGAGGCAGTCGGCACGATCACGACCGGGATGAATTAGGGGTGGATTTTAAGTAGTCCCGGGCGGATTCGACCCTCACTCGCTCCCGTTCGCTCGCTTCGCTCGCTCACCTCCCGCTCCCTGGTTCGAATCCGCGTGAAAACGAATAGCGCTCGCTTCGCTCGCGCAATATAGTCCCGGGCGGATTCGAACCGCCGTCAACGGCTCCAAAGGCCGCTATGATTGGCCACTACACCACGGGACTGCACTCGGGTATTACCGCTTGGGATACCAAACAGTTGCGGTTCGGATCAACGACGGTCCGGCCACTTTTCAATCCGCGATCTCGCCGGCGTCGAGACACGAACACGCGTCGGTCTCGGGATCGAAACAGTCCGGACACTCGGGATTGCGATCGATGATGGTGTCGATCCGTTCGGCGACTGTCTCGTCGATCACCGACTCCATCTCTCGGGCCTCGAACTGGAACTCCTCGACGCCGAGGACGTTCGCCAGGAACCGCTCGATGATGCAGTACGTCTGCAGGGCGTCCCGGGCGCGGCCGATGCCCTCGTCGGTGAGGTGCACGCCCTTGTACTTCTCGTGTTCCGCGAACCCGCGCTCTTCGAGTTTGCCGATCATCTCGTTCGCGCTGGCGGGGCTCACCGACAGCCGTTCGGCGATCTCCCCCGTCGAGGCGGGTCCGTCCGCCCCTGATTGAATGAGATAGATCGCCTTGAGATACTGGTCTGCCGTGTTCATGCCTCCAGACTCCCCCCGCTTCCGGATCGCTCCATCAGTTCTGTCACTTCCTCGACGCCCTCGGCCTCCTCCGCCTGGATCTCCCGCAGCGTCTCGAGCAGCGTCTCCCGATCCACTGAAAAGTGCGCGTCGCTGTCCTCGATGGCTGCGATGAGATCGTCGTAGAACTTGTAGGCGGTCTCCTCGTTGCACAGTTGGTCGTACAGGACGCCGTCGAAGTCCTCCGGTTTCGTCTTTCCGTACTGCGCTTCCACCAGCGATTCGACCTCCTCGAACGGAACGCTCTCGACGCCGAGCTGCTCGACGAGTTCCTCGAGGCGATCCCGGTGTTCGGCCGACTCTTCGGCGGCGTCCTCCAGGAGAGCTTCCACCTCCTCGTCAAGTTCGGCGTCGAGGCTTCGGTAGTGGTGGTACGCCCGGGCCTCGACGACCTCCTCCAGCACGATCCCCAACTGGAGCAGGCGTGCGAGCTGACGGTCGGAGCTGACCGCTCCGACGCTCATGGTCTCCCCCCACTGGACGACGTTTTCATGCCCGCAACTCCGAGCGTCGAGAACTTACGGCTTTCCCTGTTTCTCGGGAGGCTACAGCGTTCGGGTGTATATCACAGTCGGATATTCGGTGTCGCCGATCTCGTGGGTGGTGGCGCCGGTCCGTTCGAATCTCCGTGATTTATAAAAGCCTCGGGCCTGCTCGTTGTCCGCCAGCACTTCGAGTCGCACTGCCTGCACCCAATTCGGCAGCCGCGACAGTCCCTCCACGAGAAGCATCGTCCCGATGCCGTCTCCCCAGTCGTCCGGGTGAACGTAGATCGCTCGCAGGCCGGCCTCCTCCGGTCCGACGAACGCCTTTATCGACTCGTCATCCCACCGAAAGTCCGCGAATCCGCGAACCGATCCCCCCTCGACGGCGACCAGCACGACACCCTCTTCGGGGAGCCCCTGGAACAGCCGGTCGACGTCATCTTCGGAGGGGTTCGGATGCTGATAGCTCTCCAGGACCTCCTCGGGTAGCAGATCCGCGTACGCTTCCCGCCAGGACAGGGCGTTGACCCGGAGCAGGCCTCTCGCATCGTCCCGGCCCGAGAGGGATCGGACGATCATGGACTCTCTGACCTCGGCTCGACAGCGAATTCCTCCGCGATCGTAATTAAGCGTTCGGGGGTGATCGCCGCCATCCCCTCTTCAACTCTTCCTCACCCCTGATATACCGTTGAACGGTCTCAGCGAGGCAGAAAAGATTTTACAGTGCAACCCAACCAGGGACGTATGCCCTCCAGCATACTGTTACAGTCAGGCGCAGCCGGAGCAATGGTGTTTTTCCTCCTGATACTCGCCGTGACGATCGCGATTATCTGGTGGACCTACACCGACGCCCAGAAGAACAGTACCCACCCGGCGTTCCTCTGGGCGATCGTGGTGTTCCTCGCCCCGATTTTGGGGCTGGTACTGTACCTCATTCTGGGTCGCGACCGGCTGTGACGCCTCGTCGCCGACCAGGGGACGAACCGAATCCCGACCAGGGGACGAACCGACTCCCGACGATTGGGTCGGTCCTGCAGAAACGTAATAGGGCTGCAGTTCGACGATATCCTATGGGACGGGTTCTCACCCTCGCGGTGGCCCTGCTGATGGTGACGGCGATGTTCGCACCCGTAGCTGCCGCCGCCCCTCCAGGGACTGTCGACGATGTCGCGACAGCATCGTCGACGAACGATCACGTGGAGGCGTCGGGTGCGCCCGTGTCGACCTTCGATACCGATGACGCCGACAACGAAACCGACGAAGACGAGTTCGGCGACGAACCGATCGGGAAGGTCAACGGCTACTGGTACAACGACTCCATCGACATCGATCAGGCCGACGGCCTCACCGACGAGGAGCTCGAGGCGTACGTCTACCGCAAGATGGCCCGGGTCGAGCAGATCCGCGACCAGAAGTTCCGCGCTGACGTTCCCGTCGACGTGATGACCCGCGAAGAGTTCCGCGAGATGCGGGAGGACCGCGAGAGCGACGAGGAGTTCAACCGCTGGAACGACCAGGTGTGGAAGGGCCTGTTCATCGTGGGCGAAGACGAGTCTTCCGAAGAGGAGATTGACACCGTCTTCTCCGGTGCAGTCGCCGGTTTCTATTCCCCTGCGGAGGATCGGGTCGTCATCGTGACTGACGACGGTGACAACCCGGTGATCGACAACTCCACGCTGCTTCACGAACTCGGCCACGCGATGCAGGATCAGTACCACAACCTCTCCGATCCGACGTACCGCGGCGCCACCCAGGACGCCGATCTCGCGATCGACGGCATCGTCGAGGGTGAAGTCGTCTACATGGAACACGTCTACGAAGAGCGCTGTGAGTCCGGCGAATGGGAGTGTGTCGAGACGCCCCCCACTGACAGAACTGACGACGACGGACCGGATCCGAACCTGGGGATCTTCCTGACGGTGTTCCAGCCGTATTCGGACGGGCCTGGATACGCTGCCGACATCGTCGAGGAGGACGGCTGGGAGGGAATCACCGAACGCATGGAGGAGCCGCCGAAGTCGACGACCCAGGTGATCCACCGCACCGACCGCGAACCGACCCCGATCGACTACGAACACACCGCAGAAAGTGGGTGGGAACACTACCCCGACCAGGGTGTCGAGGGGGCCGACACGGTCGGTGAGGCGTCGATCTACGCGATGTTCTGGTATCAGGCGCGGTTTTACGAGGCCGACACGATCGACTGGCGGGAGTTCACGCAGGCCGACCACCCCCACGAGACGTACAACTACGTCTCGGAGCCCTCCTCCGGATGGGCGAACGACGAACTGTACCCGTACAGGCGCGGCGACGACCAGGACGGCTACGTCTGGGTGACCGAGTGGGAGACCGCAACCGACGCCCAGCAGTTCAGTGACGCCTACGGCGCGATGCTCGAGGCCCACGACGTCCGGACCGACGACGGTTACCACGTGGTCGACGACGGGCCGTTCCGCGGGGCGTACCTCGTCTCGACCGAGGACACCCGAGTGACGATCGTCCACGGACCCACGACCGGTGCCGTCTCGGACATCAGACCCGATCTCGCAGCGGAGATCCGCGATGACGCGACGACCGAGCCGGACGACCCGGGCGAGATCGAGACACCGACCGAGCCCGACGCCCCCGACGCCCCCGACGATGACGGGTCGATCGACCTCGAGACGCCCGGGTTCGGCGCCGGAATCGCCGTCGCCGCCCTGCTCGCGACGATCGCGCTGCTGCGTGTCGGCCGGCGCCGGTAGCCCGGGAGGAACAGCCGCCGCGGCCCGGCCGTGACCCGCGGCCGGATGGTTTTTTGTTCCCGCCGGAAAAGTCCAGGCATGGATTTCGACATCGTCTCCCCGTCCGCGATCCACGAGGGACGGGCGACGGACGCGTACTTCGAACGAACGGCGGCCGCACTCGACCACGCCGGGCGGAACCCGACCGTCACCGCCGAAGTCACCGCCGACCAGTTTCCCTCGGGCGAGTTCGAGCTGTTCGCCGGCCTGAAGGACGCGACGGCGCTTCTGGAGGGACGCGACGTCGACGTCGATGCGATCCCCGAGGGACGGCTGTTCGACGGCGGGCCCGTCCTGCGGATCGAGGGTCCGTACCTGGAGTTCGCGGAGCTGGAGACGTCGCTTCTGGGCTTTCTCTCCCACGCCTCCGGCGTCGCGACCGCCGCGCTGGACTGCCGCGTCGCCGCCCCCGACACGACGGTGCTCTCCTTTGGCGCCCGCCACGTTCACCCCTCGATCGCGGCGATGATCGAGCGGTCGGCGCTGGTTGGCGGACTCGACGGCATCTCCCACGTCGCCGCCGGGGAGGTGATCGGCCGGGAGGCAAGCGGAACGATGCCACACGCGCTGGTGATTTGTTTCGGGGAGGGCAACCAGGAGGACGCCTGGCGGGCGTTCGACGAGGCGGTGCCGGAGTCGGTTCCCCGGATCGCCCTGTGTGACACCTACACCGACGAGGTCGACGAGAGTCTCCGCGCCGTGGAGGCGCTGGGCGACCGACTGGCCGGCGTTCGCCTCGACACCACCGGCTCGCGACGGGGAGACTTCAAACACATCGTCCGGGAGGTGCAGTGGGAGCTTTCCGCCCGCGGTCACGAGGACATCGAGATGTTCCTCAGCGGCGGGCTCGGCCCGGACGCCCTCCGGGGGCTTCGGGATGTCGCCGACGGGTTCGGCGTCGGCGGGTACGTGTCGAACGCGGATCCGGTCGACTTCGCACTCGACATCGTCGAAGTGGAGGGCGAGCCCGCGGCCAAACGGGGGAAACTCTCCGGAGCGAAACAGGCCTACAGGACCGACGACGGCGGCCACCACGTCGGACTCGCGTCGCGGGACGCCCCCGTTGACGCGGAACCGCTCCTCGAACCGGTGATCAGGGACGGAGACGTCGTCGCCGACGAGGAACTGTTCGATCTCGATGCCGCCGCACAGCGGGCCCGGTCGGACGCACGGAGCGTCGGCTACGGTGACCAGGAGTAGCAGTATCGAGGAGAGGAGTACTCACTCCACCGTCCGTCCGAGTCGCTCGGCTGCGCCGAAATGTTCGGGGTCGACCGGCGGATCCGTCCACGGGTCGTCCAGCGGCGTCGCCTCGTCGACGACGTCGAGGAGATCCAGTCGCTCCAGGCAGGCGCGAGTGGGACGGCCGTTCTTACCCCACTCCCGCATCGCGTAGTACGCCTCGAGCATCCGGTCGAACTCCCCGGGGTCGATCGACTCTCCGGCGGCGGGACCGTCGTCGATGGGCGAGGTGAGCACAGTCGGGAGTTCGTCGTCCTCCCGGTCGAACCCCTCCCGGACGTTGAACAGCCGAACGAGCGTCCAGACCCGTTCGCCGATCCCGGCGAGTTCCGCGGGCGTGTACTCCAGGCCGATCGCCTCGAGCCACTCGGCGCCGAGGTCGCCCCACATCGTCTCGCCGGCGAAGTCGTCGGCCACCAGGCTCCACAGCACGGACCGGACGTCCTGTGCCACTGCGACCGCACGGGCGCGGTCGGCCGTCCCCCACCGGTCGGCGGCGAACACTTCCGTTTCGATCGGACGGGCCCGGCGGTGACAGCCGCCCCGGTCGCTCGTGGCGTACGCGAGCGCCATCCCGGCTGCGCCCCGCGGATCGTAGGAGGGCAGCTCCATCGACTTCACGGTCGGGATGAGGTCGTCGCCGCCATACGCCTCCGCAGCTGTATCGACGCCATCACCCAGGAGCGCGGGGAGTTCGGGCGGCCAGGGCGGCGACGCTTCCTCGGAGCGCCCCGGCGCGTCTTCGGTCCCGTAAGCGATCGCTTCGATCAGCCGGCGGATCCCCTCCTCGTCGCCGAACACGAGGTCGACGTCAACGAGCCCCTTCTCGCCGGCACGGACCGCCCACGCGACGGCGTTTCCCGCGGAGATCACGTCGACGCCGAGCCGGTCACAGACACCCCCCAGGGCCGCGACGGCGTCGAACTCGTCGATCCCGAGGCCGGCCCCCAGCGTCATCGGCGTCGCCCCTCGGGGGACCGTCTCGCCCTCCTCGGTATCGATCCGGAACCCGCCGGGGACGGCGTCGTCGGGTCGTTCCCTGCCGGTCGATCGCTCGCGTGCCCGTTCGATCCCGATCTCGTCGGCACCGTCGAACCGGCTTCGTTTCCACCCCTCGGTGGGCAGCACGCCGACCTCATTCGCGAAGTCGATGCTCTCGAGGGTTTCGCCTGCGGCCTGCCAGCGGCCGACGTCGTGGTCCTCGTAGGCATCGGCGTACTTCTCGTGGAGCGTCTCGACGCTCGGCGGGAGCTCCGGCGGCCCATCGCGGGCGACGATCGCCTTCAGTCGCTTTGCGCCCATCACCGCCCCCGCGCCGCCGCGGCCGGCGTGGTGCTCGCCGCCGTCGGAGGCGATCGTCGCGTACTCGACGCCCGATTCGCCGGCCGGGCCGACGCACGCAACCGCCGCGTCGGGGAACGCCGCGGCGGTCGTTGCCGCGTCCGCGCCCCAGGTCTCCGCCGGCGAAACCGTCGCCTCCCCGCCGGAGAGTTCGATCCGGACCGGCTCGTCGGCGGTGCCGACGACGATCAACCCGAGGGCGTCATCGAGCGATCCCGAAAGCCGTGCTGCGAACTCGCCGCCGCTGTAGGAGTCGAGAAACGCGCCGGTGAGCGGAGATTTCGTCACGGCCGCATACCGCGATTCGCCCGGGAGATATCCCGACAGCGGACCGACGAAGAAGCCGAGGAGGTTCTCACAACCCCACGGATCCACACCCGCGGAAAGCTCCTCGTAGAGGTAGCGCGCGCCGAGCCCTTTGCCGCCGAGAAAGTCGCGTCGCCAGCGTTCCGGGACTGTCTCCCGTCGTACCGTTCCGGTCGTGAGATCGACCCGCAAAACTGCGTCCCGGGTGGAGGTCATTCACCTGAAAGTGGTCGATTACGCGGGTTAAACCTGTCGGGAAGCGAAAGAACTCGGTTCTCTGGATCCAACGCGTACCGGCAGCCAAATCAGACCAGTCCGAGGAGACGCATCGCCGCGAAGAGCAGGTCGCCGTAGACGACGGCGACGACGAGGCCGACGAACATCGGGACGACGAACGGGAGTCCGGGCGAGACCCACACCCGGTCGCGTTCGATCAGCGTCTCGATCCCTTCCCGAAGCGATTCGGGCGTGGTTCCGTACGCCGGGCCGACCTCCTCGCGGAACCGCTGTGCCGCCCAGTCGTCGCCCGCCTCCGCGCCGGCGGAACGTCCGCCGTCAGTGACGGCCGGTCCGTCCGTCGACCGGGCGGAGACCGCGCCGTCGGTCGGGTCGTACGTCTCCCCGACGCTTTCCGGCTCCCGAAGCTCTTCGGGTCGGTCGACGAGTTCCTCGAAGGAGAGGCCGCGCCAGCGGAGATACATTCGAAGCGCATCGAGGTCCAGACCCCCCCTCGTGTAGCCGCTCCGGGTCTCGAACAGTCGGCCGTGGCGCGTGATCACCGACTCAACGGGAACCGGCCGGGCGAGAAACATCACCGGGGAGATCCGTCCCGACAGAAGGTTTCCGAGCGCAAGCGCGATCGGATACGCCAGTCCGACCAGCACGGTGTTGGTGAGGATGGTGAGCGAGAAGACCCCGACGTTCGACATCACGACCGGGAGCGTCGGGAGCCACGCCACCGGGAGCCAGTAGGCCGGATACGTCGGATACACCACCGCAAGCGAGATCAGCGCCTTCGCGTCGGCACCGCCGAAACCGCCGATCCGCCAGAACAGATAGCCCAGCGGCGCGACGAAAAACAGGCTGATCGCGACCTGCACGAGGAACAGTCGATCGTTGACGCCCGCAAGCGGAAGCCGGGTCCACGACTCCCACGCGAGCGCGAGCAACCCCAGCGCGATCAGCGGCGGCCACAGCCGGTTCGGAAGGCGGCGGGTCCGGACGTCCCGGTAGGCCGCCCACGCGAACACGGGGACGACGACCAGTCGAAGCAGATCCGGCCCGGAGGCGATCATGTCGGTGAGCGTGTCTGCACGCCCCGTCTGTTAAAAACAGTCGGTTTGACCGTCCCCGAACGCGAGTCACCGACCAAACGTAACCCGTGTGGCCCACTCGTCGAGTCGGCGGCGGAGTCGAGAGAAGAACACTTCGTGACGGACGACCGAACGGAGTTCGTCCTCGTCGAGCTCGATCCTGGAGCCGTCGAACGGGTTCCTGCCACCCGTGTCCCCGTCCTCGGCGTCGGACGCGTCGACGACCGTCGAAACGCTGCATCGGCCGCACGCCTCGGTTCGTTTGCCTCCCATGTGTCTCACTCACACACTATTGGGAGGAAGGACGGTTAAACCTTGCCGGTGGCGACGAGAACTATTTAGCGCGGCGGCCGCACGTGTGTGTACATGGAATACCACGTCGTCGATCCCGACGTCGTCGATCCGGAACCCGATCGTCCGTCAGAAAAGCGATCGATAAGTGACGCGGCCGAACTCGACCAGGTCGGAGTCCACGTCTACGGGGTCGCCCCGGGGGAACAGGTGCCCTACGTGTACCACTATCACGACGAACAGGAGGAAATCCTGTACGTCCTCGAGGGAACCCTCTCGGTGGAGACGCCCGAGGAGACGTTCGAGGTCGAAGCGGGGCAAGCGTTCGTAGTCGAACCCGAGAGCCCTCACCGGGCGTACAACCCGGCCGGCGCCGATGCCCCTGTCCGCCTGCTTGCAGTTGGGGCCCCGGCAGTCGACGACGCCCACGAGTACGAACCATGAGCGAAACGGACGACTGGGAAATCGACAGCGACGACGAACCTGCCGTCGACGCGGACGACGAACCTGCCGTCGACGCGGACGACGAACCTGACGACGCTGTCGACAGGCCGACCGGGACAGGAACAACACGTACAGAGCGGGAGGAGGCAGACGGAAAACCGTCGGAGGTCCCCGTCTGGGACGACGACTATCTCGAGACGGTCAGCGGCCGGCTCCTGTTCAACTACGACCTGAAAAAAGCGCACCAGGTCGACGGCGAGCGGTTCGACCTGTACGGCCACATGGAGCTCCACAGCGAGAAACACTTCTTCCATCCGGCACTGTCGTTCGCCCACCACGTGTCACACGAGCACCTGTACGTCCGCCGAACTGATCGGGCGACCGAACGGGAGATCGACCGGCTCGTGGAACTCGGTCACGGCCTGGCAGACGAACTGATCGACGCAGACGAGGAACACTACTCGACGGACTTCACGTTCGTACTGGTCGTCCCTGAAATCCTCGATTCCGTCCGGTCTCGGGTGGAGAACCTCGACGAGCGGACGCTGTTAAAATACGGCTACTACGGCCATTACGAGATCAACGTCGTGGTCGTTGCCCCCGACCGGAAGGAACTCGTCGCGAACGACGGCGCCGACGTCGAGGAGGCGTTCCGGACCTGGGACCCGATCGAGAAAGAGGAACCTGGGTTGCTCGGACTGATCTCTCGACGGCTCGAGTTCTGAGGCACCATCGGAAACCGATTAAAAAACGCGTCCCTTAGTCGTCGTCGGGCGCGTCTGCGTCGGGCTCACCGCCGTCGGCAACGGCTGGTTCCTCGCCTATTCCACGCACCGCCTTGATGTTGCCGTATCCGATCCACACCAGGCTCACCGCCAGTCCGATGAGCGTCAGTGCGATGAGGACCTGGACAACCGCCGAGATCTGCGCGAGGAGTTCAGTCTCTGCGGGCGTGGTGATTCCCAGGAGCCGTCCCCCGAGAACCTGATACATCGACACCCACGTCAGACCGGCGATGGTAATAATCACCATCAACGCCATCGGGACGCCCGTGGAGATCAGTTGCTTGGTGTCGTCCCAGTTCGCGAGCCACACCGTCACTGTGAGCAGTGCCATCGCGGCCAGCAACTGGTTTGCGCCTCCGAACAAAGTCCAGAGGTCCTCCCACCGGCCGCTGCCGAGCAGGAAGAACGCCACGACGACGATGACCGACGTGTTGACGTAGCGGTTCGCTCCCGCCTCCTGGACCGAGGTCTCGGGGGTTCCGATGACCTCTTCGATCATGTATCGACCCAGACGGACAGCAGTGTCCATACTCGTCAACAGGAACGCGGACAAGACGAGAGCCATGAACACCTCGCCGACCGCGAAGGGGACGCCCAGCGCAGTGAGGATCGCGCCACCGCCGAGCGCGAAGTTCGGCAAGGCGAGCCCGATCCCGCCGGTGCCGGCCGGAATCGCGACAACCGCGACGGCGGAAAGCGCAACCGCGGCCAACAGCCCCTCGCCGAGCATGCCGCCGTAGCCGATTAGCCGAGCGTCCGTTTCCTTGTCGAGCTGTTTCGCGGTCGTCCCCGAGGACACGAGCGAGTGGAAGCCGCTGATCGTCCCACAGGCGATCGTAACGAACAGCAGCGGGAACAGCGGCATCAACGGAAGGTCACCCGCGAACGGGCTCCCGCCGCCGAAGAACCCGTACCAGGCGTCCTGCACGATCGTGAACGTGAGCTCGCCCCCGGTTTCGGGGTGTGTCGCGGTCATCCCGGTGATGAACGTTCCGACGATCACGGCGAGGATCGTTCCCCCGACCCCGGTGTACAGCAGGAACGACGACAGGTAGTCACGCGGCTGGAGCAGAATCCATACCGGGAGGACGCTTGCAGCACCGCCGTACACGAGCATTGTTATCACCCACGCACCGATGTTCGCGCTGCCGAGCAGTTCCGGAATGAAGCCGGGTGCTGTCTCGCCGAACACCACGATCGTTCCGGCGGCGTGGTCGCCGACGAAGGCGACCGGGTATTCGATCCCGATGAACACCGCCGCGAAGACGCCGGCGACGAAGATCACGGTCCCGATGGCGAACGACAGGTTCAACTGATACAGCCAGACGCCGAACACAAGCGCCAGGGCGATGTAAATGATCCCGGCTGTCGCCGCCGCCGGGTACGCGTCGAATACGACCGCGATGACCAGCGAGAACACTGCGACCACGAGGATGACCAGCAGGAACGCGAACCACAGCAGCATGTTCTTGCCCCTGTCGCCGACGTACTCGCCGATGATGTAGCCGATCGACTTCCCCTCGTGTCGCAGGCTGCTGGACAGCGAGGTGAAGTCGTGAACCGCGCCCAAAAGCGGGTTACCGATCGCGACCCACAGCACGGCCGGCACCCATCCCCAGATGAACGCGGCCGTGATCGGACCGACGATCGGGGCGCCACCCGCGATCGACGAATAGTGATGTCCGAGCAATACTGGTTTCTTTGCCGGTACGTACTCCTGCCCGTCCTGGTATTTGTGGGCTGGCGTCTCGCGACTGTCGTCGAGTTCGACGAACTGCGACAGGTAGCGTCCGTATCCCAGGTACGCCACCGTGAACGTTCCGAGCACCAGCGCCACGATCCATATTACCCCTGCCATAGGAAGTATGTAAATAGCTAACAAACATCCATTATAAAATTATGGATTGGGGAAATACGACGACAGCGTATCAATCAGACGCCACGTTCCGGGGGTAACGACAATGGCCGACAGGGACTAGGAGGGTTCGGACGCGTGTGTTGCCGCCGCCGGGTCGATCGCGAGTTCGTCGGCGACGTCCTCGAGGAGGTCGCCTTTGACTTCGCGGACGCGGTTCTCGATCTGGGCGACGACCGGAACCGAAAAGGAGTCGTGGATCGCCGCGAGTCGCTCCTGCTCGGTTTCGACTCGTTCGCGAAGATACCGGGCGCCTCGGCCGTCCTCGTCGGGATCCGGCGCCGGTGTGAGCTTGTTGACGACCAGCCCTGCAACGTCGAGTTCGCTCTCCTCGAGGGCGTCGACCGCCCGTCGCGTCTCCCGGATCGACAGCTCGTCGGGGTTGAGAACCAGATGGAAGACGGCGTCCTCTCGGAGCGTTTTCCCGGCGAATGCGAACGTTTCCTTGCGCTCCTCGAGGCGGGCGAGGATCGGGTCACCCTCCATCATCCGTCTGGCCTGGCGGTCGCCGATCGCGGCGCGTTCGAAGTTCTTGATGCTCTTTTTCCGCTTGTGATGCAGGCGGTCGATCCACTTTTCGAGGTACTCCGGCAGCGCGAGCAGCCGGAGCGTCCCGCCGGTGGGCGAGGTGTCGAACACCACCCGATCGTACGGGTCAGAGTCGCGCATCACGTCGATAAACCGGTCGAACAGCGCTGCCTCGTAGGCGCCCGGCGTCCGGTGTGCCATCTCGAGCTGCATGGAGATCTCGTTTACCATCGCCGGGCTGAGCTGCTGGCCGAGCTGCCGGCGGATCTCCTGGCGATGCCGGTCGACCTCCTCTTCGGGGTCGATCTCCATCGCGTGGAGCCGGTCGACCCCCTCGACAGGCTCGGGATCGTCGGAAAACGGCTGGTCGAACACGTCGGCGGTGCTGTGGGCAGGATCCGTGGAAACCAGAAGTGTCTCCAGGCCGGCGCGAGCGCATTTGAGCCCGAACGCCGAGGAGACGGTGGTCTTTCCGACGCCGCCCTTGCCGCCGAAGAAGGTGAACGTCGCCATCAGAAGTGGTACTGCTGTCCTTTCCGCTCGAGCAGCGTGTCCCGGTCCCACATCCGACGCTGCCAGGCCTCGTACTCGTCTTCGAGGTACGGCAGCAGCTCCGCAGTGTAGTACGACACCGGGCTCGGGATCCCGAAGGCGTCGGGGAAACACGCCAGCATGAACGCGTCTTCCAGATCCTCGGCCTCCTTTTCTATCTTCTCGTAAGCCGGATGCGTGAGCAGGCCGTGGTACAGCCCCCTGAGCCACTCGTCGAGCGTCTCCAGGAACGCGTTGATACGGGAACTTAGCTCCATGTAACCGCGTATGGACGCCACGGGGCAAAAACTCCTCCGGCGATGCAGGGCGCAGGGCGCAGTCGGGCCGTTTCGACCGCTGCCGTCCCCCTTATTCGAGGTGTTCGACGAACTCGACGACGTAGCCGTTCGGATCGCAGACGAACGCCGCCCTGACGTCGATGTGATCCATCGTGACTGGTTCGACTTCGACCTCACAGCCGGTTTCCTCGACCACGTGTTCGTATGTCGCGTCTGTGTCCTCGACTTCGATCGCGACGTGATCGATGCCGGCTGGGTCCGGAACGGATTCGCCGTCGGGATCGTACTTGAACTGGATTTCGGCCCCCGACTCGGTTCCGACGTACACGTTTTCGACGCCATCGTCGGCCGTGAATCCCCAGACCCGATCGAGGTCGAGCACGTCGGTGTAGAACGCGAGTGTCGCTTCGAGGTCGTCGGTCCAGAGTGCCGTGTGGATGAGTTCCATGCGCGATCATCAAGGGCTGGCTGCATAACAGTTGAGGTGGGATCGCCCGAGGAGAGACGTCATCGAGGCGCACCCGTGGGATCAAGTAGCTCGGCGACCGATGAGCCTCCAATGACCACGTCGAAGATTCCCGTCACGCTGCTCAGCGGGAGCCTCGGAGCCGGCAAGACGAGTACGCTGAACCACCTGCTCGTGAACGCCGGAAATCGCCGGATCGCGGTGCTGGTCAACGACATGGGAGAGATCAACATCGACGCCGAACTGCTCTCGGCGGGCACGGACGTCGCCGCCGACGGCGGGATCGCCGAGCTGTCGAACGGTTGTATCTGCTGTGAGCGCCAGGACGACCTGGAGACGGAGGTCGCCCGGCTCGCGGACGAACGAGACTTTGACTACCTGGTCGTCGAGGCGTCGGGAATAAGCGAGCCGGAACCGGTCGCCCGGCTGTTCACGACCGCCTCCCGGGCGGCGGCCGCCTACGAGCTCGACACCCTCGCGACTGTCGTCGACGCGACGCAGTTCCTCGAGACGTTCGACGATAGCGAGACGGTCGAGCGCAAAACGGCCCCCGGGGCGGAAGACAGGCCACTCTCGGATCTCCTCGTCGAGCAGATCGAAACCGCCAACGTCCTGCTTTTGAACAAGTGCGATCTCGTCGACGACGAGGAACTCGAACTGGCCGAGGAACTGCTTTCGACGCTCAATCCCGGCGCGAAGGTGGTCCGGACCGTCCACGGGCAGATCGATCCCGAGGAGATTCTCGCTACTGGATGCTTCGACCCGGACAACCTCGGCGAGGTCGGCGGGGCGCCGACGTTCGAGATCGACCATCCCGAAGACGGACATCACGACCACGAACACGATCACGACCACGATCACGCGACGCCCGAGCGAACGTACGGGATCACCTCGATCAGTTATCGGCGGCGCCGACCGTTCCACCCCGAGCGGCTGTGGGAGGTCGTGAACGACCTCCCGGGAGCGGTCGTCCGGTCGAAGGGACTGTGCTGGCTCGCGGGCCAGGACGACGTGGCAGTGTCGTACAGCCAGGCCGGCCCGACCGTGCGGTTCGAGGCCGTCGGGCCGTGGATCGCGGGGCTTCCGGAAATCGAACGGGACCTGTACCGCGACGGCAATCGCGACCTGCCGTGGGACGACGAACACGGCGACCGCCGCACGGAACTCGTGTTCATCGGCCACGACGTCGACGACGCGGGGATCACAGAGCGTCTCGACGCCTGTCTCGTGACCGACGACGAATGGGAGAACATGGGACGGAAACCCACCGATCAGGGGGCCGGGTATCCGACGGAAATCGGCGCGTCAGTCGAGATCGACCTCCGGTAGTCCACCTCGCGGCCTAGCGGACCTGGATCGCAAACAGCGCCAGGACGACGATCACGCCGACGAGAATCGCGTACAGGAACTTCCGGAACCGGACTTCCGCTGGAACTTCCTCCCGCACAGTCGGGTTCGCGGTCCAGACCAGCCGGTGGTACGCCACCGCGACCGACGCGACGGCGATCCCGACCGAGATCCCGACTGCGACCGGGAGGTCCACGCTCAATCCGAGCAGATACACCGGCCCCCAGGCTATCGCGATCGTGACGGCCAGAAGCGCCACGACCAGGAACGGCACGGGATCGATCGGCGTCCCATCGCGGTTCCGGAGCCGCATCGACCGTACGTAGGGAGTTGTGCTAAAAAGCGTGTCGTATGCTATCACACGAAATCGTGACGACGATTGGTCGAAACCGCCGCGGGCGGACGACATTCGATTGTGCAAGCTGGACACACATCCGAGGCAAAGCTATTTATTCGATAGCTGTAGCGGATTTATGGGCATACTCGACGCTGTACGGGATCTGTTTTCGGAACCGCCACAGCAACGATCCTCGAAATCGGAGTCAGTCGGCGCATACTGGTGTCACGACTGTGCCGAACGAGTACCCGGGAGCGACCAGACGGAGGACACCGCTCCCGAGTGTCCTTCCTGCGGGGAGGAGATGTCCTTCGAACGATCGCCCGGGACGGCGAGTTGTGCCTGCTGAGTTCGCGGTGACGTGCCCGGTCGACCGGCGGACCGCGGTCAGCTGACGAGCACGTGCGTGAGGACGATCAGTGCCGCCGTCGCGATTAGATACGTCTGCAGCGTGAACTCCACTGCGCCAATGAAGTCCAGCCCCAATAGCGCGACGTAGACGAACGCCGCCGACAGGATCACGTTCATCACGAAGTGGACCCGAGGATCTCCCTTTGACGCCATCGACAACACCGTCGGTTCGGGCGCCCTTAAACCTCCGTCCGTGCCCGTCCGCCGCGAAAAGTCGGTGCAGTCAAGGGGAGAATGGTCGTAGCTCCGGACGTGACCGCACGATGAACGTCATCGAGGAGGGCAACGGCGAACTGGTCGGCTGGGAGCATCCCGACGACGCCAGGCAGTGGATGGCAGAAGAGAAGTCCCGGGCGTTCGAGGACAAACGGATGACTGCCGCCGAGGCGGTCGATGCGTACGTCGAGGACGGCGACCTGATCGCCGGCGGTGGGTTCGGACACGTCAGGATCTCGACGCCGATCCTCCACGAGATCATCCGTCAGGACGTGACCGATCTCGTCGTCTCGGGCAAGACCGCCGTCTTCGATCTCGACTTACTGATCGGAGCGGGACAGGTCGCGGGCGTCGAGGTCGCCTACTCGTTCGGCCACGAGACGCGGGGGCTGGCACCCGCCTCCCGGCGGAAGGTCGAAAGCGGGGAGGTCGAGGTCGTCGCCGAGGCGAGCAACGGCGCGCTCCAGTGGCGCTTCCTCGCCGCCAGCATGGGGATCCCGTTCGTCCCCGCCCGGATCATGGCGGGGACTGAGACGTTCGAGAAGAGCTCCGCGAAAGTCGTCGAGGATCCCTGGAGCGGTGAGCGGATAACGCTGGTTCCGGCTTGCTATCCAGACGTCGCCGCGATCCACGTTTCGAAGGCAGACAGGTACGGCAACGCGGTGATCGACGGTATCGCCGTCGAGGATCCCCAGCTCGCGGGCGCGGCAAAGCGGCTGCTCGTCACCGCAGAGGAGATCGTCGACACCGAGGAGATCCGCGCGGATCCCGACGCGACCGACATCCCCTTCTTCCAGGTCGACGCGGTCGTCGAGGCGCCCTACGGGAGCCATCCGGGGGAGATGCCTCGCCGGTACTACTTCGACGAGGAGCATCTCGCCGAGTGGATCGAGCTGTCGGAAACCGAGGAGGGAGCCCGAGAGTACGTCGAGGGGTACGTTACCGGTACCGACGACTTCCGGGAGTATCTGGAGGCGGTCGGCGGCGAGGAGAAACTCGCCGAACTGGAAGCGATCGAACGGTACGAACGGGAAGCCGATTACCCATGGGCGTGAACGCATGACTGCAGAGTACACCGACACCGAACTGCTGACGACGGTCGCATCGAAGATCCTCGAGGACGAACGCACTGTAATGGTCGGGACGGGGATGCCGATGCTGGCGGCGATGCTGGCACAGCGCACCCACGCCCCGGACGTCACCCTCGTTTACGAGGCGGGCGGGATCGGCGCCGACGCCCCTGCCCTCCCCGTCTCGGTCGGCGACGAGCGCACGTTCCACCGGGCGCTGACGGCGGCGGGCATGCACGAAGTGATGTCCTACGGGCAGGCCGGGCTGATCGACTACGGCTTCCTCGGCGGCGCACAGATCGACCGCTACGGCAACCTCAACTCGACTGTCATCGGCGACTGGGAGTCGCCGGCGGTCCGCTTCCCCGGCAGCGGCGGTGCCAACGATATCGGCTCGTGGGCCAACGAGACCATCATCGCGATGCGGCAGCGCGAGCAGTCGTTCGTCGAGGAACTCGACTTCCGGACGACCCCGGGGTACCTCGACGGTCCGGGCGCCCGCGAGGAGGCCGGTCTCCCCCGCGAGACCGGTCCCAGCCGGGTGATCACCCAGCTCGGTGTCTACCGATTCGACGAGGACACCCGCGAGATGACGCTGGACGCGCTGCATCCGGGCGTCGAACTCGAGGAAATTCACGAGCACAGCGGCTTCGAGATCCACGTCCCAGACGACTACGGCCGGAGTCCCGAACCCACCGACGAGGAACTCCGGTTGCTTCGCGAGGAAATCGATCCTCGGGGGATCATTCGGTGAGCGTTCTGGTCCGTTCGATGGCGGCCTGCGAAACGGCCACCGCGCGGTTGGCATCGGGATCGAAACCGACTGTTTTTGCCGGCGTTGGAGACACCGGCAGGTCCTGACCCGGCCTCGATGGTTTAGGAGGGAGCCCGTCGTAGGAGAGATCATGCCAGAAGATTCGGACGGCTACCGGTTCGACACGAGAAGCGTTCACGACGGCGAAGCGCCCGACCCCGCAACGAACGCGCGGGCGCCGCCGATCCACCAGACGACGTCGTACGTCTTCGACGACGCCGACCACGCGGCTCGACTGTTCGCACTCGAGGAGGAAGGATTCATCTACAGTCGCCTGTTGAACCCGACGGTCGCCCGGCTTGGCGAGAAGCTCGCCTCGCTGGAGGGTGGCGTCGGCGCGGTTCCGACCGCGTCCGGGATGGCCGCACTGGACCTGGCGACGTTCCTGCTCGCGGAATCCGGCGACAACATTGTCACCGCCTCGTCGCTATACGGTGGGACATACACCTACCTCACCCACTCGGTCGAGCGTCGGGGGATCGAGACGCGGTTCGTCGACACCCTCGATTACGAGGCCTACGAGGAGGCGATCGACGACGACACCGCCTATCTCCACTGTGAAACCATCGGCAACCCGGCGCTGGACATCCCAGACCTCCAGCGGCTTGCCGACATCGCACACGACAACGGGATCCCCTTCTTCGTCGACAACACGTTCGCGACGCCGGTGCAGTGTCGCCCCCTCGAACACGGCGCAGATCTCGTCTGGGAGTCGACGACGAAGTGGATCCACGGGGCGGGCTCGACGATCGGCGGCGTACTCGTCGACGGGGGCTCGTTCCCGTGGGCGGAGTACGCCGACGACTACCCCGAAATCGCCCAGGAGAACCCGGCGTATCACGGCGTCAACTTCGCCGAACGGTTCGGCGACGCCGCGTTCACCTACGCCGCGATCGCCCGCGGCCTTCGCGACATCGGCAGCGCCCAGTCCCCGTTCGACGCGTGGGTGACCCTCCAGAAGCTCGAGACGCTACCGCTCCGGATCCAGCGCCACGTCGAGAACGCCCAGGCCGTCGCGGAATACCTCGCCGAGCACCCGGAGGTGTCGTGGGTGAACTACCCCGGCCTCGAGAGCCATCCGACCCACGACGAGGCCACCGAGTATCTCGACGGCTACGGGAGCATGATCACGTTCGGCCTGGAAGAAGGCTACGAGGCCGCCAGAACCACCGTCGAATCGACGGAGCTGGCGTCGCTGCTCGCGAACGTCGGCGACGCGAAGACGCTCGTGATCCATCCGGCCAGCACCACCCACCAGCAGCTCTCCGATGCGGAACTCGAGGCGGCGGGCGTCACCGACGACATGGTGCGGCTGTCGGTCGGCATCGAGGATCCACAGGATATCATCGAAGACCTCGAGGCGGCCATCGAGACGGCGACGTCGTAGCGTGCGACAGGTAGCGAGGCGCAGTTCCACTAGCAATCGATGCCGTTCTCGCCGCCGCGGGCGTCGACCTCGGCAGCCACCCGAACCGCCCCGGCCGCGAGCTGTGCCACCCGGATCGGCTCGGGAACGACCCCCTCGGACTCGTCGCGGTTGTCGCGTTCGTCGGGGGTTGCCGCCCGGACGATCTCGTCGGCCCGGTCCTCGCTACAGCCGACCGCGCGGACGTACAGTCGACCCTCCCCGACGTCGACGGCACGTCTCGGTGGCAGCGTTCGGTAGATCTGCAGTCGCTCTTCGAGGGCTGCTCCTGAAAAGTGTTCCCGGAGGGCCGGTTCGAGGCCGGGGCTCGACTCGAAGGAGATCGAAAGCACCGGTCGGTCGACGCCGTCGTGGATCCGGTGGAGGTCATAGAGGTTGAACCACGCCGGAGCGATTCCCGAAAGCAGAACTGCTCGGCAGTCTTCACGATCGAGACGGTCGAAAAGCGACAGAACAGACTCCGTGGCCTCCAGCCCGCCGACGGTACAGCTTGCGAGCGAAAACCCGTCGACGACCCGATCGACACGGACGAGTGCCCCGGCGAGGTAGCTCCGCTCGGCGGCGTCGGAGGTGGCGATGCCCAGCAGCCTGGCGCCCGGTTTCATTCCCAGGGAGTCACTCCCCTGCGATCACTCGCCTTTGATCTCCTTGAGCCGGTCGAGGAGTTCGTCGTTGGACGCTTCGAACTCGAACTCGACGCTCCCCTCGTGGTCGTTTTCGGCCGTCTGGATCCCACCAGAGTCCTCGAAATCGGCGTCGAGTTCCTGTTTCTCCTGTTCGGATTCGTCGTAGCTCCCGAAGCCCATACGAAGACTCATAGCCGTTCCGTAGGGAAAAATCCCCCGCCCGTTGTTGTGCGTGTCATCGGCGGGCGCGAGACGGCCTCGGCCGCTGGCTTTTCCTCGCCAGCGGTCGATCGATCGGTATGGAGCCGATTACCGTCACCGACGGCGCAGAACGGTTCACCTGCAACGCCTACCTCCTGACGGAGGGGACGACGACACTCGTGGACGTGGGAACCGTCCCCGGAGTCGAAGACGAGGTTGCCGAGCACGTCGAGGGGCTCGATCGGGTGGTGCTCACCCACCAGCACGGCGATCACGTCGCGGAACTCGACGCAATCCTCGATCGGTTCGATCCGGACTGTTACGCCTACGCCGATCATCCCGGGCGGACACACGCGATCGACGACGGCGACGAGATACGGATCGGAACCGAGACCGCCGAGGTCGTCTACACGCCGGGACACGCCGACGATCACGTCAGTCTGGTCGGCGAAACCGCGCTGTTCAGCGGCGACGTCGTCGTCTACAACGACGGCGCGTTCGACGACGGTTCCTTCGGCCGGACCGACATGGCCGGCCAGTCCCGGGAGCGACTGATCGAGAGCCTGGAGACGCTGCTCGATCGACTCCCCGACTCCGTGACTGCAATGTACGCCGGCCACGGAGACCCCTTCGAGGCGAGTTCGGACGGCGATTCCGTCAGTGACGTGATCGAACGGGCGCTGCGGCGGGCAAAGCGGCGGGAACCCAAATATCCCGACGAGTGAGCAGGGAGGAGACTCCCGGGAACGTCAGCCGCTTCCCCGGCCGAGCAGTTCCCCGGTCGTCTCGGCGACCCCTTGCAGCGACGGCACCGCGTCGTCGACAGTGAGAAGCAGTCCCGTCGTCGCCGCCGAGAGGGCAAGCGGGAACCAGAACGTGACGACCCGACCCAAAAGCGCGATCGAGAGCCCGTCGACGAACGGGACGCCGGCGGCGACGTACACCAGCGCGAGCGTCCCCTCGAACGTCCCCGTACCGCCGGGAGAGATCGGCGCGAGGCTCACCAGATACGCGAGATACGTGCCGACGAACGCGACCGTCACGCCGGCGTCGACACCCAGCGTGACGGCGACGACGTAGATCTTGAGGGGATACACCACCCACAGGAGAAACGCGAGCGCGTACAGCCAGTACCGGCTACGACGGTCCAGCAACGTCCCCGCCTCCCGGAGAACCGACCGAAACGTCGAGATTCCGCGGGAGAGCGGGCCTGCCTCCTGGCCGGCGCCGTCCGCGGCGATCGGCTCGGCGGTCGAATACTCGTCTACAGTCGACTCCTCGGACGCCACGGGGCCCGATCCGTCCCGTTTTCGCCGCCGCAACAGCGAAAACAGCACCGAGAGAACAGCGACGACGCCGACGAATCCCCCGACGGCGGCGTACGCGCCCGAGGAAACCGTCACGTCCGTCCGGGTGACCGCGACGGCGACAGTGCCGACGACGAGCACCGCAAGCGGGGGCAGCGAGACGTACTTCTGGGCGAGCAGCACCGACGAAAGGGTGTCGTACGCGGCGTCGGTCGTCCGCTCGAACAGGTACACCGTTGCAGCCATCCCGCCCAGTTTCGAGGAGGGAGTTGCGCTCTCGACGAACGTGCCCGCAAGCGTCACCACGGCGGCCAGTCGGAACGAAACCCCGGTCCCGGCCCGGTCGAGGAGATACTGCCACTGGTAGGCGACGACTCCGAGGGTGATCACCTGCACGCCACAGAGGGCCAAAAGGACCAGCGGGTTCCCCCGACGCAGCGCCGTCGACAGCTCCCGCCAGCCGGCAGCGACCGTCAACCCGGCCAGCAGGGCGATCCCGACGAGCCACAGCAGGTGCTTTCGCCTCATGTGTCAGTGGGGAGAGTCTCCGTCTTCCGCCCGTCGAACAGCGCCGACCGACCGAACGCGAACGCGGGTTGGGCGACCGAGTCGATCGGCTCGTAGCCGTCGGGCAGCGATCCGTACGCTGCGGCAAACGCCGGCCGGGGACGGCGGACGACGATGCGGTCGGGGCCGCAGTCCACCGATCGGAGGTGGTCGACGATCTCGGTTTTGGGCCCCGCCTGGACCGCCACGAACGCGACGTCGAGCGAGTCGACGTCCAGCGACGTCGGGGACAGCTGCGCCCCGTCGCCGGCGACGAGTTCGATCCGGGCGCCACTGCCGGAACGAGTCAACGTTCGCCGAGCGTCTGCAATGGCGTCCCGGTCGCAGTCGAGCGCATACACGGTCGCCCGAGAGCACTCCGCGATCAGCGCTGCCGTGTACGGCAACGCCCCACAGCCCACGGCGAGGACGCGATCGGACGCGTCTACATCCGCGATCGCCATCTCCCGGCGGACGAGGGGGCGATACAACTCGACGAGCAACTCGAACAGCCACGGAAGCGAGGCGAAGGACTGCTCGAGGCCGGCGAAGACGTGTTTCAACACGCCCCGGTTTGCGCCGGTGTCGGTCGACGATGGCGGCGACACGGTAATCTCGAGTTTCGCTAAATCAAATTAGCTTGTAAACCTTCCGACGACTCCCACGTCCCGGGAGAGAACAAATGAATTGAAGGTAGTACAAATGAGCTGTATCGACCGATGGAACACGCCACGTTCGAACCGGTCCCGGACCGGGCGCGCGCGAAGCCGGGGACGGTGTATCTGATCGGGGCCGGGCCGGGGGACCCCGACCTGCTGACGGTGCGTGCGCGGTATCTGATCGAGACTGCGGACGTGATCCTCCACGACGCGCTCGTCCGAGAGACGCTCGTCGAGTGTCTACCGAAGTCTGCGACCGTACTCGACGTCGGCAAGCGGGTCGACCACAAGACGCCCCAGGAACAGATCAACCGACTGATGGCGGCACACGCCGACGACGGCGACGCCGTGGTCCGGCTGAAGGGCGGCGACCCGTTCGTCTTCGGACGCGGTGGCGAGGAGGCGCAGTACCTCGCCACGCAGGATATCCACTTCGAGATCGTCCCCGGGATCTCCAGTGCGACCGCCGCGCCCGGGATCGCGGGGATCCCTCTCACTCACCGGGAGGTGTCCTCGCGGTTCACCGTCATCACCGGGCACGAAACCCCCGAAAAGGAAGAGAGCACACTCGAGTGGGACGCGCTCGCCCGCCACGTCGACGGCGGCGGCACGCTCGTGATTCTGATGGGCGTGCGGACGCTCGATCGGAACGTGCGGGCGCTGCGGGAGAACAGCCTCGACGGCGATACCCCGGTCGCGGTGATACAGAAGGCCAGCTGGGAGGCGCAGCACGTCGTCCGAGCGACCCTGGATTCGGTCGTCGACCGCGTCGAGGAGTCGGAGATCGGCTCGCCCGCGACGGTCGTAATTGGGGACGTTATCGGGGTGTACGACGACATCGACGGAAGCCTGCGCGAGTTCGAACCCGCGTGAGGTCCGAACAGAGGGAACACCACATGCTACCGCTGTTTCACGACTTCGAGGGCAAGACGGTGGTGATCGTCGGCGGCGGCCGCGTGGCGCTCCGGAAGGCACGGACCTACACGATCGAGGCCGACGTGACCGTCGTCGCCGACGCGTTCGCGGACGGGTTCGACGAGGTCGACTGCGAACGTCGCCGGCGGCGGCTGGAACCCGACGAGGCCGACGAACTCCTCGCGAGCGTGGAGGGGGATCTCTTCCTCGTGATCCCCGCGACGGACGACCGAACACTCAACGACGCGATCGCGAGGGCGGGACGGGAGGCAGGCGCGCTGGTGAATCGCGTCGACGAGCGCGGCGACACGGTTACGCCGGCGAGAGCCGAGTCGGGGACGCTCACCGTCGCCATCTCGACGGGGGGCGAAAGCCCCGCAGTGGCGCGACACCTCCGGCGCGAGATCGAGCCGCTCCTCGAACGGACCGAGCCGATGGGCAGGCTCCAGGCCGACCTCCGCGAGCAACTCGCCGAAGAGTCCGACCTGTCGGCGGATCAGCGCCGACAAGCACTCCGTCGTGTCATCGACGACGACGGCGTCTGGAGGGCGCTCGAGGACGGACGGTACGAGGACGCCAGGGATCGCGCGCTCGAGGTAGCCGGGATCGACCCGTCGGAATGAACAATGAAAATAGATCTTCTATACAACAAACGGAATTGTTTTTAAGCATGGTTCGAACAGTACGTGCGATGGCCGAGCTCTCGCTGCCATACGACGCGGACGCCGGTCCGACGAAGCCGGAAGTCCGCGCAGTGGCGCTTTCGAAGCTCGCGGTGGTGCCCGCGGATCACGTCGCCGAGGTCGGGGCGTGTACGGGCGCCGTGACGGTGGAACTGGCCCGCCGGGCGGCGAAAGTGACGGCGCTGGAACGGGACGCCGATCGGATCGAGGCCGCCCGGGGGAACCTGGCGGCAAACGAGTACGACGCCGACGTGACCCTGCGAGAGGCGGAAGCGCCCGCGGGACTCCCCGAGGACGCCGACGCGCTGTTCCTGGGCGGGAGTCGGAACGTCGAGACGGTGCTGGACCACGCCGTCGAGACGGGTGTCGAACGGATCGTGATGAACGTCTGCCGGATCGAAACCGCCGCGAGGGCGATCGAGGCGTTCCGATCGCGGGACCTGCTCGCAGAGACGATCCAGCTCCAGGTGAATCGGGGGTACGACCTCGCCGACGAAACCGGACTGTCGGCCGAAAACCCGGTGTTCGTGATCGTCGGCCGCGCCGGTGGACCGAACGACGACGTCACCGACAGCAAATCGGAGGGGAGTACCGAAACGTGACAGTGTACGGCATCGGACTGGGTCCCGGTGACGCCGGGCTGCTCACGCTGGAGGGGAAACGACTGCTCGAAGCAGCCGACACCGTGTACGCTTCGGGTGATCGCTCGCGGTCGGTCGCTGGCGAGCACGTGCCGGAGTCGACGATCGAGGCGCTTTCGTTCCCGATGACCGACGACGACGATCGGCTGCGCCGCGCCTGGCGAACGGCCGCCCGACGGGTCGCCGAGGCGAACCGGGACGGTGACGTCGCGGTGGTCACCCTCGGAGACCCGAACGTCTACTCCACGTTCGGCCACCTCCGCCGGACGCTGGAGGCGCTGCATCCGGACGTCGAGATCGAGGTGATCCCCGGCGTGAGTGCCGCGACCGCGTTCGCGAGCGCCCTGGGCGTCGAGATCGAAGCCGGGTCGGGGATCGCCCTCCGGGAGGCGATCGACGGGGCGGCGCCTGTCGGCCCGGACCGGCTGGTGCTGTTCAAGGTCACCGACGCGGCGGCGACCGCAGAGAAACTGGACGAGGCGGGCTACGACGTTCGGTTCGGCCGACAGCTGTTCATGGAGGATGAGACAGTGATGACGGACGATCCTGACGAGTTGACCGACGGGGAGTACTTCACGCTCGCGTACGCCGAAAAGCGCGACCTCGACAGGGAGTTCCGGACCGAAGTGTTCCGGACGGAGGAATCCCGGACCGAGGAGACCCGAACGGAGGGAGACCGATGATCGACGAGGATCGAGAGGGGATCCCGTTCGTCGGCGCCGGTCCCGGGGATCCGGAGCTTCTGACCGTCGCCGGCAGGCGGCTGCTCGAGGGGGCCGACCTGGTCGTTCACGCGGGATCGCTGGTCAACGGACAGTTGCTCGAGGAGTACTGCGAGGGCGCACGGGCCGTAAACTCCGCGGGCAAAGATCTCGAGGAGCTGATCCCGCTGATGGCCGACGCCTACGAGGCCGGCGAGACGGTCGTCAGACTCCACAGCGGCGACCCGTCGATCTACGGCGCCGCCGTCGAGCAGATGGACGCGCTCGCCGAGCGCGGGATCCCGAGCTACCTCGTGCCCGGCGTCACCGCAGCCTTCGCCGCGAGTGCGACGCTCGGCACCCAGCTCACGCTGCCGGAGGTTTCGAACCACGTCGTGATCACCCGTCCCCAGGGACGGACCCTCGATACCGAGAACGACCACATCACGGAGTTCGTCGACATGGGCGACGTGACGACCTGCGTCTATCTCGGCACCCACGCCGTCGGGGAGACGATGGATCGACTGCTCGAGGACGGCCAGGATCCCGACACCCCGGTCGCAGTCGTGTATCACGCCTCCTGGCCCGACGAGGACGTCATCACGGGCACGATCGACTCCATCGCCGACAAGGTAGCGGAGGCCGGCTACCGTGCCTCGGCGCTGGTGTTGATCGGCGAGGCCGTCACCGGATCGGGGTACGGGCGATCCCACCTCTACGGCGGGTGGGCCAACAGCGATCACGACTGGGGGGAATGACCGCGTGAGCGAACGCATCGACGACGTCGAATCAGTCGCAGTCGTCGCATTCGACCGGAGCCTCGATACCGCAGCGGAGATCGCCGACGAGCTGGGGGGAGCCGAACGCGAGGTCGACGTCCTCGAGTATCACGCCGATGTCTTCGCCGACGGCTGGGGGACGTACGACTGCTTCGTGGGCGTGATGGCGAGCGGGATCGCGATCCGAAAGGTCGCCGACTTGCTCGAGGACAAGTGGACCGATCCGGCGGTCGTCGTCGTCGACACCGGGGTGACGTGGGCGATCCCGCTGGTCGGGGGTCACCACGGCGGCAACCGGATCGCCCGCGAGCTCGCGGCACTGGGCGCGACGCCGGTGGTGACGACCGCCACGGAGACGGCCGAGGAACCGAACGCCGAGCCGGCCGTCGAGACCCGGGCCGCGGCGCTGAACGCGCGGATCGTCACCCCCGACTCGACGGTCGCGACGAACAGCGCCGCGCTCTCTGGAAAGCTGGGCCCGGTCGTCCGGATCGACGGCCCCCGGGCGGTGCTCGTCGACGACAGCGTGACCGTGCTCGAGCGGGGCGCACAGACGGCCGGTGAACGCGACGGCGTCGTGATCGGAACCGGCTGCGTCTCGGGTGCCGGCGCGGAGGCGTTTCTCGACGCCTGGCGGGACGCTCTCGACCGGACTCAATACGGTCTCGAGGATGTCGAGTTCGTCGCCACCGGAACGTTGAAGCAAGACGAGGAGGGGCTCCGCGAGGCGGCAGCCGAGTTCGGCGTCGGCGTCGTGACGTTCGACAGGGAGACCCTGCTCGAGCACGAGGGACCGACCCCCTCGAAGTCGCGGGAACTCGTCGGCTGGCCGGGGATCGCGGAGTCGTCGGCCATCGCGGGCGGTCGCGAGGGCGAACTCCTCGTCGAGAAGACTAGCTACGGCGGGGAGGTCACGGTGGCGATCGCACGATGACGGGGGACAGCCAGCAGTCGGACGGCCGGACTGACGACTACGGAACGCTGTACGTCGTCGGTATCGGCCCGGGCCTGCCCGCTCACGCGACCCGGCGAGCACGGGAGGTTATCCGGGACGCAGACTGCGTGATCGTTGCGGACCTGTACCGCCAGTTCCTCTGTGAGGACGGAATCATTCCCCCGGCGGCGCGTGAGCGCGGCTCGGCCGGCGGGAACGGAACGACGTTCGACGAGGACGTGATCGTCCGGAATGACGGGCGCGAACAGACCCTGGTACGGTCCAGCATGGGCCGCCAGCGCGAACTCGCGGAGCTGTCCTTCCGGCGCGTCCGCGACGGCGATGACGTCGTCCACGTCTCCGGCGGCGATCCGAACGTCTACGGCAAAGCAGACCTGCTGTTTTCGGCAGCAGAGCGGGCCGGCGCGGCGGACGTCCCGATCGAGGTCGTGCCGGGCGTGACGGCAGCGACCGGCGCGGCAGCGGCGCTGGGTGCACCCCTCTCGAACGATTTCTGCACCATCTCGCTGTCGGAGAAGTGGCGCCCGTGGAGCGAAATCGAACGGAAACTGCGTGCGGCCGCCGAAAGCGGGTTCGTGATCGTGCTGTACAACCCCCGGGGGAACCATCGGCGTGCGCTCGCTGTGATCCGCGAGGAACGCGACGGGGGCGTTCCCGTCGCCGTCGTCACCGACGTCGGCCGGAAGGAAGCTGGCCGTGTCGGCGAACAGCGGCGAATCGCGACGCTCGAGGAACTACTGGACGTCGACGGCGGCGACAACAACAACGACGCCGGCGACGATCCCATCGACGCGATGGCGACGACGATTGTCGTCGGAAACGCAAGGACGGAGATCCGGGAAACCGCCGACCGCCGCTACCTGTTTACCCCCCGCGGCGACCGCGAGATAGCCGACTTTTGAACGGTGAGCAACGCATGACCACAGATTCAGACGGAACCGACGGTCGGACGGCGGCACAGCGCGAGGAAACCACCCACGGCACCCTCACGGCGGTCGGGCTCGGCCCCGGCCACCCCGAGGGGATGACGGTTCGGGCGCGGGAGGCGCTGTGCGACGCCGAGCAGATCGTCGGCTACACCACCTACGTCGACCTGCTGCCCGAGGAGATCATCGAGGCGACAGAGGAGGTCTACGCCACGTCGATGGGCGGGGAGGTGTCCCGGACCGAGGAGGCAGTCGATCGGGCGATCGCTGGCCACGACGTGGCCATCGTCGGCAGCGGCGACCCGAACGTGTACGCGCTGGCGGGGCTGACCCTCGAGATCGTCGAATCGAAAGAGGTCACCCCGACCGAACTCGACTTCGAGGTCGTCCCCGGCGTCCCGGCCGCCCAGTCGTGTGCCGCCCGGCTGGGCGCGCCGCTGGTGAACGACGCCGTCACGGTCTCGCTTTCCGATCACCTCGTGCCGATGGAAGAGATCGAGTCGCGGCTGCAGGCGGTCGCGCCCGAGAAGCTGGCGATCGTCGTCTACAACCCCTGGAGCCGGCGACGGGAGGGGAACTTCGAGCGGTGCTGTGAGATCCTGCTCGAACACCGCGACCCGGAGACGCCGGTCGGGATCGTTCACGCCGCCGGCCGCGAGGACGAACGCGTCGAGATCGTCGAGCTCGGGGAGCTGGAATCGATGGGCGACAGCGACGTCCTCGACATGCGGTCGACGCTCGTGGTCGGAACCGAGGACACCTACGTCTACGACGGCCGGATGATCACCCCGCGGGGCTACGAGACGAAGTACGACTATTAGTGGAGATACCAACTTGCATTTTCGAGGTCATCACGGTTATCAATAGGCAGAGAGTCTGTCACAGACGCAGACTCCGTCCTCAAGGATCTGCTTAGTCGCGTGTATATGAATCGCACGTGCCAAGTCACGCATAGCGTCGGCCTGCTCATGTGTGGGACGATTACCGCCGTAGTAGCTGTCCGTTCGGTTGTTGTCGTAGAGTTGACGGAGTCGTTTTGAGGTATGTCGGGATACTAATCCAAGGTCAGCAGCTCGTGTATAGCACTTGGTGTGGTCGTGAAAGTCCCGCAGAGTGTCCCCTCCTTCGGCAAGTGCGTATGCTTCAAGCGACCGTTCGATCGCACCGAAGCATAGTTCGATGATCGCGGTATCATACCCGTCGATAACGGGTTTTTCGGCAAGGTCAAGGAGCTTGCAGCCCTTCGTTAGTTGAGCTGTCCAGTCTTCGTCGGAATTGATCGATTCTTCGGGCGTTGGCATGCCATGCCCCTCGCCATTGAACGCGTCAATCGCTGCATCCAATGCTTCCGTGATGTCGTTCGGATCAGAACAGTTACTCATCGGATGTCCCCTTAAGAATCATTTCACGGAGTTCAGAGAATTCGTCCGTCTCGTAAACCACGATCCCTTCGCTAAGGATCCGTCGAATGTCGGAGATGTGGCTTGGAACCGCCTGAAAACTCTCGACATCGATCTCGAACTCGAACCGCTCGTCGTCGAATACCGTTTCTTCTAGCTCCTGTCTGACCCGATTCGCGTTCCGTTGGTTCTCCATACGATCCTTTCTGACGGCTACCCAGAGGTCGATATCACTTCGGCGGTCCGCTTCACCACGAGCAACGCTGCCGTACACGACGACTCCGAGCACCTCATCAAGCTGCTCCCTGATGGAACTAACTGCCGCTCGAACGGGTGGACGGAACTTTGGCTGCGGAATCTGAAAAAACGGGTCGTGTGGAACGGAGAGGCGTCCCGTATTGATCTGTACGAGCTTCTTCTGTGCCTCCCGCTCAACTGTGACGAGCTGATTGGCAGAGAGCACATCCACGACTTTCGAAATAGTCGGTCGTGAGTAATCCAAGACTCTACCAAGTTCGACGTAGGAAAACTGGCCCTCCGGATTTCTACTTAAAAACGAGAGGAGGTCACCCATTGCCTGGCTGCGAAACAATCGATCGTCTTGGACCGGCAAATCGAGTGATATCGTCGTCGGATGTTCCTTCTGACTGTTCGAGTTCGATTCCATAGTAAATTTTCCCTTTCGCATCATACTTATAGTTTATATTTAAATTTGGCTCAACTTATGCCAACCAAACAGGCAATCTGACATTCTCGAAGCCTTCTTCCCCAAGAAGTCGTTCGAAAATGGAAGGTTCTCGTAATGACGAGGGGACTTGCTCTCTCGGACAACGTGATCCCAGACGAGTCACGAGAGAGTAATGTGACTAGCGATCCCGGTGAGCTGAGTCTGCAGCGTCGGTGACGCGCTCGGCCGAAAGCTCCGAGAGGGGAATCCGCCGGCCGTCGGTTTCGGTCTCGATCAGGTCGATCAGGCCCGTCCCCCGACCGGATCCCGAACCCCCTTCTTCGCTGGCGTCGACGACCAGCGTGTCGGCCTCGGCGGCGGCGAGTCCCCGTGCGGCCTCCCGGGTCCGGGCGGTCGGGCTGCCGTCCGCGACGTTCGCCCGGCCGTCGGTGACGACGACGACCAGGCCCGCCTCGGCGTCCGACCGATCCAACAGCCGCCGGGCAGCATCCAGGCCCGATGGCAGTGGTGTCCGGTCGCCCGTCGGCAGCTCTTTTAGGTGCCTGGCCGCGAGGGTGACGCTGTCGGTCGGCGGCAGGAGGACCTCGCTCTCCTCGCCCGCGACGGCCACGAACGCCACCTCGTCGCGGTGCTCGTAGGCGTCCTGCAGCATCGACAGCACCACCCCCTTGGCGTCGCGCATCGCAGCCCGCATCGAGGCGCTGGCGTCGACGACGAACACCACGAGTGTCCCGGCGGTTCCGCTCCGCACGGACGTTTTCAGGTCCCGCTCGGTCGGGGTGGTTCGACCCTCCGCGGCGGCGGCCCGAATCGACGCGGCGGCGTCGACTGTGTCCTCATCGCCGGCGGGTTCTGTCCGCACTCGTGCCCCCCTGGCGTCGGTCGACTCCGACACCCGGACACGGGTGCCGTCCCGGACGCGGGTGGTCTCGGCGTTCGGCTCGACCGCGTCCGGGCTGTCGGCCTCGCCGACCGCCGCCCGGGCCTCGCCGGGAACGATCGGCGTCGACTCCTCGGTTTCGTCCGGTTCGCTGCCGTCCTTCTCGCCGTCCCCGTCGTCGCTTCCGTCCCCGCCGTCCCCGTCGTCGCTTCCGTCCCCGTCGTCGCTTCCGTCCCCGTCGTCGGTCCCTTCTCCGTCGTCGCCGCTCTCTGTGTCCCGATCACCGGTCGAAGCGCCCTCCGCGGAGGCCTCGCCGATGTCGTGAGGCGAAGCCTCACCGTCGGACGGATCGTCGCCCCTCTCGTCGCTTTCGTCCGGCCCTTCGCCGTCCCCCGGTTCGTTTTCCTCGCTGCCATCCCCGTCCCTTTTTTCGTTGCCTTCCTCTCGGTCGTCCCCGCCGAAGTGGTCCTCGAGTACGTCGTCGACGTCGGGGTCGTCCTCGAACGGGCGGCTCTGGAGTCGGTGGGGAAGCGCGAGGCGTGCGGCCTCCCGGACGTCGGACTCGATCACTTTCCCCCGACCGTCGAGGGCGGCGAACGTCCGGGCGGTGTGGGCGATCGCGATGTCCCCCCGGTGGCCGTCGACACCGGCGTCGCGGCACAGCTGTGCGATCTCGCGTTTGAACTCGGCCGGTAGCGACACGTCCCCGAGACGGTCGCGCGCCGCCACCAGCCGGGCGCGCTCGTCCTCGATTGCGCCGACGTACCGGTCGCCGAACGCCTCCCCTTCGGCCTCCCGAGTCAGCGCCCGGTCGATGATATCCATCCGGTCGTCGACGTCGCGACAGCCCGTCACCGTCGCCTGGAGCGCGAACCGATCCCGGAGCTGCGGTCGGAGGCTTCCCTCCTCGGGGTTCATCGTCCCCACCAGCGTGAAGTCGGCGGGGTGAGAGAGGCTGACCCCGTCGCGCTCGACCCTGTTGACGCCGCTCTCGGCGGCGTCCAAAAGCACGTCGACCAGGTGATCGTCGAGCAGGTTCACCTCGTCGACGTACAGCACACCCCGGTTGGCCCGCGCGAGCAGCCCGGGATCGAACTCCGCCTCCCCTTCCAGGGCGTCTGCCACCGACAGCGTCCCGACCACACGCTCGCGCGTCGCCCCCAGTGGAAGCGTCACCAGGGGAACGGACCTGGTCTCGACGGGCGGGTCCTCGCGTGCCCGACACGACTCACACTGGCCGTCGGGATCGTCGGGCGGGCAGCCGTACGGACAGTCCGCGACGGCGCGCTGCTCCGGCAACAGGTCCACCAGGCCGCGGACCGCCGTGGATTTGGCTGTCCCTTTCTCGCCGCGCACGAGCAACCCGTCCAGCGCATCGTTTGCCGCGACGGCCAGCAACGCTCGCTTCAACTCCTCTTGCCCGACGATCGCTGGGAACGGCGTTCGGTGGTTCGCCATGTGGATATGAAATCTTATTTGTAGTACCTAAATAATGCTTTACTAAATCGTGGCGACGATCGGGCTGTACACGGCGACCGAAAACGAGTTGGGCGCGATCGGCGAGGCGGCAGACCGACTCGCGAGGGATCCCGGGGAGTCGATCCGGCTGGAAGTTCGATCGAAGGATGATCTCGGCGACGAGACCGACGTCGCGGCCTTCCTCGATCGGCTCGAGGCGGTCGATGTCGCCGTGTTGTGGCTCCACGGCGGGCCAGAGAGCATGCCCGGGTACGACCGCACGGTCGAACGGCTGATCCACGCGGGCGTACCGCTGATCACGATGTCGACGGGCGACGGCCCCGACGTCCGGGACTCCACGGTCGTCGAGGGCGACCGCGAGCGGGTCGCCGCGTATCTCGAACGCGGGGGCGTCGTCAACGTCGAAAACTGCTGTCGGTACCTCGCGAGCGAGTACGGCGACTACGACGGCGGCTACGACGACCCCGTCGAGCTCCCGACGGAGGGGGTCTACCACCCCGACCACCCCGGAATCGGCTACGAGGGACTCTGCAAGCTGCACGATCCGGGAAAGCCCACGATCGGGATCTGGTTCTACGAATCCCACTGGACGCACGCGAACACGCGGTTCGTGGACGCACTCGTCCGGCGGCTGGAGTCACTCGGCGCGAACGCCTTGCCAGTCTTCTGTGTCCCGGTCGCAGGCGGGGGCGGCAAGAGCGCGGACCGCAAGGATGCCGAGTGGGTCGCGCGAAACTGGTTCGCCGACGGCGACGATCTCGATCCCGTCGTCGACGCCGTTATAAGTTCGTTCGTGTTTTCGCTTTCGATGAACGAGCGCGGGCGGGAGGCAAGCGACCCGGACGCCGACGGCGGTTCTCGGGTCGAGGAGCTGTTCCTGCGCGAGCTCGGCGTTCCCGTCCTGCAGGCGATGACGACCAAACGCTCCCGCGAGGAGTACGCGAACGCCGACGCGGGCGTGCTGGGGTTCGAGCTCGCGCTGTCGGTGGCGCTCCCGGAGTTCGACGGCCCCGTGATCACCCACCCGATAAGCGGCAACGAGCCGGTCGACGTCGAGGCGAAGATCGGCACCGCGCCGAAGCGCCACCTCCCGATCGAGGATCGGATCGATCACCTGTCCCGCCTGGCGATCAACTGGGCGCGGCTCCGGCACCTCCCGAACCGGGAGAAACGGGTCGCGATCGTCCTGCACAACTACCCGCCAAGCGACGACGGCATCGGCACCGCCTTCGGGCTCGACACACCCGAAAGCGTCGTCAACCTGCTCGAAGCGCTGGACCGTCGCGGGTACGCACTCGGGGAGATCCCCGACGACGGCGCGGCGGTGATCGACCGCCTCACCGCCCAACTCACCCTCGACGGCCGATGGGTCGACCCCGAGAACGTGCGCGAGGCCAGCGTCGACGTCGTCGCCCCCGAACAGTACGCCGACTGGTTCGACGCGCTCGACGACCGCCTGCGGGCGAACGTCCGGGAGGAATGGGGCGACCGGCCGGACCGACCGATCGCGATTCCCGGCTGCGAGTACGGCAACGCCCTGGTTACGGTCCAGCCCCCACGGGGGTTCGGGATGGACCCCTCGAAGGTGTACCACGATTCGGACCTGCATCCCCCCCACGAGTACGTCGCCTTCTATCGGTGGCTCCGCGAGGAGTATCGGGCGGACGCCGTCGTCCACCTGGGAACCCACGGCAGCCTGGAGTGGCTCCCCGGCAAGACGGTGGGGCTCGACGGCGCGAGCGCCCCCGACGGGCTGGTCGACGATCTGCCGAACGTCTACCCGTACGTGATCAACAATCCGGGGGAGGGGACACAGGCGAAACGCCGTTCGTACGCCGCGATCGTCGACCACCTCACGCCGCCGATGCGGGACGCCGGCACCTACGACGAACTCGCCGAACTGGAGGAACTGGCCCGCGGATACCGGGAGGCCGGCGCCGATCGCGAGAGCCGTCTCGAAGGTCCCATCCGCGAACGCGTTACGGAGCTGGATCTGGCGGTCGAACTCGGGTTCGGACACGGACGCGCCGAACACGAAGCCGACGGGGATCCGGTCGAGGAGATCCCGATCGACGACCTCGTCGAGTCGATCCACGAGTACCTCACCGACGTGAAGACGACGGGGATCAGGATGGGGCTGCACACGCTCGGGGAGCCGCCGGCGGGCGAGCGGCTCGTGGAGTACCTGGTCGCGCTTACCCGGTTGGAGAACCCCGGTGCGCCCAGTCTGCACCGGAGCGTCGCGGACGCGCTCGGGCTGGACTACGACCGGTTGCGCGAGTCGCCGGGCGCGTACGACGAGGACCTGAAAGCATACCACTCGGAGGCGATCGACCTCGTCGGCGAGGTCGCGGTCGAACTGGTCGCGTCGCTGGCCCAAAACGGGTTCGACACCGACCTCGAAACCGAATTCGACGCCGACCTCGAAACCGAATTCGACGCCGACCTCGACCTGAACCCGCTGGAACACGACAACCTTCGGACGGCCCTGGAGTACGTCTGCGAGGAGGCCGCCCCCCGGGTTCGGGGTGCGACCGCGGAGGTTCCCCGGGTGGCCGACGCCCTGGAGGGTGGGTACGTCCCGCCGGGCGGCAGCGGCGCGCCCACCCGCGGGGGGGTCGACCTGCTCCCGACCGGGCGGAACTTCTACACGCTTGACCCCCGGAAGGTGCCCGCCAGGTCGGCCTGGGAGGTCGGCCGGGAGGTCACAGAGGGTGTACTCGAGCGCCACCACGAGGAACACGGCGAGTACCCCGAGGAGATCGGCGTCGTGGCGTGGGGGACGCCGACCGTCCGGACCCGGGGGGAGACGATCGCGCAGGTCCTTGCCGCCATGGGCGTCAGGCCGGTCTGGACCGACGCCGGCCGGATCGAGGGCGTCGAGCCGATCCCGATTTCGGAACTCCGCCGCCCTCGTGTGGACGTGACGACGCGCGTCTCCGGGCTGTTCCGTGACGCGTTCCCGGCGGCGGCGAGCGTGATCCACGAGGCGATCGAAACCGTCGTCGGTCTCGAGGAGCCCCACGAACACAACTACGTGAAAAAACACGTCGAGGAGGACGCCGCATCGTTCGAGCGCGAGGGGCTCGACCGGGCCGAGGCCCGAGAAGCGGCCACCCGGCGGGTGTTCACGACCACACCCGGCGGCTACGGGGCCGGCACCAACAAGGTCCTCGACGAGGGCGAGTGGGACGATCGGTCGGATCTCGCGGGAGCGTTCCTCCAGTGGGGCGGCTACGCGCTCGACGAGCACGGCGAGGTCGAGCCGGCCCACGACGCGTTCGAGCGTCGCCTCGGCCGGGTCGACGCGACCGTGAAGCTCGAAGACACCGACGAGCAAGACGAGTTCGACTCCTCGGACTGGTACGCCTTCCACGGGGGGCTGGTCGCCGCAGTCGGGGAGGTGTCGGGGAGCGATCCCGCCTCTTACGTCGGCGACTCCAGCGATCCCGGAGACGTGCAGGTGTACACCAACGAGGAGAAGGTGCGCAAGTCGATGCGGACCCGGGTGCTCAACCCCGACTGGCTCGACAGCATGGAGGAACACGGGTACAAGGGCGCCGGCGACCTCTCGACGACGGTCGAGGTCACCCTCGGATGGGACGCGACAGCCGGCGTCGTGGGCGACACGCTCTGGGAGGAGGTCGCCGACGCGTACGCCTTCGACGAGGATCGACGGGAGTGGATGCGGGAGGTCAACCCCTGGGCGCTGGAGTCGATCACGGCGACTCTCCTCGAGGCGATCGACCGCGACCTGTGGGACGCCGACAGGGAGACACGAGACCGGCTCCGGGACATCAACCTCTCGGTGGAGGGTGACCTGGAGGCGAGAGCGACCGACGCGGAATCACCGAGACACTGAAGGATCCATGACTTCACAACACAGCGACGAAGAGTACGCGGATTTGGGCGCAACGACACAGGAGGCGATGGAGATCGCCCAGACCAGCCTCGACATCGTCGGGCAGTTCGTTCCCGACGAGACGCTCGCAGACCGGTTCCGCCGGAAGTCGGTCCACTCCTCGGGCGACATCGAGTTCCAGCACCTGCTGCGGTTCGGGAACGACCCCGCCGTCGCCGGGGCGCGGGCGGTCCTCGACGGGAGGCCGATCGTGACCGACATCTCGATGGCCGCCGCCGGGATCACCGAGCGCGGCCACGACTGCACGATCCGGACGACGATCGGCAACGGCGACGAGCTGGCCGAGGAAACCGGGATGACCCGGTCGGCGGCGGCGACGCTGGAGCTGGACCGCGAGGGGGTCTACGACGGGGCGATCGTGACGATCGGCAACGCCCCGACTGCGGCGCTGACGCTGGCGGACTGCATCGAGGACGGCACCCGCCCGGCGGTCGTGGTCGCGACGCCGGTGGGCTTCGTGAAGGCGCCCGAGAGCCGCGAGCGGATCCGGGAGGTCGGAACGGAGTACGGCGTGCCGACGATCACGAACGTCGGCCGGCGCGGCGGCAGCGGACTCGCTGCGGCGCTGACCAACGAGCTGATCCACGTCGCACGCGACGCCCGGGAGGGGGAAGTCGATCTGGATGCGGCGGGAACTTTTGAAGGTAGCGACGATAGCTCCGGCGACGACGCCGACGGGAGGAAAGACCAGTGAGCGACGAGTACGACCTCGACTCCGGCCCCGACCCGGCGACGCTGGCGGCGGCCGCGCCGGAGTCGGAGCCCGGAGCTCACTCCGAAACACCAGTGTACGCGGTCGGGATCGGCCCCGGAAATCCGGAGTATCTCACCCGGCGGGGAGCCCGGGCGATCCGGGAGGCCGACGTAGTCGTCGGGTTTCAGGCGGTCGTCGACTTCGTCGCCGACGAGACCGACGCCGACCTGCTCACCTGCGGGTACGCCGACGAGGCGGAGGCGCTCGCGGCGTTCGCCGACCGGGTCGCCGGCGGCGAGCAGGGAACAGCGGTGTTGATGGGCGACCCGAACCACTCGGGGTATCAGTTCCTCGGGAAGGTCGAGCGGGCGGTCGCCGAAGGGGGCGTGGACGCCCCGGTTCGGGTGATTCCGGGAATCTCCGCGATCCAACTGGCCGCCAGTCGGGGCCGAACTCCCATGGAGGACTCCCGGTTCGTCACGCTCCACAAGAGCGGCCCCATCGACGCGGAACTCGAGACGCTCGCCGAAAACGCCGGCGACCGACACCTGCTCGTGTTGCCCCGACCGTTCGACTGGATGCCCGGCGACGTGGCCGCGTTCCTGCTCGACCGGGGCGCGTCGGCGGAGCTTTCGGCGCTGGTGTTCGAACACCTGACCCACGAAGAGGAGCAACACACCCGAACGACGCTCGGGGGACTGGCCGAGCACGCGGGCGGCGACGACAAGGAATCGACGCCGTTTTCGGATCTCTCGGTGCTGGTCGTCCGGGCGGCTGTCGAGTCGAACGGAGGTGACGGGACGTGACCGACGAAGCCACCCTGCTGGTCGGCCACGGCTCGACGCGGGAGCGATCCAACGAGCAGGTCGAGGCGGTCGCAGAGCTGTTGGACGACCGGATCGACTCCCCCGTCGAAACTGGCTTCATCGAACTCACCGAGCCGCTGTTGCCCGACGCGCTCGACGACCTCGCGTCCCGGGTCCAGGAACTCACCGTCGTCCCCCTCGCACTGTTCGCCGCGGGACACGTGAAAAACGACATCCCGCTCGCGATCCAGCAGGCCCGGCGAGCGCACGAGGACGTCGAGATCAACGGCGGCGCGCCGATCGGCGTGTCGCCGACGATGGTCGACCTGCTCGACGACCGCATCGCCGCAGCCGAGGACGACCTGGGAATCGACCGCGAGACCGACGACGTCGCCGTCGCCTTCTGTGCCCGAGGATCCAGCGATCCAGACGCGAACGCCGACGCCTGCAAGCTCGCGCGCCTGCTGTACGAAGGACGTTCGTTCACCCGTGTGGAGACCACCTTCATCGGCATCACCGAACCGCTGCTCGACGATACCCTCGAGGCGATCGCACTCCACGACCCCGACGCCGTCGTCGTCGTGCCGTACATGCTCGGCGACGGGGTGTTGACACGGCGGATCGCCGACTGGACCGCCGAGTTCGCCGAAGATCGGGATCTCGTGGCCGAGACGACCGACGTGATCGGTACCGACCCCCGGCTGATCGACGTCCTCGAGCAGCGATTCGAGGAGGCCCGCCGGGAGGAAGTCACCATGTCGTGTGACACCTGCAAGTACAAGGTGTCCCTGTCGGGTTACGAGGAGGAGGTCGGCGGCGAGAAGGCCCTCGAGGAGGCGATCGCCCACCAGCACGCACACGCCCACGGTGGGGACGGGCACGATCACGGACACGACCACGATCACGACCACGACCACGACCACGATCACGACCACGACCACGATCACGATCACTGAACAGGGAGAGCCGCAGCCTTTTATTCGCCTCCCGGCAACCACCGCACGTGACGGACAGTTACCGGACGGTCACCGGCGAGGCGAGCGCAACCTTCGAGATCAAAGGATCGGAGTTCGTCGGATACGTGTCGCCAGCGAACTCCGTTTCGGAGGCGGAGGCGTTCGTCGAACGGATCGAGCGCAGGCACGACGACGCGACCCACAACGTTCCGGCCTACCGGGTACCGGCGGGTGAGGCGTCGGCGGATCGCCCCGGAAAGGTGATGTTGCGGGAGTACTCCAGCGACGACGGCGAGCCGACGGGATCGGCCGGTAAACCCGCGTTGAACGTGCTCCAGCAGCAGGAGATCCGGAACGTCGTCGCGGTGGTGACCCGCTACTACGGCGGCACGAACCTCGGGGTGGGCGGGCTCGCCCGGGCGTACTCCCGCGGGGTGAAGGAGGCGGTCGCGGAAGCCGGCGTTGTCGAGGAGCGTCCGCACCGGATGCTGTCGATCGCGACCGACTACGACGACTCGGGGACCGTCCGCGGCATCCTCGAATCCGCCGACGTGGAATTCGAGGCCGACTACGACGAACGCGTCTCCTTTTCGGTCCGGGTTCCAGTCGAAACCGTCGCGGAACTCGAGGAGCGCCTCAACGACGCCACCAGCGGACGCGTAGACATCGAGTAGTCCGGCCAGTTCGAGGGCGAGGGGCGCGGCCGATCACGCCCGAACGCGGGACGCTACCAGTTCACGCACCGTCAATCCCTGCTCGACGACGTCCCGACGGTACTGCATATACACCGCGCCGAGCGGCGGCTGGATGACGTATGCCAGCGCGATCGGCAGCACCGCCGACGCCGGCGGGAATCCGGGCGCGGCGGCGATCGCGATCGCGATCGAGAGGTTGCGCATGCTGGTGGCATACACCAGTGCGACCTCGCCGGGGCCGTCCATCAGGAACCGACCGACTGCGGAGCCGGCTCCCAGAACGATCGCGTAAAACAGCACCAGCGGGACGACCACCAGCGCCGAGGCGACCGGGTCCGCGAGGATTTCCGTCGATCGCATCGCCATTGCGATGAAGACGATCAACATGACCCCGAACGAACTGATCCCCCGAAGGTGGGCTTGAGCCGCTTGAACCCCTCCTGCCCGTATCGTCGGAGGAGATACCGCCGCGTCAGGTTTCCTGCCACCATCGGGATGACGACAATCAATGCGAGTTGACGGTACAGCGCAGCGGGATCGAATCCGACTCCCTGTTCCAGGAGAACCGACAGGTACAGCGGTAGGATGACGACCGCTGCGAGGAGGTTGACCGCCATCGCAACAAGCGCCCCCTCCAGGTCGCCGCCCGCCAGTCCGGTCCAGGCGGCAGTCATCCCGGAGGTAGGAATCAGTGCGATGAAGTACAGCCCCACGGCGTACTCGGGTGTCCCCTGGAAGAAAAGCTGAGCGAGCCCGACGGCAACGAGCGGGGCGAGGCCGAAGTTCAAAAGTAGGCTCGCGAGGACGACGCGGGCGTGGAGCCGGACGTTGAGCACCTCCTGCAGATCGATGTTGATCATCATCGGGTAGATCATCAGGAACAACACCGGAAGCACCGCCGACTGCAGTGCCGTCTTCGTTCCGGGGCCGATCACCTGTCCGACGACGAGACCCAGAAACAGCGACACGACGACGACCGACACCAGGTTGGCCTTGATCGTTCGGAACAGTTCCCCGATCATCGCCGCTCCCCTCGCGGTGATGTCCGTTTCGCCATACACCAGTATTGTGCAGTATACTCAAAAGCATTCCGAGAAAGAATGGAGAGAAGATGAACGTTGCAGCTACACCGAATCATCTCCGTTATGGTGGATTAAAGGGACAATATTAGTGTGTAAAATTCCCAATATAGTCCAAATCTACAGTGCGTTCTTGACAAGCACGGCGAGGAAAAACAGTTCCGAAACCTCCGCGAAACGCATTTCAATTTCGATCGCCTCAACTGTTCTCGATGGGGCTAGACGTGATAACGTATGTCTTGATCGGGCTCTGTGGCATCCCGTTCGTGTTCGTCGGGGGATTCTTCCTCGGGAAACTACACGTCAAGCGACTGGCGCACCACGGCGGAGAGTCCCGGTATCCGAAGCGGGTCGAGCGGGTGGTGAAAAAGTACCGGCGGGAACACGGCATCGAGGTCGAAAAGCCGTGATCGAGATCGCCACCGCCGTCGCGATCGTGCTGCCGGTGTACCTGGTGACTCTCCTGTTCGGCTACTGGGTCGCGCTCGGACACGTCGACAGACTTCTCGACATCGAGGAAGGGGAAGCGACGCCGGAGCTACTCCCTGGACTCCACGAGTCCGGCGGGAGGGCGCTCTCCGCCGAGGACATCGATCAGATGGACGACTGGGACCGGTGGAAGTGACCGCAGGTCCGAGTATCGTGATCCACATGAAGTCATTATGCTGACTGCAAGCTCTGTGTCGGACATTCTGTTACCTCAACTGCTGGTTCGACCGATTCCTATCGCCCAACGGATTTACTAGTGCTGCAATATAGTTGGTACCTATGTCGTCAGTCCAATACCTCGCACTGTTGGGCCATACGCTTGCGGTAGTGATACTCGTGGGATCGACGGTGATGATGACATTCATCGTCGTGCCAGCAGCTCGCCGCGGACGAATGTCGAGTCCTGCCACTCGATCGATCGGACAGCGGTTTAGTATTCTGACGGCGATCGCTGGGGTCGCGGTGTTGCTCACCGGTGCATATCTCACATCGCTCCAGTATACACTGACGGCTATCGTTACGACGTGGTCCGGGATGCTTGTAATCGCGTCATTTCTGTCCTGGATCCTCCTAGTGGCGCTTTTGCTGGTCGGCATTGATCGGTTTGCTCGCTCGCTGGCGCTTGGAAAGCCGGTGCAAGCAGCGAACCGGAGCCGGCGCTGGTTCGCGAGTGCCGTCGTCGTTTCGATCGTCGGCGTAGCCATCGGAACTGCGTTCTGACAACCGTGTCCACAGTTCCGAGGTCCCTTTTTCAGTCATTATAACCAGACGGCAGCGCTGTATCTTGCACGACAAAGAGCAAATCTGTTGTATCCGGTAGCATGGCTGGCGGTTAGTTCGTACATCATAGGAGAGGTGGTTCAGTGACAATCCGCAGTCGATAACTGCGTCGCCACCTCCAGAGCTATTCCGGTTCCACTATCGGTGCACCGGTCGTATTAGTCTGGACGCTTGCCAGCCCCTGTTTGGCCTTCTGTTTGGACGAGTACCCCTCACTGCTGTCGGCGATGATGTTTCCGTTGTCGTGACGGAGCCGCCAGCGCCACTTCCCTTCGCTGTCCTCGTACAGTTCGAACGTCGCGTTGCTCCCCCCCCTCCTCCGGCGCTTCCTCGTCTTTCGACTGGTCGACGATATAAGCGCCGGACGCGTTCTTCCTCACGCTCTCGAGTCCCTGTTTTGCTTTCTGCTTCGAGGCGTATCCCTGGCTGCCGTCGGCGATGATGTTTCCGTTCTGGTGGACGAGCCGCCAGCGATAATCGCCAGCGGTGTCCTCGTAGACTTCGAAGCGGGCCTTGCTTGCGACGACGTCCGTCTCGACATCGCCGCTCGCTTCCGCCCATTCGAGTTCGAGATCCAGGGAGACGTTTCCCCCTTCGCGTTCGAGTGTGACCCCCAGTTCCGATTCCTCCGGCACATTGACGGCCACGTTCTGCTCCTCGTCGATCGGAACCTTCTCGCCGCGTCTCAATCGGTGGGCGAGTCGCTGAAAGAACGATGCAATCCGGCGTCGTTTGCGCGGGCCCTTCTCCTCGTGGATTAGTTCGTCATCCATATAACGACAATCGGAGTAGGAACGGCGTAATTGTACGCATTAGTCACAATTATAACAACTCGAAGAGAAAGTCCAGCCCGTTAGGATCGAAATAGATCCGATACGACCCGGACATGCTGAACGTGTGATCCGTGTCTCGCAGACGTCGACGAACCGAACGAGAACTCCCTCGACTGTCGGCGGTCACTACGTATGGACTACAACGAATATTCGCCCCTGCCAACGAAAAATGCCGGCCGCAAGCTTGCTGAACTCACGCTCCGAGTGTTTCATACCGAATTCACCATATCTATCATCCCATACACCGGATGCTGTGAGAATCTGCGCTGATCGCTCTCAGTCCCAGTCGTCCGGGAGCCGACCGCCGACCTCGAGTTCCTGAATGTAGCCGTCGTCCATCTTCTCCCGAATCCGCTGTGAGGTCGTGTGTGTCGGTTCGACGTCGTCGTCTGCAAGCCGGTAAACGGCCTCCGTCACTAGCGTCACCACTTCCGTGAGATCCCGGGGATCCAGTTTGTCCAGCGTGTCGGCATGGGTGTGGCCCCAGCCGCGACCGGACTGCTCGGAGGTGGTCGAAACCATCACCGCGGGGATTCCCTCCTGAACGAACGCCCACTGGTCGCCGTGTGGGGAGATCGTATCGCCAGTCGAAAGCGGCGCGTCGTAGTCGTCGGTGACCGACTCGAAGACGTCGCCGATCGTCGCGAAGCCGTTCGTCCCCACCCGAAGGTTCCGAGAGTTGCAGGCGCCGTCGAGATTGACGACGCATTTGATCCCCTCCTTCGGGAGCGTCTCCGCACAGTGGTACGCCCCCCACAGCCCGATCTCCTCGGCCCCGAACGTCGCGAGTCTGACCCGGCAGTCGAGGTCGTCGGCGGCGCGGGCGAGCAGCCGACCGATCCCGGCGACCGCCGCACAGCCGGCGGCGTTGTCGTTGGCGCCGTCGCTGATGTCGTGGCCGTCGACGTGGGCCGTTACCAGCACCTCCCGATCGGCCTCGGCCGGACCGATCGTCGCCCGGACGTTCCTGGAGGTCGACGGCTCGTTCCGGCAGTCGACGTCGAGTTCGACGACTGGCGCGTCGTTTCCGCCGTCGTCGTTCCCGCCCTCGTCGTTTCCGCCGTCGCCGTTCCTGCCGTCGTGATCGGCCGCGAGGCGAGCGAGCCGATCGCCGACCTCAGCCGAGACGCCAACGGCAGGGATCGGCCCCGGCCGTTCGTGGTAGCCGATCTCGCCGGTCGGCGGGAGCGCACCCTCGATGTGGTTCCGGAACACGAACCCTGCTGCACCCCGATCGGCGGCGTTGACGTACTTCTCCATCCGGTGGATCCACCGATCCGACGACGACGGGCTCTCGCTGGAGGCCATCACGATCGCGCCCTGCAGCTCCCCTTCCGCGTCGGCAAAGTCGTCGTACGATCCCGTGCCGACATCGACGAGAGGACCCGAGACTGTGTCGGCGGGTGTTCCGGGCAGTGCGATCACCTCGTGGCTCTCCTCGTGGGTGCGCTCGAGAGGGCCGGAGATCCGCAGGGTGGACTCGCCCCGCCACCACCCCGGAATCTCGAACTCCACGATCTCGGGGTCGTCGAGACCTGCCGAGTCGAACGTCTCACGAACGAGTTCCGCGCCCCGACGCTCGCCGTCCTGGCCGGCCATCCGGTTTCCCACGTCTGTGAGGTCCTCGAGCAACTCCCACGCGAACGAACTGGTCCGTGCGTCGCCGACGACGGCCTCCGAAAGCTCCGTCATACCACCCCCTGGGGTCCCCCGGCCCTTCATGCTGCGGGTCTCGGAACCGGGGACGCGAACGCGGCACTTTTTATCGGGTGGCGTCGAACGTCCCCCCGTGAGCGATCCCCTCCCGGTCGGCTGTTCGGCGATCGACGACCTGCTGGGCGGCGGCCTCGAACGCGGCACCGTCACGCAAGTGTACGGACCGCCCGCCGCCGGGAAGACGAACCTCGTGCTTTCCGCGTCCGTCGAGGTCGCTGCCGAGGGGGGACGGGTGTGTTATGTGGACACTGAAGGGCTCTCGGTCGACCGGTTTCACCAGCTACTCGAGGCCCGAATCGACCGGCCACACGTCGAGGAGTCACTGGAGGAGGTCGCGGGACGGCTCGTTATTTCGGACGCGTACGACTTCGAACAGCAGAAACAGGCCGTCCGGGACGCCGAGGACCTCGCGCCCGACCTGGAGCTGATCGTCCTCGACAGCGCGACCGGCTTCTACCGGCTCGAACGTACCCTCGAGGCCGACGAGGACGCCGGGGAGTCGCTCCGGGCTGTCGCCCGGCAGGTAACCCACCTGCTGTCGCTTGCGCGCAAACACGACCTCGCCGTCGTGATCACCAACCAGGTGTTCACGGATCCCGACAGCGACCGGGCGAAACCGCTGGGCGGTCACACGCTGGATCACTGGACTGGCGTGATCCTCCGGCTGGATCGGTTCCGCGGCGGCAACCGCCGGGCCACCCTGGAGAAACACCGATCGATGGCTGCCGGCGAGTCGACGACGTTCAAGATCACCGGCACGGGGCTTTCCGACGGCGATGGGATCTGAGAGCCCGTCCAGAATCGATCGATCTGCTGGGCTCCGATCGTCCGGGTGTCCGACCGTCGTGACGACCGTCCCGTCACCCGTTCGAAGCCAGTTCCTCCCGGTAGAGGACACGCGAGTTTCGGAACAGGACGATGATCTCCCGCAGTGGTTCGGCGTCCGATGTCGAATCGGAATCCGGCGCCGGTGATGAATCCGACCGCGGGTCCTCCTCCGACGCCTCCACCTCAAAGGTCGCCTCGTCACCCTCGGCAACCTGGTCGGCGTCGCTCGCCCGGTCCCACGGGATCGGTTGAGGAATCCCCGGCGGTGCGACGACCGACAGGTAGCCCGCGTCGATCGGATCGCCGCCGGTGTGGATGACGGTTATCTCTTCGCTCTCGGAGTCGTACTCCGCCTCGAACGACACCTCCGGGGCAATCACGTGTTCGCCGACCTCGCGCGACTTGTCGGGTGCGGTCCACTCCGCGCTGAGGGTCGTTCCGCCGGGGAACGTCCCGAGTTCGATCGTCGCCTCGCGCTCCAGTTCGTCGTGGACGTCGTCGGGCTGGACGTCCGCAGGATTACCGTCGACCAGCAACCGGAACTCGTCTGCGTCGCGAACGACGCGATCCGTGTACACTGCGGTGACCTCGCCGTCCGCCTCCCGGAACGTGAACCCGCGCCTGGGTTCGGTCGCGAAGTGTGCTACCGTCCGCATCGTGGTGGCCTTCTCGGACTCGACACGGACGGAAACAGTGATGCGGTCCCCGATCTCCGCGTCGATATCGACTGCGTCGTCGGACGTCAATTCCTCGTATTCCTCCGCGAAAACGGTCTCCGAGTCGGTACCGCGTGCGGACGGACCGCGATGGCGAACGTGGATCCGTTCCGGGTCGACGGGCTGTGCGCCGCGGTAGGTGAGCGTCATCCTCTCGCTTTCGGGGTCGTAGGTGGCTTCGATGGCGTCGCGGGCAGTCGTCGTCCCGCCGAGTCGGTGTTCCCGTTCGGGATGGATCCACACCAGTTCGACCCTCGCCATCGCCGGCACCTCGACGGTGAACGCGTCACCCGAGGAGAACTCCTCGAACTCGTCTGCGGGCTGGATGTCCGCCGGTTCCATGTCGATCCGGAGTTCGAGATCGTCGGCGGGAATCGCCTCGCCGTCGCTGTGTTCGATCCTGACGGTTCCCTCGTTTTCGTCGTACTCCATCGAGGCACGGACGCGAGGCGTGACGACGGTGTCGGCGACGACGACAGTGTCGTCGGGTTCGTGCCACTCGACAGTCAGGTGGCTACCGACGGGGAACTCCCCGAGTGGGACCATCTCCCCGCGGGCGAGGGTGTCGACTTCGTCTGCAAACTGGACGTCTGCCGGCTCCCCGTCGACCAGCAGCCGGAACTCCTCGGCGTCCCGCTCGAGTTCGTCGCGGTAGCGAGCGATCATTCCCTCTTCGGGGTGGTTGTGGAGGTGGATCCGCGGTGGTGACACACGCAATCGTCCCAGGGGCCGACGGTGAACGCCCGGCACCGACGGGACGTCGACCTCGAGTGTTACCCTCTCCTCCACGCCGACGTCCTCGACGGCGAAGGTGTCGCCGGCGGCGATCTGTTCTCCTGCATCGGCGAACGGCTCGTCGATCCGCCGGATCCCGTCGTCACTCCGGTGTGTCACTGCAAGCTTCGCCGGATCGGCGTCCTGCACCCCGACGTAACTGATCTCGACGAGCCGATCCTCGAAGTCGTGCTCGAGTTCGAACGCCTCCCGGTCGACGGTTTCCGAGGCGTACACGTACTGGACGTTGCGCTCCTCGTCGAACCACCGGAGCACGGCAGTTCCGACCGGACCCGTTGTGACGGAGAGAGTATCGCCGGCTTCGAACGCGTCGAGTTCGTCTTCGGGTTGCTCGTCGACGCGCTCTCCGTCGACCCACAACTCCAGTTCCGTCGCCGGGACGGCATCACCGTCGGCGTGTTCGAACGTGAGAGTCGTCGACTCCCGGTCGAAAGATGTCCGAACCCGGGCGTCGGGAGCGGCGTCGCGATCGCGCTCTGGCGGCGCCTCCACAACTGCATTCACCCGGACGGCGCCGCCCGGTCGAGTGATGTCGGATTCGACGACGTGACCGGGATCAACGTCGCCGATGATCCGTCGTATCGCCTCCTCCTCGAGGTCGACACCGTCGACCGGGAACAGGAGGTACTCGTGTTCTGCGGTGCCCTCGAGGTCGAACGGGTGCGCCTCGAATCCACCACCGAGGGCCCGCAACCGGCCGGATGCAGTGAGCGGATAGCCAGTTCCACCCGGGTCGGGAACGAAAAGGATCGTCCCGTAGTCGCCGAACGCGTCGATCGTCGTCTCGGCCTCGTCGTTATCTTCGAGGAACCGGTCCGCCTCGCCGGTTGCCGCCCGGGCCATCGCGACCGCGGCCTCCAGCCGATCGTCTGTAGTCTCGCCGCCGGCGAACGCCGCGTGTCCCTCGACCGCCGCAATCGCGACGTCGTCCGCGTCAGCGACCGCCCAGTCGTTCACCTCCTCGTCCGGGTCGTCGACCAGCGTGTCGAACTCGCCCGCGGCGACGCCCAAACGGCGTCGATAGCTCCCGGGAAAAACGGAAACGAGATGCGTCAACTTCCCCGGAGAGACGTCCAGCGCATCGATCGCCACACGCGTCTCGTGTGGGAGATCCGACGCGTCGACGTCGGCGGCGTCGTCGGCATCGACGTCGACCGTCTGCACGACGACCGTCCGGTACTCGGCGTCGACGACATCCGCCGACGGCAACGGTTCCAGCAGGTCAGTCGGATCGGACTCGGGTGACGACTCGTCGACGTCGAACGGAACTGTTCTGTGGGGTTCGAGCAGTCCAGCCAGCGCGGTCAACGTGAGGGCGCTTCCGCCGAGGAAGCCACGTCGCGTGTTGGAGGGCATGGACGCTACGAACGGTGGGACTAATAAAGCGGTTGGGAAGACTCAAACGCTCGTCTCAGTGTGGCTGATTCCCCACGACACCGCACACCGGATCAGGGAACAAAGGAGCGTTACTTCACCGGAGACGTTTGACATCCCCTCGCTCACGCGCCACCGTCGCGCCAGTACAGTCGGCCGAGCCCGTACAGAACGAAGAGCACGCCGAGTGCACCGAGCGGTACAGTGAGGATCGTCGGGAACAGCGCCTGCTCGGCGAACTCGACCAGTTCGATCCGATACGCCTCGCCCTGATAAATCACGACGTCGAAATGGAACGGTTCGTCGTCGCCATACGAGTAGTACATTCCCTCGTGGACCATCGTACGGACCCGATCCTGGTCAGACGACGACAGGTCGGTGAACTCCTCGACGCTCCAGTCGTGTTCCTCGATCTCGGGGTCGTCGATCGCCACGGCATCGAAGCCGTACCGCGGCTGACTGATGTCGAGCGCCGGCACCACGAACACACCGACGAGGACGAGGAGCACGCCGACGATCACGAACGCATGTTCGCGATGAAGGTCCGATACTGGGCGGGAGGACATCGATACGATCAGCTCCACCGTCGACCGAAATAAGTGTATTTCATGGTGAAACTGACGTTTTTCTATCCGCCGAACTGAGGGGGAGACGGTCGAGACCGTATTGAAGGAGTTCCGGAAACGAATACACTATCGGATCCTCGTCCACCTCCCGGCGCTCAGCCTCTTGGTCTACAGAGAACAATTATCACTCTGTGTCCCCATCACCGGACATGGCGGAGGACAGTAACTCACCGGACGCAGGCGTCGGTGACCCCCTCGACCCCGCAGCGGTGTTCTCCTCGCTGGGTAACGAGACCCGGCTTTCGATCGTGAGTGCCCTCCACGAGGAGGCCCCGGACACGCCTGTCCAGTTTTCGGCCCTCTACGACCGGATCGACCTGGACGACAGCGCCCAGTTCAACTACCACCTCAAAAAGCTCGTCCCGCATTTCGTCACGAAAACGGGAGACGGCTACGACCTCACCGCCGCGGGCAGGCGGCTCGCCCGGGCGGTCGCAGCGGGGACCTACACCGAGAGCCCGACGGTCGAACCGTTCGACGTCGACGGCGCGTGCTACGCTTGCGGCGAGTCCCGCCTCCGGGGCGAATACGCCGAAGAGCGCTTTTTGATCGACTGCGACGCCTGTGGCGAGTCCATTCTCCGCGTGCACGTCCCACCGACGGTCGTCCGCAACCGCAGCCCGACGGAGCTCCTGGACGCCTTCGAACAGTGGTCGATCGCCCAGATCGAGCAGGCAATAGACGGGATCTGTCCGGAGTGCGGCGGAACGGTCGATCCCCGCGTGCAGACCGAGATCGATGACCGGATCCCCTTCGACGCAGTCGCAGAGTACGGCTGTACCGTCTGCGGTCGACGGGCTGTAATGTCGTTCGGCTCGATCGCCTACCGACACCCGGACGTCCAGGGGTTCCACCGACGCCGGGAGGCGTCGTTCTCGGATCGGCGGCTCTGGGAGATCGGCCAGTACGTCGGCGGCGAGGGTGTTACGGTACGATCCCGGGATCCCTGGCTAGTCCAGGTGACCTTTCTCGCCGACGGTGACGCCTGTCACGTCGAAATCGACGGCGACCTCGAGGTGAAACGCGTCGAGATCGTATCCGACGGGGCGCCGGCCCCGGAAGAGGAGAGCGACTGAGGCCGGGTCGGCGATTGCGAACACCGCGTGGGCGCCGACCGTCTCGTCAACCTGTATTCCCCTACTTGTCGTCGCCCCGCCTGTGGCGAGACTCGTGGAGTGCGGCGCAGACGCTCCCCTGTCCAGTCACGTTCACGCCGGCGGCACGGGCCCGCGAGTGAACGACGTCGAACTCCTCCGGATCGATCGGTTCGCCGTCGGGATCGGCGAACAGGCAGTCGTCCGTCGACGTGACGATCCCCGTCTCGCGCGCTTTCTCCAGGTAATCGGCCAGCGGTTCGTCGTCGATCACGGCGAACACGGCGCCGCCACGCAGCGACACGGCGGTGCCGACCGTATCGGAACCCCGATCGAGATGGTCGAGAGTGAGGTCGACGATCTGTCCCGGCGCGATTCCGGCGTCCAGCAGCGCCTCGACGGCGGCGTGCTGCCGGGCGAGCCGGGCCTTCTCGTCGAGCTTTCTGCGGACCTCCGCGACGTCGTCCTCGGCGGCCGGAAACGTCTCCACGAACGACCTCCGGTCGTTGACGCCCTCGGTGATCTCCGCGGCGTGCATGTGGTCCCGAAGTTCGACAGTCACGTCCGTCACGTTGGGTAACGAGCCCACCTCATCGCGGATCCCGGTCGCCATCATCCACGCGAACGCGGGCGAACACCAGGCCGTCGGCAAGACAAAGCAGACCGCCACCTCCCCGTCGTCGATCCGGATCTCCTCGACGTACTCCAGTTCGACGATCGACCGGTCGAGTTCGGGATCGTCGACACGCCGGAGGCGCTCCCGTATGGCGTCGCGGTCCGGCACCGTCGGTTCCGTGCCCGTTTCGGCCGAGTGCGTACCGGACATCGTCAGTCGGCCGCCGACCCTTCGTACTGTCCACCGAGATCGAATTCCCGGCTGATCTGGTCGTCCTCGAACTGGGCTTTCTTCTCTTCGATGTCGATGTCGTACAGCTCGGCCGCGTTCTCTCCCATGAACTTCTTTTTGACCTCGGTCGTGAGTTCGATCCCGTACTCGTCGCGCTGTTCGGGGGTGAGTTCCGCCTCCATCACCGTCGGAATCAGCCAGTCGGGCTCCCAAAGCGCGTAGTCGGAGCCGAACAGGATCCGATCCTCGCCCAGCCAGTAGAGGAGTTCGCCCATGATTTCGCCGAACTTCCGCGGGCGGTTCTGCGCCATCGGCGCGGCAACCGCGAGCCCGCCGTAGACGTTCGGCTCCTGGGCGGCGATCCAGCAGAAGTCGTCGAGTCGTGGGAGGCCGACGTGGTTCACGATGAAGTTGAGCTCCGGGAACGATGTCGCGGCGTCGTCGATGTCGCCGACATCGAAAGCGTCCTTGTTGAGCGGACGGATCGTCGGTCCCTTGTGGGCGTTGATGTTCTCGATCCCGAGGTCGGCACACAGCTGGAGGAACTCGAACGCCTCCTCGCTGTCGAGCCGCCATCCCTTCGAGTCACCCCGCCACTCCGCCGTGTACAGCTTGACACCCGGGATGTCGTACTCCTCTTTGAGTCGTCTGAGGTGCGCTTTCCCTTCCTCCCCGTCCCGCGGATCGAAACTACCGTTCAGGATGAACCGCTCGGGATACTCCTCGGCGAGTTCGGCGTTCTGGTCGGTCGTGTTGAATCCGTCGTCGTAAAACTCTGTGAGATAGGTCGACTGGAAGATCGCCATGTCGACGTAGCCGTCGCGAAACAGGTCCTCGACCATCCGTTCTTTCCCGTACTTTCGATACGTCTCCATGTCCCACTGCTCCTCCTCGGGCGTGAACGCCGTGTGGTAGTCGTAAAAGCACTGGATGAACTGTTCGCCCCCCTCGTGTGTGATGTTCTCCTCGGTCGCGTCCCAGAGGTGGACGTGGTTGTCGATCACGAACACGTCCTCGCCATCGTGTGTGTACATGGCAACCGTACCGTGGTAACATACCACAATATTACTTCTACCGATGATCATAGGCACGTCACTTACGCTTTAGTCCCGTGGTATGTTATCGTGAACCATGCAGGCTGCCAGACTCCACGAGTACACCGACGACATGAGCGAGGCGCTCAGCATCGACGAGGTGGACAGACCCGAGCCGACAGATCCCGACGATGTCGTCGTCGAGGTCGAGGGCGCGGGATGGTGCCAGACCGACAACCACATTATCGAAGGCATGTGGACCGAGTACGTCCCCCAGGAGCTCCCGCTGACACTGGGACACGAGAATGCGGGCGTCGTCGCCGCGGTCGGTGACGAGGTAGAACTGGTTTCGGAGGGTGATCCCGTAATCTGTCACCCGGTACAGACCTGCGGGACGTGTCGGCCCTGTCGGCTCGGGGAGGACATGTACTGCGAGAACAGCGCGTTCAACGGACTCACCACCGACGGCGGCTTCGCCGAGTACCTGCTCACGAATGAGCGTGCCGTCATTCCCCTTCCGGAGGGCGTCGACCCCACCGACATCGCCCCCCACGCCGACGCCGGGATCACGGCCTACCACGCAGTCAAGAAGGCCGTCGGAGAGTTGAATCCGGGCGATCACGCGGTCGTCATCGGCGTCGGGGGGCTGGGGCACATCGGCCTCCAGTGTCTGAACGCGATGAGCGCCGCCACGATCACTGCGGTGGATCTCAAAACGGAGGCACTGGAACTCGCAGGCGACCTCGGGGCCCACCACACCATCAACCCGGAGAACGAAGACGTGCCGGACGTGATCGAGTCACTGACCGACGGGACGGGAGCAGCGCAGGTGCTCGACTTCGTCGGCGCGGACGAAACGACCGGCTACGCTCCCGACGTCGTCGCCGCGGGCGGCGACCACCACGTGATCGGGTACGGCGGTCACGTCCACGAGCCCGCCCAGGCGCTCGTGAACGGGGAGTTCTCCTTCCGGGGAACGCTCGTGGGGAAGTACGCGGAGCTGCAAGAGCTCGTCGCGCTGGTCGATCACGGCGAGGTCGAACTCCACACCTCGCGGTACGACCTCGAGGAGATCAACACCGTCGCAGAGCAGCTCGAACATCGCGAAATCGAGGGGCGGGCCGTGGTCGTGCCGCCGTGAACTAGCCGGTGACAGACTGACGGGCCCCGTTCAGCTCAGGAACGTGCGGAGGTGGTCGACGAACGCATCCGGTCGGTCCTCGGGGACCCAGTGGTTGGCCTCGTCGAGCCCGACGAGTTCACACTGCGGGATGTCGCGCTCGAGCCGTTCGGCCCACTCGACCGGCTGGAACTCGTCCTCGAGACCCCACAGCAGCAGCGTGTCGGCGGTGACGTTTCGGGGGTCGACCTCGGTAGTGTGATTCGTGTTCGTCGCAATCGCGTTCCGGACGAGCGAAGTCACTCCGTCCTCGGAGTTCCAGGGGGCTTTCATCCCCTCGACGAACGCCTCGTCGGGGTCGTCTCCCCACAGTGTCTGTCGGAACAACCCGTCGAGCATGCCCTGGATCTCCTCGGGGCTGTTCTGGCGGGCGGATTCGGGAAGTCCGAGGTCGGTGATCGTCTGAATCGGCCACGAGTCGTAGGCGACGGAGTTCGAGAGGACGAGCCGCTCGACTGTGTCCGGTTCGTGGCAGGCGTACCGGAGGAACACGCCGCCGCCGAGGTCGTGACCGACGAGAGAGACGGTGTCGAACCCGAGATCGGCCAGCAGTCCGTCGATCGCGATCTCCTGGGCCCGTAGCGACCGATCGAACCCGTCGAACTTCGAGGAGTTACCGTATCCGATCATGTCCGGGGCGACCACGTGATGTTCTTCCGCGACGGTCGAGACTGCGTGCCGCCACAGGTACGAATTGGTCGGAATCCCGTGCAGGAAGACCACTGGGTCGCCGTTCCCCGTGCCGGCCTCGTAGTAGGCGACCTCCAGGTCCTGCCCGTCTACGGTCAGCGTCGTCGATTCCTGTGCGTCGGACCACTCCGAATACGATTGCATTATTGGGTCCCTCCCGCAGTGATCGGGGCTCCAAGGGCAAACGCCTGCTTCCTATGAAGATAGGTCCCTACCCGGAGTCGGTCCCGTCGAACAGCTCATCGAAGACCTTCTCCTGGGCCACGCGAACGTGCTGGCTGAACGTCGGCTGGGCGATCCCGAGCGCCTCGGCGCACTCCTCGGCGGTGCTCTTGCGTGGCCACGCGAAGTAGCCGCCGAGGTAGGCCGTCCGGAGTACCTCCTGCTGCTTTTCGGTGAGGCTCTCGGTCAACGCCACCCGCCCGCCGCTTTTCGTCCGGACGGGGACCTCCCGATCCGCGTCGCGCCTGGCGACGAGATCCACGCAGGCGTGCCGATCGCGGAACGTCTCGACCACGGATCGGACGTCGACGTGCGGGGGGACGCTCGCAACGACGTGCCCGACGCCGTCCTCGGCGGCGACCGAGCGTGCGATCGCCCCCGAGTCCGCCAGCGTTGTCGTGACGCACGGCCCCGAGACGACGAACTCGAACAGCCCGCCGTCGACGCCCCGGTTGACGAGCCTGGCGTCGACGATCCCGGGCGCGTCGGCCGCAAGCGAGAGCACCCGATCCGTCGGAGCGCCGTCGACGGTGAAGTACTCCAGGAGCTTGCCGTCGGAGCGTCGTACGAGGTGTTCGAGCCGGACCCGGCAGCCCGCGACGCCGGACGCCTCGATGAAAAAGCAGTCGCGGTCCCGGACCTCGAATTCCACCTGTACGGCGGAGTCTGTCGCCCGTACCGTCGTTGCCATAAGAGTAGGTAACGTGAAACATTCCCCTAACCGTTTCGGCGCTTCGCGGCGGACGTGCAAGACCAGCCGGACGGATGTGGGAGAACGATCTCGCAGACGGTCAGATACCGAGTTTCACCCCGAGTTCGGGCAACGACTCGATCGTGAGGTCCGGTTCGCCGTCGAACGACTCCCACGGCGTTTTTCCGGTCGACCCACATCCCCTGCATGCCGGCGTATTTCGCGACGAGCGTGTACTCCAGCGACCGCGAACGCCAGAGCTTCGAGATCGGCTCCGGGTCGGGGACGCGGTCTGCGAGCGCTTACTCGGCGGCGTCGATGTCGACGAGCGTGCTGTACGAGTCGAATGTCACCTTCCGGACCCGCTCCGTGTCCAGTGTCACAGGGGAACACACGCGGGTGGCCTCTTTATATCATCCAGCCGTTCACCCAGTATGGTCTCGAACACTCGCCTGTACGGTGCCGCGATCGCGTTTGCGTCCGGACTGTACTCGATCTGGAGCGCGTCGCTCGCCTCCAGGATGGTCGCGAGCGCCTGGCTGATGTTGATTCTGGGGGCCGTCGTACTCGTCCACGGGGCGGTACTGCTCACGACGTACGCGGACCGACTCGGCGACGCGAGCGGGCCACTGATGATCGCGTACGCGCTCGTGATGTTCGTGAATCAGGCGCTGCTCGGCGCGGGAGTGATGGACACCGGCGGGGGGATGGGCGCAGACGGGATGTCGACAGCCGACGGGATGGCCACGACCGGCATGGGCGGCAGCGGGATCACCGCCGGAATGGGGTGGGACGCAGGCATGGTCGCGCTGGCGCTGTTGATGCTCGCGAGCGGGGTCATCATGACTCGCGGGAGCGGAGAGGCCGGCAACGGCGGAATGTGAACGAGGGACAGACCACTCGAAGAGAGCGGCATTGCAATCGCGTTCCCCACCGGGATGAACGACGTCCGGCCGGATCCGCCCCTCCCCCGGACGGGGCGAGGACTCCACTACTGTCTGCACTGTGACGCGTACATGTTTGTCGACCAGTCGGTGTACGTGATGGGCCACTCCGAAAGCGCGGCCCACGTCGCCGCGATCGTGCTGAATTTCACCGATAACGTCGACCTGCTCACCCGCGAGGAGGAGCCCGAGTGGTCCGAAGAGACCGCCGACATGCTCGAGACCCACCCGATCGATGTGATCGATGCGGACGTCACCGGCGTCCGGAACGGCGAGGACGGGTGGCTGGAGGCGCTGGAGTTCGCGGACGGGGAGACCCGGGAGTACCGGGGTGGGTTCGCTCCGAGGAGGTGCCGGGAATCCCCGCCGAACTGCTGGAGCAGGCGGTCGCGTTCCACACGTACGATTGAGTTCCGCACGGGCGAGATCGGGTGTGACCCGGGCTCGGACGTGGAGAACGCGATCCAGTCGCCACCGGAGGTTCGCCCCAGATATTTATATGTACACACACAACTGTGTATTGAGATGGCGACCAAAACGATCTCCCTCGACGAGGAGGCCTACGAACGGCTCAAGGCCCACAAGCGGGAAGGTGAGTCGTTCTCCGAGGTCGTAAAGCGGATCGCGGGCGAGCGCTCGTGGAAGGAGGTGGCCGGTATCCTCTCCGAAGAGGAGGCCGAAAAACTCGAAGCGGCGATCGAAGAAGGTCGGGAACGCTCCCGTGAACGCCGCGAACGTCTCGAATCTGACCTGCGGAGTGACGAATGATCGAGGACACGTCGTTCATCATCGACATCCTATACAACGACCCCGACGCACTCGCGTATCTCGACCTCGTCGAGAAGGAGAACCGTCCCGAAAAGATCGCCTCGATCACCGCCCTCGAACTGTACGAGGCAGTCCCACAGGTATCGGTTCCCGAGGAGCGTCGAGGGAAGATTCTCGACGTGCTCGATACACGCCACGCCGTGGCCGCCGACGAGACGGTGATGCGGAAAGCGGGAAAGATTTCGGGAGAACTCAAATCCCGGGGTGAGGAAATCGATCGCGAGGACTGTATCATCGGCGCGACCGCATTGCTCAACGACGAGCCAGTCCTCACCCGGAATAACGATCACTTCGAGCGGATAGACGGTCTCGACGTCGAAACCTACTGAAGGGCGTTACGGCTCTGGGTTCACTCCTCCTCACCCGGACCGAACAGCGCCTCGGCGTCGACGGGCACGTCGAAGTCGTGGAAGTGCTCGCCCTCCTCCTTTGAGAGGATATTCAAGGCGGCGGCGGCGCCGTCGCCGGCAGAGATAACCGCCTGCCACTCCTCGGCGCGGACCATCGCGCCGGTCGCGTAGGCGTTCTCGACGCTGGTCTCCATCGTCACGTCGACGTCGACCACGCCGTCCTCGAAGTCGCAGCCGAGCGACTCAGCCAGGTCACGGTTCGCGCCCGTCGCGAGCACCAGGTAGTCAGCTGTGAGTTCCCCCTCGTCGGTTTCGACGGCGAACCCGTCGTCGGACGCGGCGACGTCGGTTACTTCCTCGCCTTGACGCCTGTCGACGCCGAAACTGTCGACCTGCGTGCGGGCAGTCTCCATAAACGCCGACCCGTCGACGGAACCGACGCCGAGGTAGTTGAACAGGTGTGCCTTGTGCATCCAGGTCCCGTCGGTGTCGAAGACGGTGGTTTCGAGGCCGTTCTTCTGGGCGAACAGGGCGGCGCTCAGGCCGGCCGGACCGCCGCCGACGACGGCAACATTCGTGTTACTCTTACTCATACAGTTTTCGTATCGGCTGGACGACCAAAACGTTGACCCGCTCGGGCGAGACGACCATGAGAGCCCGCTTGGAAGGAGCAGTGACGCCCGACCGAACACCCTAAGCGGCTGCCGGCACCAGTAGAGATATGCTCGAAACAGACGACGACGCACCCGATTTTACCCTCGAAAACCAGCATGGCGACCCGGTCACGCTGTCGGAAATCGACGCTGCGTACACGGTCGCGTATTTCTATCCCCGGGCGGATACACCCGGCTGTACGACAGAAGCATGTGGCTTTCGCGACGAGTGGGACGCGTTCGACAACGCAGACGTCGCAGTCGTGGGGATCAGCGACGATCCAGTGGCGGACCTCGCCGACTTCGCCGAGAAGTACGAGCTCCCGTTCGACCTCCTGTCCGATCCGGACGGTGAAGTCGCTTTAGCCTACGACTCCTACGGCGAGAAGAACATGTTCGGGAACACTTTCGACGGCGTCTTCCGGAACACGTATGTCGTCGATGAAAGCGGTGAAATCGTACTGACGTACAAGGGCGTCTCACCCGAGGAGCACGCCGAGGAAATTCTCGAAGACATCGACTCGCTGTAGGCAGCCCGACTTCGAGCCTTCGCCGTGCCGACCTCATCCCCTTATCGGGGGATGCCCCGTCCGGCTCAGGTTCCGTCGACGAGTCGTTCGAGTTGTTCGGGCGGGACTGCCCCCCGGGCGGCGTGCTCACCGGAAGCGAACGTCGGCACCGCGGTGACGCCGTGTCGCTGGGCCTCCTCGAACGCCTCCCGGAGACGATCCCGATACGTCTCGTCCGTGACCGCCGCCCGGATTTCGTCGGGATCGAGGCCGACCTCTTTGGCGAGATCCGCCAGCACGTCGATGGTACCGACGTCGCGACCGGTGACCCACAGAGCGACGAAAATCGCCTCGTCGAATGCGAGCCAGTGGTCAGGATACTCCGAGGCGACGTACAGGGAGGCCACCTGGGCGTCGAAAGAGTCGATACCCTCGGGGATCTCCTCGAGGTCGAGCATTTCGTCTGCGCCGTACCGGTCCCGGAGTTTGTCGACGTTGCGTTGGACCTCCTCGTAGTACGCGTCGTCCTTCCCGTCGTCGAGAGAGCCGTCTATTTCGCCGTCGGGACCCCGCTTTTGTGCCCGAAGATCGAACGGGTGCCAGTCGATCTCGAGTTCCGCGGCCCGTTCCTCTCGGTACTTCTCGAGTGATTTCCGACCCAGATAACAGAACGGACAGACGTAGTCCGAATACACTGTGATTGTCTCCCCGTTCCCCACGGCTGTTTTCTCCTCCGTCGACTCCTCGTTTCGACTCACGATAGCGAGGATACGGATCGATCACGGATAAAGCAACCTCGAGCGCGCAGTCGCTGCACACAGTCGCCGTGGGGATATATCAAGGGACAGCGTATCCGAAAATGCAATGTCGAAAACAGCAGTTGTTATCCTGGCAGGTACAGATTCACACGCCGACGTCGGCCGTCTCGTGAACGGTCTCGAGACCGCAAAGGAGTTCGCCGAAAACGGTGACGACGTGGAACTCATCTTCGACGGCGCGGGAACCCAGTGGATCCCCGAACTCGAAGACGAGGACAGCGACTATCACGAACTCTACCAGTCAGTCCGCGACAATGCGGCTGCCTGCGACTTCTGTACCGGGGCCTTTGGCGTCGATGACGCCGTAAACGACGCGGGCGTCGTCCGTCTCGACGATCACGACGGCCACCCGAGCATCAGGTCACTCGTCTCGGAGGGCGCTGAAGTCATCACCTTCTAAACGCCCACCTTTTGCTGCGGTCGCTCGCTCCCTGCTGTCGCTCGCGGTCAACGATCAATCGACTCCATGAGGAGTTAATTGGCTCCCCGAATCCACGAGAAGACAAGCGGCAGTACCCGATAGTTTCCTTTGAAAAACAAGCAGAAATACTTATGGAAGAGTTAAAAGTGCGAGCAATAGTACCGGCGGCGAGCGGAGCGAGATTCGAGCGAAGCGAGGCGCGAGTGAAACGAGCGCCTCGAAACGTGAACGGGGAGCGCAGCGACCCGTGAGCGGAGCGAGAATCTCGAAAACGCGAACGGCGAAGCCGTGAGCGAAGCGAGCGAGGCCCCCGTCAAAAAAGGTGGAGGTACAAGACATTTATCTCGTCGTGTGGTATGAGTCAGTGAATGCTGCTGATCCTCTGTGTCGACCTGGACGACGACCTCGGCCGGAAGACCGGGCTGCAGACGCCGGTGATCGGCCGCGACGAGGTCGAGCGTTCAGCCGTCGCACTCGCGACGGTCGATCCGGAGGATTCCGACGTCAACGTCCTGTTTCAGGGCGTCCACCTCTATGACGAGCTGGTCCATCGGGAGGAGCAGGAGGTCGAAGTCGCTGCCGTCACCGGCGTCGAGGGAAAAGACGTCGCCGCCAACCGCGCAGTCGGCCGGGAAGTCGACCGGGTCCTCGCGGAGCTGGAAACCGGCGAGGAGGTCCACGCGATCGTGATCACCGACGGCGCACAGGACGAATCGGTGCTGCCGGTGATCCGCTCGCGGATGCCGATCGACGGCGTCCGCCGGGTCGTCGTCCGGCAGGCGCAGGACCTCGAATCGATGTACTACACGATAAAGCAGGTACTCGCGGACCCCGAGACTAGAGGGACAGTGCTCGTGCCGCTGGGGATTTTGCTGTTGATCTACCCGTTCGTGGTGATCGCCGGGCAGTTCGACGTCGGGGGCGCGGTCGTGTTGGGGCTTATCTCGGCGTTGCTGGGCCTGTACTCGCTGTTCCGCGGGCTGGGGCTGGAGACGACGATCGACGCGGTCGCCGAACGCGTGCGGTCGGGGCTGTACGCCGGTCGGGTGACGCTCATCACCTATGTGGTCGCGCTCGCGCTGCTGGTCGTGGCGGGTGTGCAGGGCTACGAAACGGTGGGGAACGTCTCGACAGCTATCGAGGACACACCACTGGCGGTCGCATTCGCGGCGTTCGTCCACGGCGCGATCCTGTGGGTCGCCGCGGCAGGACTCACCTCCAGCCTCGGCCAGATCACCGACGAGTATCTCTCGGGGCGGTTCCGGTGGCGCTACCTCAACGCGCCGTTTTACGTGATCGCGATAGCGATGGTCGTGTACGCGCTCTCGGGCTTTTTCCTCCCCGACGCGCCCGGTGTCACCACTGTGACGCTTTCGGAGCTCGCGATCGCGCTCACCGCCGGGACGCTTCTGGGTGTGCTCTCGACGCTCACGTTCGCGGTCGCCGAGTCGAGGACTCCCTCGACTGCGGAACCCGCTTGAACCCGTGGAGATCGATCAGTCGCGATCCGCGAGCAGCTCGGTCGCGGTGAGCAACGACTCGAGTTCGATCCCGTGATCCGCCAGCAGTTCGCTCGCCCCCTCCTCTCGGTCGACGACGACGAACACCCGGTCGACGGTCGCGCCGGCCTCCCGGAGCGCTTCGACCGCAGAAAGCGCCGACCGGCCGGTGGTCGCGATGTCCTCGATGACGATCACCTCCGCTCCGGGGCCGAGTCGCCCTTCGATCCGGTTGCCGGTGCCGTATTCCTTGGTCTCCTTGCGGACGATGACGTACGGGCGACCGAGTTCCGTCGCCGTCACCGCGACCAGCGGTACCGCTCCGAGCGCCACACCCGCAAGCGTCGCGTCGGTGTCGGCGAGCCGGTCCGCAAACGCCGACGCGACTGCCTCCAGACAGTCGGGATCCGTCTCGAAGAGGTACTTGTCGACGTAGTAGTCGCTCGTGCCTCCGTGTGAGAGTTCGAACTCGCCGAACCGGACGGCGTCGGCCGCCCGGAGCGCAGCCACGAGTTCGCGATCGGTGCCGCCGTCGGTTCGGAAGGTGTCGGAATCGGTCATTGTCCAATCCAGACGCAGGTGGAGCCTAAAAGCGCCGCGGACGGGCCGTGGTCGGCCGGGAGTGGACCGTAGACGCGAACGTCACTCCGTTCGGACCTGAACGGACCCGTCTCCCGTGACGCCGACCAGCAGCTCCCGCCGGACTTTCCGCCCCTGGACGGCGTCGCCTGCGGCGTCGCTGATCGCCTTCATCAGGTCCGGCGCGGTGCGGTTCACCTTCACGCCGGCCTCGTCGCAGGCGTCGTACACCCGGTTCGGGATGTCGTACAGGTCGGTTCCCGTTTCGATCCGAACCTGCACCGGGGCGGTCAGCGCCTCCGCGAAGCTGACGGTCTCGTGTGCCTTCCTGACGTTCTCCCGGGCGCTGGCCTCGACGCTGGAGACGTTCGCCCGCGAGGTTCCGAGGCGGGTCGCGATGTCGGCCTGTCGGAGCCCTCGCTCCCGGAGCGCAAGCACTTCGGCCTGCCGCCTGGTAAGGATGTTCTCGTCGGGATCGAATCCGAGCCGCTCGAGCAGCTCGTCGACGTCGACGTCCGCGGCGTCACCGGCGTCGTCACTCATACCTGCAGGTTTGTGGGGTGTATTAAAAAAGGCAACCGAAACAGCAGGTGTCGTCCGTCCGAGAGTGCCGACTGTCCGCACCGCCTCGGGAACTGCGCGGTCGCGTTAGCCGCCCCAGAAGTTCTCCCGGCTCCCGAGCCGCTCCCGGCTGGACGACGTCTCGTCATCGTCCGCCGACTCTCCGTCGTCAGCTCCGTCGTCAGCTCCGTCCTCGTCGTCCACCTCGGCCTCGTCGCCCTCGTCGTCCTCCTCCGACTCCAGCGGGAGCCGTTCGACGACCTCCTTTGCAGTGGCGTGGTTCGACTTCACCCGATCGATCCGCACTTTCGCCCTGGCCTCCGGCAACAGTCCGTCGATCAGGACGATGAACCCGTCGTCAGTCCGACCGACGCCGGCGCCGCTCTCGTGGATGTCGTCGACTTCGACGAGGACCTCCTCGCCCGGCTGGACCGGCTGTTGTTTCAGCTCGGAGATGGGCATGTTGTAGTGATTGCACCACTCGGCGCCCCCGCGATCTCCGTAGTGCTGGCATCCCATTCCCTGGATTCGTTCCTGAAAACTCGGGCAGTCGTCTGCGAGCGGACAGTTCGGCATGTCTACCGGTAGGCAACGGAGCGGTCTAAACGTTTCCGGCCTCGTTCCAGGGCGCCTGTTCGAAGTCGACGATCCGCTCTTCGGTTTCGATGGCGTCGATTCGGGCGAGCGCGTCGTGGTCGAGATCGAGTTCCCGGGCCGCCCAGTTCTCTTCGATGTGATCGAAACTCGCGGCCTTCGGGATCGGGGCGACGTTCTCCTTCGAGAGCAGCCACGCCAGACTCACCTGGGCGGGCGAGGCGTCGTACTCGTCGGCGATCTCCCGGAGCGTGTCGTTTTCGGCCACCCGATTCCGAGCGATCGGGGAGTACGCCACCAGCCAGTGGTCGTCTTCGACGGCGATCTCCCTGAGTTCCCGCTGCTGGAGCAGCGGATGACACTCGACCTGGTGGGCGAACACAGAGCTCTCGAGCCGGTCGATCGCCGCCTCGAGCTGGTCGGGACGGAAGTTCGAGAGGCCGACGTGCTCGATCACGCCCTCCTCGACGAGTCGATCCAGCGCCGGCAGCGTCTCGTCGGGGTCGTACGTCCGGATCGGCCAGTGGACGTACAGCAGATCGATCGTCTCGACACGCAGCCGCTCGCGGCTCTCCGTTGCCGTTTCGATGACGTCGTCGTATCCGAGGTTGTCCGTCGAGAGCTTCGTCGCCACGAACAGCTCGTCGCGGTCGACTCCCGACCGCTCGATCCCGTCGGCGACGGACGCCTCGTTGTCGTATCCTTGCGCCGTGTCGATGTGCCGATAGCCGACGTCGATCGCGTGGGCGACAGCCGCCGCACACTCTTCGGGGTCCTCGAGCTTGTACGTCCCGTAACCGAGCCGGTCGAAGGTTCCGCTCATGTGGCCCAATCGGCACGGATGCCGTGTATATCTATCGTCAGCGGGGTTGTACTTAAGTGAACGCTCGTCGGAGGGAAGGGCATGCGCGAGGTCACCGTCGAGGGGTTCGTCCGGGAGTCGCCGCCGTCGATAAAGCGGCATCTCACCCCCGAACGGGTCGTCGAATACGAGGGGAGTTTCGAGGTCGACCGCGTGGAGACGGCCGGCGAGGCGACCCTGGTGACGGCGACGGGGCCGGGGCTCTCGATGACGCTGCGGTTCGAAACCCGCGACGGGCGGATGTACTACACGCAGGAGGGAGAAACCGGCCCGTTCGCGGCGATGGAGACGTGGATCGATGTCGAACCGGAAAACGAGGGCTCCCGGGTGCGGTTCACCTCCGCGGTGGAGCTGTCCGCGCCGCTACCGTTCGGGGATCGGATCGCCGCCTGGAAGCGGAAGGGGGAGCTGAAACGGGCGATACGGTCGCTGCGCGAGGACGTCGAGTGAGACCGAGATTCCGCCGCGTGGCTACAGCCGGGAGCGGTCACCCGTCCCGCCGGTGAGCGCGCTGGCGAGCGCCCCCTCGACGACGACGTCGTCGCCCAGGTCGGTGAGGCGGATTTCGGGAACGTTTATGAACACCATCTCCTCGAGTCGCTCGCGGATCGGCTCGAACACGCGGTCGGGATTGTTGAGCGCGACCGCGCCGCCGACCGAAATCACCAGCGGCGCGTACGCGTGGATGACGTTCGCGACGCCCATCGTGTTCCAGTGGGAGAACTGGTTGAGCACGTGGTCGGCGAACTCGTCGTCCCCGGCGTGAGCGAACACGTCCGCCGCCGAAAACTCGGGGTTTTCGACCTCCAGCGCCGTCTCGATCGGGTCCTCGGCGTGGAGTCGGCGGGCGTACCGGGGAATGTTGTTACCCGAGCAGTAGGCTTCCCAGTGGCCGTCCTTCCCGCAGCCGCAGGTCATGAATCCGGTGGGATCGATGGTCATGTGGCCGACCTCGCCGGCGTTGCCGTCCCAGCCGTCGAGCACCTCGCCGTCGACGCACACGCCCGCCCCGATCCCGGAGGAGATGGTCAGATACACCATGTCGTCGGGGTTCCGGTCGGAGTGGAACCGCTCGCCGATGACGCCGGCGTTCGTGTCGTTGTGGAGGTACACCTGGTCGGTGTCGAGCAGGGTCGACAGGGGACCGGTAAGCGGAATCCGGCCGATCGCGTCCGGCAGGTTCGCCGGGTTCTCGACGGCGCCGGCCGCCAGATCCAGCGGCCCGATCGAGCCGATCCCGGCCGCGACCGCCGACGAAGGTTCCACACCCGCCTCGGCACACGCCTCCCTGACCAGGTCGAGCACTGCCTCCGTGACTGCGATCCCGGACGGACCTTGCGGCGTGGGACCCTCGGCGGAGCCGAGGACTGTCGCGTCGTCGTCACCGACGACGGCCCTGACGTTCGTCGCTCCCAGGTCGACGCCCACGTAGTAGGCCATCACCAAAAGGAGGCAGCCGATGTGACTTAAGAAGGACGTTTCACGTCGATGCGTTCGAAGGGAGCCGGCGACGCCAGAAGAAAAGAGATCTCACAGGGTGTCGTTGCGGACGAACGTCACCGGGCACGGCGAGGAGAGCATCACTTCCTGTGCGACGCTCCCGAACACCGCCTTGCCGGTCGGCGAACGGCGCCGGCCGCCGACGACGACGCTGTCGGCGCCGACCTCGCTGGCGAGCCGCACGATCTGGTCGCCCCGGTCGCCCACCGCACCCCGGATCTCGACGTCTATCCCAGCCGCCTCCAGTTCGTCAGTGAGCTCCCGGATCAGCGAGTGGCGGCGAACCACGTCGGTGGGGAACACCTCGCCGTTGTCCGGATCGAATCCGAGTTTCACGGCGAGCTCGTCGTAGGCGTCCTGATCCAGGACGTGGGCGATCACGACGGTGGCGTCGTTCGGTTCCGCGAGTTCGATCGTCTCTTCGGTCAGTCGGTCGATACGGTCGGCTTCGTCCGGCCCGATGGCCAGGAGGACTGTGTCTATTGCCATGTCGATTAATCGTACGTCTCGGAGAGGGATAAGTTTGGTGGAGAATTTACTCGGTTTAGAATAAAAATCTTTCAGGGTCTGTAATGCCCATATTCGGGAGACACAGATATATGGGTGGTAACACTCCACACGAAAGTAAGGGAGGATAATCCAGGATATAACACATTTATTAGTTGTTCTGCCGAGTGTGTTCCCGTCGAAAAGGAGTAGGACGGCAATGGGAACGCGGCGGCGAGGTGATCGCGCTGGGGTCGCCGTCAAAACGGCAGCAAAGGAAACACCGATACCGGAGGATTCCCTGGATGGTGGTATGAACAGCCAGAACAGAACGCGCGTCAGAGAGGTAATGTCGACACCGCTGGAAACCATCGCACCGGACGCCTCCGTCCCCGAAGCCGCAGAGAAGATGCACGACCGCGAGATCAACGCGCTGGTCGTGCGGACCTCGCCGCGGTCGATCGTGAGCAGTTCGGACATCATCGCCGCGGTCGCGCAGGGTGAAGACATCACGCAGCTCGCGGTCTCGGACGTGATGACCACTGACGTGGAGACGGTGACGCCGGACCTCTACATGGAAGAGGTGGCGGCGATGATGACGACCTACGGGATCAAACACCTCCCGGTCGTCGACGACGACTACGTGGGGATGGTCTCCTCGACGGACGTGACGGCACACCTCTCGTGAGAACGTGACTGCCCACTGTTCTCGAGACGGTCGGGGAAACGAACGATCGGGTACCGATCTATCGGACAGCAGCCATCGCTTCCTCGAGCGTGAACGCCCCCTCGTAGAGTGCGGTGCCGACGACGACGGCAGCCGCCCCCGCCTCCTTTAAGGTACGGACGTCGTCGACGCTCGCGACCCCGCCGCTTGCGACCACCGGGATCTCGACTGCGCCTGCAACCCGGGAGACCAGCTCCGCGTTTACCCCCTCGAGCTGTCCCTCGACGTCGACGTCGGTAAACAGGACCGCGCCGGCCCCGAGCGCCTCGTAGCGCTTTGCGGCCTCGGCGGGGTCCAGCCCCGTCGACTCCGTCCAGCCGGCGACAACGACTTCCTCCCCTTTCGCGTCGAGGCTCACCATCACGCGACCGGGATGTGTCTCCGAGATCTCTTCGACGATGTCGGGGTTCTCGACCGCGGCAGTTCCGAGGATCACCCGATCGACCCCCAGATCGAGCAACTCCCTGGCGTCGGCGGCGGTCCGGATCCCCCCACCGAGCTGGAGGTCGACGTCGACCGCCTCGATGATCTCCGCGAACGCGTCGGCGTTGACGCGCTCGCCCTCGAACGCGCCGTCGAGATCGACGAGATGGAGCGTTCGCGCGCCGGCATCGATCCACCGGCGGGCGGCCTCGGTGGGATCGCCGTACCGCTTTTCGGTGCCGCGCTCGCCCTGGACGAGCTGGACGACCTCGCCGCCGGAGACGTCGACGGCCGGAACGACTTCGAATTCTGAAAACGGACTCATTCGGACGGAACGAGGAACCGCGGAACCTATATTCGTTGCCTTCGCAGGGGCCAAGCGTGCCGCGCTTCCAGTATCCGTGCCCGGGCTGCCGGACCACGAACAGCCTCCACCAGCAGGGCTGCTCGTTCGAGGGCGCCGACTGGAGCGCGATCGAGAAGGCGTACACCGACCTGATCGCCGTTCTGTCGGATCCGGACGCGGCGCCGCTTTCGGAGGCCGACCTGCGCGAGGTGGTCCACGGCGAGTGGAGCGGGCTGTACAAGGCCGCCCTGGGCGTGCTCCGTCGCGAGGGGCGCGTCGTCGAGGACGACGGCGAGTTGCGGCTGCTCACGGCCGCCGAGTACAAAGAGCAGGTTTCCGAACCGGACCGGGAGCCGCTGCGAACGATCTACGAACACGGCTCCGTGCCCGGGTGTCACGACAACGCCGTCTTCGCGATGATCGCCTGGTACGAGATGGTCGGGCTCTCGTGGGCCGAGACGAAGGAGAACGTGATCGAGTGGCTCCGGACCTCCGGGGCGTGGGACCGCGGCGGGTTCGAGGAGTCGTCGCCGGAGGAACTCGTCGAGAGCAAGCGCCACGTCTACGAGGCCGGCTACGGCTGGAAAGAGAAGGCGCAGGCGGCAAAACGCGTCATCGAGCGTCATCGGTAGCTCTCCTCCCTCCCCCGCCGTTTCACTCTTCGCCGGGTGTCAAAGCATACTTACCGTCAGCCCGGCGAATACCTGGTAATGAGCACCGACGTAGAGGAGCCCGGCGAAGACCGGCGGAAGTACGAGTTCCGCAAGGTCATCGAAGAGCTCCAGGAGTACGAGGGATCGGGCACCCAGCTCGTCACCATCTACATCCCCGAAGATCGGCAGATCGCCGACGTCGTCGCCCACGTCACCCAGGAGCACAGTGAGGCGGCAAACATCAAATCCAAGCAGACCCGGACGAACGTCCAGGACGCGCTCACCAGCATCAAGGACCGCCTGCGCTACTACGACACCTATCCGCCGGACAACGGGATGGTGATTTTCTCGGGCGCGGTCGACAGCGGCGGCGGACGCACGGAGATGGTGACCCGGACGCTGGAGTCGCCCCCAGAGCCGGTCCAGTCGTTCCGCTACCACTGCGACTCCGACTTCCTGACGGGACCGCTCGAGGAGATGCTGATGGACAAGGGGCTGTTCGGGCTGATCGTGCTCGACCGCCGGGAGGCCAACGTCGGCTGGCTGAAAGGCAAGCGCGTCGAGCCGGTCAAGTCCGCCTCCTCGCTGGTCCCCGGAAAGCAGCGCAAGGGTGGCCAGTCCGCCCAGCGGTTCGCCCGCCTGCGCCTGGAGGCGATCGACAACTTCTATCAGGAGGTCGCCGAGATGGCCAACGAGCTGTTCGTTCCGGAGCGTCACGACCTCGACGGGATCCTCGTCGGCGGTCCCTCCCCCACGAAAGACGAGTTCCTCGACGGCGACTACCTCCACCACGAGATCCAGGACAAGGTGCTCGGGAAGTTCGACGTCGCCTACACCGACGAGTCCGGCCTCCACGACCTCGTCGACGCCGCCGACGAGGCGCTTGCCGATCAGGAGGTCGTCAAGGACAAACACCAGATGGAGGAGTTCTTCGAGAACCTCAACACCGGCGAGGAGGCGACCTACGGGTTCGAGCAGACCCGCCGGAACCTGATAATGGGATCGGTCGACCGGCTGTTGATCTCCGAGGACCTCCGATCGGACGTCGTCGTCTACGAGTGTCCGAACGGCCACGAGGAGTACGAGGTGGTCGACAGCCGCCACTCGACGCCCGACCACGAGTGCAGCGAGTGTGGTGAACCCGCCGAGGTCCAGGAGCGCGAGGACGTCATCGAGCACCTGATGGCGATCGCCGAACAGCGCGGCACCGAAACCAAGTTCATCTCCACCGATTTCGAAAAGGGCGAACAGTTGCTGGACGCCTTCGGCGGCGTCGCCGGAATCTTGCGGTACTCGACGGGGATCTGATCGCGGCAGTGGGCCGGAACCTGATCGCGACAGTCGACCGGTGATCACTTATAAACCGTCGGAGCGCGATCACCACACCATGTCCCTCGACAGATACGCATCCGCGCTCGCCGATCTCGACCCCGACGAGGGCGAGGTCGAAACCGCCGAACTCGTCGTCACCGACGACGTGCTCGTGAAGGCGTTCGCGCTGGGGGCCGGCGCGGAGCTCGAACCCCACGAACACGCCGACAGCACCAACGTCTTCCACGTGCTCGAGGGGGCCGTCACCGTCCTCCAGGGCGAAGAGAAGGAGTCGGTCGCGGCCCCCGGCGTCGTCCTCCACGAACGCGGCGTCGATCACGGCGCTCGAAACGACACCGACGAGACCGTGGTGTTCACCGCGAGCCTCTGTCCGCTGCCCGGGTGAGCGGTTTCCGCCCCGACAAAGCATTTACCGGAGTCGACCCGACATCCGATATGAACCGTCGAGCCCTCCTCGTCTCGCTCGGTGCGGCCGGATCCGGCATCGGGAGTGCCGGCTGCGTCGGACGGATCCCTGGCGTCGGCGACCCCTCGCTCGACGTCTCGTTCGACGCGGAGGTCCGTCGTTCGTTCGGTGACGACGGCCCCGCCCAACTGACGTTGACGTTTGCGAATCGCACCGACGCGCCGCTGCTGTTGCGCCCCGGCGTGATGCAGGGGATCCCGGGGCCGTTCACCGCGATCCGGGGGCGCCGTCGAGCGGACGACAGGGAACTGCTCCTTTTTTATACGGGAATCGATCTGGACCGGTACGTACTGTGTGCGGACGTCGATCGAACGCCCGTTCCCGACGAACCGGTCGACGGATGCTGGCGTCCGGTCTGTCGGGAGGGACTGGAGATCATCACTGCCCACGGCCCCATCGAACTGGAACCCGGCGAGGAGCTGATCGGCGAGTACACTGTGCTGGACGGTTTCGACGACGGCTGTCTCCGACCCGGTACATACGAGTTCGATGACAGCACCGCGATCGGCCGCGCCGTCCCCGGCGAGGGGGAGTTCGAGTCGGAAGCGGTATCGCTCGAACGACGGCTCGCAGTCGCCGTCGAAGAGAAAGGCAACGTCTCCGTGACGGCGTCAGCCATCGTTGGAGAGTCCGAGGAGGGCCAGTCTCGATGAAAAGGTGGTATTTTACCGCCAGGGAGCGTCGGGGCCTCCATGAGCGAGCGACGCGCCGCCGTCTCTCGGGAGACGGCCGAGACTGACGTGGAGGTGACCCTCGTCGTCGACGGCGACGGCGAAAGCGAGATCGACACCGGCGTGGGGTTTTTCGATCACATGCTGGCGTCGTTTTCGAAACACGGGCTGTTCGATCTGACCGTCCGGTGTGACGGCGACCTCGCGGTCGACGACCATCACACCGTCGAGGACGTCGCCATCGCACTCGGGGAGGCGTTCGCGGAGGCGCTTGGCGACAAGCGGGGCATCGTCCGGTACGCCGACCGCCGGGTCCCACTGGACGAGGCGGTCGCGAGCGTCGTCGTCGACGTCTCCGGTCGCCCGCGGTGGTACTTCGAGGGCGCGTTCTCCCAGGAGCAGGTCGGCGGGTTCACCAGCGACATGGCCCGTCACTTCGGCGAGTCGCTCGCCGTGAACGCCGGACTCACCGTCCACGCGGGCGTCGATGGGGAGAACGCCCACCACGAGATCGAGGCGCTATTTAAATGCCTGGCGCGGGCGCTCGACGACGCCACCCGGATCGACGAGCGACGGAGCGACACGCCGAGCACGAAAGGGGAACTATGACGAGAACGGACGGCGCCGGTCTCTGGATGGGCAGCGACGCCGCCGAGAAAGCGAGAGAGGTCAAAAAAGAGATGAAACGGGACGTCGGCATCCGGCGAGGATAGCCTCGGCCGCGCTCTCACTCGAGATCGAACTGGACGCCGGTGAGTTCCTCGGAAAGCTCCCACAACCGACGGGCGGTTTCCCGGTCGTACGACCGCTCGGAGGATTGCTGTCGTTCGGGCGGCCCCCGCATGTTTAAAAGGCCGCCCGGGCCGTAGTACTCTCCCCCCTCGACGTCGGGTGCTGTCGCAGCGTACAGCGTCGGCAACGCACCGTCCGCGGCCGGCTGGGCGAAGATCGCGTTCGCGACGCGCATCATCGCTTTCCGAACCGGAGAGCCGGCCAGCTCCGGGCCCCGCGACTGCAGGCTGGTGTCGGCGTACCCCGGGTGAACGCCGACGCTTGTTATGCTGGTATCAGCGTCCTCCGCCCGCCGGTCCAGTTCGTAGGCGAACAGCAGATTCGCGAGCTTCGACTGCGCGTACGCGTCCCACTTGCCGTACGACTTCTCCCCGTGGAGGTCCTCAAAGTCAATCTCGCCCCGTTCGTGCATGCCGCTGGAGACGGTAACCACCCGAGCCTTGTCGGCGAGGTCCGAACAGAGCACCCCCGTGAGCGCGAAGTGGCCGAGGTGGTTGACGCCGAACTGTTGCTCGAATCCCTCATCGGTCTCGTGTCTCGGGATTCCCATGATTCCGGCGTTGTTCACCAGGACGTCGATCGGGCGGTCGTCGGGCGCCAGCCGGTTCGGGAACGACCTCACCGACTCGAGATCGGCGAGATCGAGCCGTCGGACCGCGAGGTCGACGTCGCCCGCCGCCTCCCGGATCTCCTCGGCTGCAGCTTCGCCCCGGTCGAGGCTCCGGCACGCCATCACGACCCGGGCGCCCTCGCGTGCGAGCACCGACGCCGCCTCGAACCCGATCCCGCTGTTTGCGCCCGTGATCACGATCCGTCGGCCTGTCTGGTCCGGGACATCTTCGACGCTCCAGCCCATTATTCGACCAGTTCGATCGCGTCGTCGCCGTTCGGAACCGCACACAGGAACGCCCCCTCCTCGTCGCCGTCGTTTCGGTACCAGTGGACGGTTCCCGCGGGGATCAACAGGGCGTCGCCCGCCGAGACGACGTACTTCTCCGTGTCGGCTCCCTCGCCGATGCCGACGGTGTACTCGCCTTCGAGGACGTACTGTTCGTGCTCGACCTCGTTTGTGTGTTTCGGCACTTCTGCGCCGGGGGCGAGCGTGAACCGCCGGATCGCGAAGTTCGGTGCCCCGTCGGACTCGTCGATCAGGACGCCCTTGGCGAGACCGTCGGCGGCGTCGACAGGTTCGTCGGTCACGTCGGCTGCGCGCTTGACGACCGGATCGACGTTTCGGGCGGATGTGTCGTTCATACCGACTACTGGTCCCCGACGACCAAAAATCCGGGTACCGGCACGCTTTTAAGGTTCGTCGGATCGAAGTCCCACTATGCGCGGTATTCACATCGGGAGCGCGTTCGGCATTCCCGTCAGGCTCAACTGGACGTTTCTCATCATTCTCCCTATTTTCGCGTACATTATCGGCGCGGACATCGGTCTGATTGCGGAGGCGCTCAACGAGTTGTTCGCGGCGGACATCGACGTCGCCCAACTCGAAAACGGGATGACCCAGTGGGTGCTCGGGCTGGTCGCCGCGATCGGGCTGTTCGTCGGCGTGTTGCTCCACGAGTTCGGCCACTCGCTGGTGGCGATGCGGTACGGCTACGAGATCGACTCGATCACGCTGTGGCTCCTGGGCGGGCTCGCGAGCTTCACGGAGTTCCCCGAGGACTGGAAACACGAGTTCTGGATCGCCATCGCCGGCCCGGTGGTCAGCGTCGCCGTCGGCGTCGTCTCGTACGTCGGGTTCCTGTTGACGCCGTCGGGACTGGACGGCGTGGCGTTCGTGCTGGGCTATCTGGCGCTGCTCAACGTCGTGCTCGCGGTTTTCAACATGCTTCCGGGCTTCCCGATGGACGGCGGTCGGGTGCTCCGTGCGCTGCTGGCGCGCAAGCGCCCACACGCGCAGGCGACCCAGATGGCCGCCGAGGTGGGGAAGATCTTCGCGTTCGTGCTCGGACTGCTCGGACTGTTCGCGTTCAACGTGATCTTGATCCTGCTCGCGTTCTTCATCTACATCGCCGCCTCCGGGGAGGCCCAGCAGACCCTCCTCAAGGCCACCTTCGAGGGCGTCTGTGTCCGCGACGTGATGACGCCCAGGAGCGAACTCAAGACGGTGACGGAAACCGAAACCGTCGCAGAACTCTTCGAACGCATGTTCCGGGAGCGTCACACCGGCTATCCGGTCGTCCGCGGCGGGGAACTCGTCGGTGTCGTGACTCTCGACGACGCAAGCGACGTCAAGGAGGTCGAACGCGACGCCTACCGGATCGAGGACGTCATGTCGACCGACGTGACGACGATTCAACCCAACGAAGATGCGTTGACCGCCCTACGAACGATGCAGGAGAACGGCGTCGGCCGGCTGCCAGTCGTCGACGAGGAGGGAACCCTGGTCGGTCTCATCTCCCGGACCGACCTGATGACCGCGTTCGACGTCATCCGGTCGGGCGGGTCCGTCAGCCCATTCGACGGGGAGAACATTCCGGCACCGTTCGACGCCAGTAACCCGTCGAAGTGACGCAGGGGCCAGGGACCGAGCGTGACGCTATTTCCGGCGTTACGCTTCGACTTCCTCGTCGCCGGCGCCGGGCGCGTGTCGCTTCACCCGTTCGACCGCCTCGATGCAGCCGGATCGTGAGGCGTACCCCTCGCCCGAATCGGCGATGATATTGCCGTTCCGGTGCCGCAGCCGCCAGCGCCACTCGCCAGCGGCGTCCTCGTACACCTCGAACGCGGCGCGTTCGACGTCGAGGATGTCCGCTTCGGGGGCGTACTCGCGGATGCGATCGACAGCCTCGATGCAGCCGGACCGGGAGGCGTACCCTTCCCCCGAGTCGGCGATGATGTTGCCGTTCTGGTGTCGCAGCCGCCAGCGCCACTCGCCGCCTTTGTCCTCGTACACCTCGAAGACAGCGTCGGTGTTCGTTTCCTCCTCCGGTTCGGTACCCGGGTCGAGGATCGGTGCCTCGTTGACGTTTGTCCGGACGCTTTCGAGCCCGTTTCGGGCGTCACTGCGTCGGGTGTATCCCTGACCGGAGTCGGCGAGGATGTTCCCGTTCTCGTGGAGGAGCCGCCAGCGGTACTGGCCGGCCCGGTCGCGGTACACCTCGAACGCCGCCGGGTCGATGTCGAGGTAATCCGCTGCCGAGACGTGATCGCGAACGTTTCGCATCGCCCGCCGGGCGTTCGACTTGGAGGCGTATCCCTCCCCCGAGTCGGCGATGATGTTGCCGTTCTCGTGTCTGAGCCGCCAGCGCCATCGACCGCCCTCGTCTTCGAACACCTCGTAGGTGGCCGCGCTCTCGAGGTCCTCCTCGACGCTGGGAACCGCGATGTCGGGTTCGTCGGCGTCTTCGGGCACCGGCTCGCCGTCCTCGGTCGTCGTTTCGACGGCCTCGGACTCGAGCCGCAGGACGCCCGCGCCGAGCGCGTTCCGCATCACGCTGTGCATTCCCTGCTGGCACTTCTGGCGGGAGCTGTATCCCTGGCCCGCAGCGGCGATCACGTTTCCGTTGCGGTGCCGCAGCCGCCAGCGGTGCTTTCCGCCCCGATCCTCGAACAGTTCGAACCTGGCGCTCGAACTGTGCAGGGCCTCGATCTCTGCCTCCCGTTGTGAGAGTTTCTCCTCGATCTCCGCCAGTTCCTCCTGTCCAGCCGCGAGATCGCCCTCGAGTTCCTCGGCGCGGGACGTCGACTCCTCGGCCCGTGCCGAGGACATCTCGAGTTCCTGCCGCTGTCGTTCCGTCGTCTCGGTGAGTTGCGCGTGCTCGTCGTACACCGGGTCGGTCCACAGCGGAACGACGGTGCCGGCGAGCCCGATGACGATCAACCCGACCGCGTACACGCCGATGATGTCGGCTCGCCCGGTCGCACGCGGCCACCCGTCGGGAAACACCGACAGGAACCAGACGACCGCGACCACCGAAAGCAGCCCGCCGACGACGGCGAGCCACATCGCCGTGCGTCGCAGCGGGAACCGTATCACCGCGCCGAGCATGATCAACGGCGGTGCGAGCGCCGCCAGCGCGTACCCGATCCCACGTGACATCGTCTGGGCGTCCGTGAAGGCGAAGACGACTACGCCGAGCAGGCCGGCGATGACGCCCAGTAAGAACAGCCAGTATCCGAAGATTTCGTCGTCCGTTCTGGCCGTCCCGATCCGGTTGGTGTACAGCGACTGAAGTGTTCCGGACGGTTGTTGATCCGACATGTATGGGAGATGAACTGCCAGCTATATACCAGTATGCACCCGGTTGAAACTGGTTCGTCTCCTCCCTCCGGTCGTCGTCAGAAGGTCCGGGTGCGAGAATCGAACCACAGTCGATCGCTTCCTTCCTCGGTTCGCTCGGAAGACTGCGCTCTCCCTGATTCGATCTCGCCTTCCGGCTTTCTTCGTCACTTCGTTCCTCAGAAAGTCCGGGTGCGAGAATCGAACCGGAGCCAGACGGTCGGCCTCGCTTCGCTCGGCCGCTGCGACTGGCAGGGTGCTATCTCGCCTTCCGGCTTTCTTCGTCACTTCGTTCCTCAGAAAGTCCGGGTGCGAGAATCGAACCGGAGCCAGACGGTCGGCCTCGCTTCGCTGCGCTCAACTGCGCGGGCTGCCTCTTCCAAGGCCCGATTCTCTTCAAGTGGGACCTTCGACTCCTCACATTCGTTCGTCGTCAGAAGGTCCGGGTGCGAGAATCGAACCCGCGTCTCAGCCTCCACAAGGCTGAAGGATAACCACTACCCCAACCCGGACACGCACTTCAACGTACGCCGGCTGGACGGCATATACGTTACGGAACGGAAAAGCGATCTACAGAGAAAGCAGGCAGAGTGCCTCGGGGTCGTCCGAAAATCAGAGATTTTCGGGATCACGAGAATCTCCGATTCTCGAACGACTTGACCCCGAGGGTGAATGCCGTAAGCTCCATTAGACGTGTTCAGTACGTTCGATATACTGTTCAATCGTCTGGCTAGATACCTCACCAGCCGTTCCAATGTAGTACGATTCTTCCCAGAATCCGCCACCCCAGAAGTAGTTTTCCAAAAGAGATTCGTGTTGCTGCCACATCTCTCTAGCTGTGATGCTCTTGACTTTTCGTGCAATTTCACTCGGGGAATGTTTTGGATGTGCTGAAAGAAACAGATGTACGTGGTCGGCTGAGATATGTAATGATAATATCTCGTAGCCGTACTCGTCACACACGTCTCTGAACGCTACTTCTAGCGACTGTTCTATCTTATCAAGCACCGGGTGGCGATACTTTGGACATTGCAAATCTCCGATTTGCAAGCAGTCAATCTTCGATTGACGACACCACACAAAATGGTAGTTGATATTGTATACTGTGTGATTTGACCGTGTTTCGCCCATACCGGCTAGAGTCATGGTAAAAACTTAAGTATATCCGCATCTAAGTATATGATGTAGAGATGACCAAACGCCTCACCGTAGACTTCGAGGACGATTTGTACAAGGAGTTCTCGAAGAAGTGCATCGACGCTGAACGTCCAAAGTCAGAAGTCGTGCGTGAACTCGTTCAAGACTGGGTAAACGACCAAGAATGACACAGATACAGGCTCTCACGAAGACACTCGTGTTCCCGCTGGATATGCAGAGTGGCAACGAGAGCCTGCTTCACGATGCCCGCTTGGAATGTCGTCGCGTGTTCAACGAGGTGCTACGCCTCAACTACGATGGATGGGACTGGAACGAGATAGAAGACGTTGTTGAGCAGAACGCAGACCTTGTTCAAAACACCGCACAACGCATCATCGACAAAGCCTTTGACGCACTCAACAACTACTACGACAACGACGACTGGGGTCGTCCGTGGTACAAACACGAGACGTTCCCCTTGCGGATGAACTACGGCGAAGGCTACAACCTCTTTCTCGAAGACGAAACGATTCGGTTCCGTATCAGTGCAAAACCGTACAAACACGTCAAAGGCGAGCTTCGCGGCACGACAGATCAGTTCGACCTGCTCACACAGGCGATGAAAGACGATCACTGGCACGTTGGCACTGCCGAGGCACTTGTCCGAAACGGACGCGAAGAATTGCACGTCACCGTCACCAACGAAACTGCTGAAGTAGGTACAAAAGCAGCGGCAGAAACGGTCGTTGGCGTCGATATTAACGAAGACTGTGTTGCACTGGCGGCACTGACTGAACACGGAATCGAAGACTCAATTGTTCTCGACTACCCGGAAATCAAGGAACAACGCCACCGCTACTTCACGATGCGGAAGCGGATGCAGGAAGCCGGACAGACTGCGTTCAACGACGTGTTCTGCGACAAGGAGCAACGGTTCGTTCACGACCAGCTACACACGGTTTCACGGCGCGTAGTCGAGTGGATTCAGCAGTTCAACAGTCCCGTGATTGTCTTTGAAGACCTCAAAGACATGAGAGACGACATTGAGTACGGGACTCGACTGAACCGGCGACTCCATTCACTGCCGTTCGCCAAACTGCGCGACTATATCACGTACAAGGCGGCATGGCAGGGTATTCCGTCAGACGATGTTGACCCTGAGTACACCAGTCAACGGTGTCCTGTCTGTGGACACACAGAACGGGGGAACCGCCACAAGAAACGGTTCAAATGCCGTGAGTGCGAGCATCAAGACCACGCCGACCGTGGCGCTGGTGTGAGTGTCGCGCAGAAGTGGCTGAGAAAGCAAGAAGACAGAAATGTGCCTGCTCTCAACACACTCCCACAGGTTCGAAAGTGGGAGTTGCGACAGCAGGCATCGGGGCCTGTGAACGGCCCGACCGTGACCCACCACACCGTTGAAGGCTATCAAACCGAGGGTGTGTCGGGTGTGTCCGACCAATCCACGGGAAGAAGCTCCGGGGTCGTACGGAAGACACAGTCTTCCGTGATGACGAGAGACGAAGTCTCTCGAACCACTTGACCCCGGAGCAGTTCACGCTTCCACGAGCAACTGATCCGCAGTCAACACCCGCGTCCCGATCGGCTTTTTGACGTAGTCGCCGGCCGATCGGGCCACGAGCTGGTCGACGCCGCGCTGGGCCGCCACGTCGAGGAGTCGCTGGGTCGCCTCCCCGTCGACGACCATCGCGTGTGGCGCCGTCTCCCGGCGTTCGACAGCGTCGAACGCGTCGTCGCCGTCGATTTCCTCGAGGAGTTCGAACTCCGCATCGAGCAATCTAGCGAGCCCCGTCGATTCCGCGATGACCTCCTCGACGTGGCTCCGGAGCGTTCGGGGTCCGTCTTCGGACACCTCCTCGTCGGACTCGGTGGGCGCTGCTTCGGTCGTCTCGGGTTCCCCGTCAGCTACCGGTTCTTCGCCGTCAGCTACCGGTTCTTCGCCTTCCTCGGGGGTCTCGACGTCCAATTCCGTGACGTCGGGTTCTGCCGGGTCAGGCTCCACCGCCGGGGCGACTTCGTCAACGGTTTCGACATCGAATTCGGCGGTTTCGACCGCCTCGTCCGTTTCCTCATCGGTTTCTCCCTCGTCGGTCGGTTCAGGGGCCGCCGGGTCAGTCGGAACCCGCGACCCCGACAGAGGGTCCGTGCCGTCCCCCTGCAGTGAGAGCCGGGCGTTGGGTTCGTCGGCGATCTGGGCGTACGGCACCTTCGCCCGGAGGGCGTCCATGACCTCCGTCCGGTCGAGTTCCTCGACGGAGCGGCCCGCCGGCGCGAACGTCACGTAGTCGACGCTGCCGATCTGGGCGAGCTCCTGGAGGATGAGCTCGCCGCCGCGGTCGCCGTCCAGAAACGCCGTCACTGTCCGCTCTTCGGTGAGGTCGGCGATCACGTCCGGGACGTTGGTCCCCTCGACCGCGATTGCGTTTTTGATGCCACACTGGAGCAGCCGCCCGACGTCGGCCCGCCCCTCGACGACGATGACGGCGTCGGAGTCGTGGACGCGGGGACCGGCAGGCAGCCCCTCGTATTCGTCGATGTCGTCGATCCGGGCAGACTCGCGGACCTCCGCGAGGATCTCCTCGCTTGTGATGATCGACTCGTCGAACCCCTCCGCGAGCAGTTCCTTGGCCCGGTCGACGACCGCCCGGCGCTTGGCCGCACGGACGTCCTCGATGTCCGTCACTTCGATGTGGGCGTGGCACGGGCCCACACGGGTGATCGTCTCGAGCGAGGCCGCCAGGATCGCCGTCTCCGCCTTGTTCAGGCTGGAGGCGATCGTCACCTCGCCGAACGACTGGCCGTTCTCCGATTCGATCTGTACGTCGATGCGACCGACCTTCGAGGCCTGCTGGAGCTCCCGGAGGTCCAGCTCCTCGCCGAGTAGCCCCTCGGTCTGGCCGAATACCGCGCCGACAACGTCGGAACGTTCGACGACGCCGTCGGCGGCGATGGTCGCGTGAATGAGATATTTTGCTGTGTCGTTCATGGATGTGTCCCCCTCGGCGCGCGAGGCGGTGTGAATGTGGGTGATGTGATGATAGTGTGGCTGTCGCGGTGTGAATCGCCGCGGCAGTCCCGGCCATCACGGCCGGGCCACACGATTGCAGTGTCACCGGCAGAATACTACGAACGGTCGCCGCATATACCTGTCGTCGCGGTCTCAGCGCTGATATTTCGACGGCGGAACCCCGAACCGCCGAAGACGAAACGGACAACTGTCTCGGCGTCCACTGGTTCCAACAACAACCGATGCCCCGAACCGAAACCGTCCTGTGGGCGCTCGCGTTCCTGCTGCTAGTCGTCTTTGCGGTACCGTGGTTCCTGTGGGGCAACGCGACCGTCGTCGCGGGGCTGCCGATCTGGCTGTGGTGGCACATCGGATGGATGGCCCTCGCGGCGGTCGTCTTCTATGCGTTCACCAGGCGCGCGTGGGATCGCGAGATGGGGATCGATCCGGACCGGAGCGGTGAGACGCCGTGATCGGCGGGGACCTGCAGTTCGCGATCGTCGTCGGCTACCTGTTTGTGGCGCTCGGGATCGGCCTCATCGCCTACTACGTCTCCGAGACGACCGCAGAGGACTACTTTCTCGCCTCGCGGTCGCTCGGGACGCTGGTGTTGCTTTTCACCACGTTCGCGACGCTGCTTTCGGCGTTTACCTTCTTTGGCGGCCCGAACCTCGCGTACGCCGCCGGACCCGAGTGGATCCTCGTGATGGGCGTGATGGACGGGATTATCTTCGCGATCCTGTGGTACCTCGTGGGCTACAAACAGTGGCTCGTCGGGCAGCGTCACGGCTACGTCACCCTGGGGGAGATGCTCGGGGACCGGTTCGGCTCCCGGCGCCTGCGCGCGACCGTCGCCGGCGTCAGCCTCTTTTGGCTGTTCCCGTACGTGATGCTCCAGCAGATGGGTGCCGGCGAGGCGCTGGTGGGACTCACCGACGGCGCGGTCCCATACTGGGGCGGGGCGGCGCTCATCACCGCGTTCATGATCCTGTACGTCGTCCTCGCCGGCCTCCGCGGCGTCGCCTGGACCGACACCCTCCAGGGGCTGTTCATGCTGTCGATGGTGTGGATCGCCGTGCTGTGGGTGCTGTCTGCGGCCGGCGGCCTGGGTGCGGCAACCGACGCCGTCGCCGCCTCCCATCCTGAGTTCCTCGCAATGGGCGGGGGGGTGTACACCCCGCAGTTCATCATCTCCGCTGCGGTCACGATCGCGTTCGGCGTCACTATGTTCCCCCAGATCAATCAGCGATTCTTCGTCGCCGAAAGCGACCGCGTGCTGAAGCGGTCGTTCACACTGTGGCCGGTGCTCGTGCTCCTCCTGTTCGTTCCGGCGTTCATGCTGGGCACGTGGGCCGCCGGACTGGGGGTCGCAGTCCCCGAGGGCGCGAACGTTGTGCCGGTCGTGCTCAACGAGTTCACCCCGGAGTGGTTCGCGGCGCTGGTGATCGCCGGCGCGATCGCGGCGATGATGTCCTCCTCGGACTCGATGCTTCTGTCCGGGTCGTCGTATTTTACGCGGGACCTGTACCGGCCGCTCGTGGACAGAGACGTGAGTGAACGGGGGGAGGCGTGGCTCGGGCGAGCCGGGGTCGCCGTCTTTGCGACCGCGGCGTTCTTCGCCAGCCTGACCCGGCCGGGGACCCTCATCGAGGTCGGCGACACCGCATTCTCGGGGTTCGCGCTCCTGACACTTCCGGTGCTTGCGGCGTTGTACTGGGACCGGACGACCGGAACCGGAATGCTTGCGGGGATCCTCGTTCCGCAGGCCGTCTACGTCACGCACGTGCTGGTTCCGGCCCGGACGGTTTCGCTTTTCGGCGCCGATCTCACATTGTTCGCCCGGACGTATGGCGGCTGGGACGTCGCGCTCGGATTGATGGGGCTGGGGCTCGCGATCACGGTTGCGGTGTCGCTGTCGACGGCGACGAACCCGGCGGCCGAGCCGTCACGGTTCGACGTCAGTGGGTGAAATGAATAGTGGCTGAGGGGAGTAAGCCCCCTTCTGTTCGTCCCGACATTCGGCTGAGCGCCCGCGCCGTGGCCGGACTACCTGTCCGGCGGCGATGCCGCCGGGTGGCGCGGGCTTGCACCGGCGAGGATTCGCCGTTCCATCCGTTCCCGATCGTCGGCACGCGGGAGATTCCGCGTACAGCGGGGCGGCGTACCGCCCCTCGGCCCTCGGTGGGTCAACTCCCTTCCCTTGCGGGTCAGTTCGCGCGTCCGCGGGAAACCGCAGACGCCGCCGACCGCGAATGCGGCCGACGCACCTCATCGGTCGGATCGGGGGGTCCCGTTTCTGTTCCAGAGCCAGCCGTCTCCGACTCCGGGCTTGCGCCCGGTCGCCCGTCCGGCCGGTGGGGGGACTTTCCTCATGGCCGGCGTCACCGGCCACGGGGATCGGGCTCCCTCTGCCATTTTTCCCTACGGGCCCGACCCGATTAAGGGTTCGGTCCGAACGTGGAGGACAAATCTCTCCGGGACAGAATCAATAGTCAGTAATGAAAGGAAAGTTCAAGTTCCACCCGGCCTTGTGGATGTGTATGTCAGAGGCGCAGGCCGTTCGGCTATCCTACGAGGACGGGGATCGAGCGGTCGAACTCGCGCGCGAAGCCGTCGAATCGTTCGTTCTTCACGGACAGCGGGAACAGCCCGGGAGCATGCGCGAAGCGTTCTACCAGCGCACCGGCGCGTTCGTCAGGCTGGAGTCGACCCGAGGGCGGGGCCGGCTCCGCGGGTGTGCCGGCGCGTTCCGAACCGGCGACCAGCTCGGGCACGCGATCGTCGAGGCGGCGATCAAGGCCGCCTCGGATGACTCCGCGGGCTCGGAGGTCGGATCGAAGGAACTGGACAACCTGCGCGTATCGGTATGTGTCGTCTGCACGACGGTGCTGACGGACGACCCACTCGCCGACATCGAACTGGGGACCCACGGGGCGGCCATCGACCGGGGCGAAAATCACGGCTCGCTGTTCCCGACGCTGCCGGTGAAACACGGCTGGAGCGCCGAAGAGTACCTCGACCGCGTCGCCCGGAAGGCGGGACTCCCGCCGAAGGCGTGGCAACACGACGACGCGATGGTGACGCTCTTCGAGGGGCAGGTGTTCCGCGAGCGGGACGACGCCAAAAGCGTCGAAGAGCTCAAAATATAAGCAGGGGTACGCCCACCGGCGACGGGTGTTACTCCTATCGAGACCGACGCTTCCTGATCGGCTGGATCGGCGAGACACTCACTTCTCCGACGTGCAAAACGGCGGAACGCTCCCGAAATTCGGCGAGGTCCCGGGCACAACGGAGGACGATACCGTTCCCGGCAGTCAAGAGGATGGTCCCGTCCTCGCCAACCATCGCCGTCATCGCAGACCGGATCTCGTCCCGAGGGCTACCCGGGTCGAAGGCGACGACGTAGGTCCGTGTGCTCCCGTCGTCCGGATACTCAACGTCCATCGTCCCTTCGTCTATCGTTCCCACGTCCATCGTTCCCACGTCCATCGTTCCCACGTCCATCGTCCTCGTTCACGGCGTCGAGTTCCTCGAGCCAGCGCCGGACGCGACCTTCCCCCGCTTCGGTGATCGACGCGACGCGTGCCGGATCGAGCCTGACGAGTTCGGGGACGGTTTCGATTCCCTCCCGCTGGAGGCGCTCGGCGTAGGTCGGGCCGATACCCGGAACGGTTCGAACCGGTTCACCGCGTTCCTCCCGCTCTTTTGCCTCTCGTTCCTCTCGCTCCTCCCGCTCTTCCTCGTCCTCTTTTTCGGTTTCAGCGAGGACGAGATCGACGGCAGCGCCACGATCTGTGTCGTCCGTTGGCGGCGGATGCTGCTCGACCACGGTTCCGTCCGGGGCGTCAGCTGGAACGCGTTCGATCTCCCCGACCGACAGCCCTGCCTCAGCGAGCGCGGTTCTCGCCTCCGCCAATCGCAGTCCGAGACAGGAGGGAACGTCGACGCTCGTCGCTTCGGTGACGACGACATCGACGCCGGCCCCAGGGTCCGCAAGATCGCCCGACTTCGGGAACTGGTCGACGACCATATCGCCGGGATCGCCCGGCACCGACTCGATCCGACCGACGGACAGGTCCGCCTCCGCGAGGAGCTGCCGGGCAGTCTCGCGGGATCGTCCGACCACGTGGGGGACTCGAACCAGTTCGAGGTCCTGTTGCGGGGGTGTCGGACGAACCCCGAACCGGATCGTGCTCAGCGAGTCGGCGCTGTACTCCTCTGTGAGCCGCGGCAGGTGAAGCGCCATCCCGTCGTCCCGCTGGACGAGGCTGGCTTTGAGATCCACTTCCAGATTCGAGACCGAGTATCCCGACCGTTCCAGCTCCTCGAAGTCACCGATCGAGTTGGCGAACGCCGTGACGACCCTGTCGGGTTCGACTGCGGGGATGTCTGCCGTAAGCTCCTCGATTCGGTCGCGGAGCCGGTCCCGTTCGGTCTCGGCCTCCCGACGCAGCTCCACGAGTCGGTCGACTTTCGTCGACAGCATGTCCCGTTCGATTTCGACGTCCACCAGCCGGTCCTGGATCGACTCCACGAGGCGCTGCTGGTTCCGGACTGCGCCGGCCAGTTCGTACTGTTCGCGCCTATCGAGCTTGTCAACGTCGACCGAGGGATACCGAGACCGGATGAGTGTTTCGAGGTCGGTCATTCGTCGCTCCCGTCGCTCCCGTCGCTCCCGTTCATGGTCGCCACGTCGTCACCGTTCGTCCGTCGGCGGCACCGGGGCGATCCGGAACCGAACCCGACTCGTGGCGTTCACGTCGTAGTCGTATCTCGAGGAAAGGTGTGGCCCGTACGGCGCCGCAGCGAGGAACTCCCGGTAGCCGCGCTTTCGATCGGCCGCCGGCTCCTCGTCGGCCTCGTCGTTCCCGACGCGTCGACGGCGGTGTCGATCGCGAAGCTCCCGGCCGTGTATCGAGAGCGCGACCGTGACGTCCGCTTCGACCTCCGTAAACCGGAACCACGGCGGGTCGACCGCCCCCTCCAACCCCTCGGCCTCCTCGATGGCTCTCGTGGCCTCGATGGAGTGGTCGTCGAGCGCGAGCTGTCCGTCCGCGACCGCCCTGGAGACGCCTTCCACGACCTCCCCGAGCGGCCTGGAGAGCCACTGTTCCATGAGCGAGGATCACTCCGATGCCGACTGCCGAACGATCGTCGGAACAGCCCGGTCCGGCGCTTCTTTTGGCACGAGGCGCGTCTTGAGCCGGCAGGAGGCGTTCGCATCGAGGCCGTACACCTTGCTCTGATACTCGCTGTGGCGTTTGACCGCGATCTCGGTCTCGCGCTCCCCCGAGGCGCTCTGGGTGCTTCCACCCGCCCGCCCGCCGATCTTGAAGACGCCAAGATCCAGCGCGGCGCCGCCACCCCCGCCGAACTTCTTTTGAGACTCCTCGTAGCTCGACCGCATCGACTGTTCGTACGTCGACGTCCGATCGACCTCCCGGGTGTGGTCGTACCACCGAACCCAGAATCGCATGTCGATCTCCGTCTCCGAAAACTCGTAAAACGTCGGCGTGATTCCGTACGCGAGCAAGGAGAGTTCGGTGTCGTTGGTCACCGTCTCGAAGTCGACGACGTTGCCGTCCTCGTCCAGTTCCTCGATGATGCTCAACACCACCGAGCCCGCGTCGAGTTTCATGTCCGCGAGCGTCTGGGCCGTCCGGACCGAGTTCAGGTCCAGCGCCGTCTGCCCCTGAGCGATCGCCAGCGCCGATTTCCGCACGAGTTCGGGGAACGGGATCTCTTCGAACGTCTCCGCGCCTGGGTTCGACATGACAACAATCCACACGCACCCAGAGATATTATATATTTTTGATTAAAATTTTATATTTCCCCAGTCCTCACGAATCAGCCCTCAAAAATCGGGATTTATGGGGATAAAATATGGAATCAAGGATACGTGTGGTGTCATAAAAGCTAACGGAGAACGGAGTGCGCGCGAAGGATTTCCCCTGAAATCTCCGGTAGGCCCCCCAACGTTCGTCCACTTCTTTCGCAACATTTGCCGAATAGAACGGGAGAATACACCCTTATATATATTGTACATGTCCTTATATAGGACGTTCGTAGTATTACCAACCCAAAAATTTCTGTTCGTGTACCGGACGTTTATATATCTCCGATTCCGGACGGAAAACCGTGATTCGAACGATGTTCGAACAAGGAATCCAGGATAGTATGAACAAACATGCAGAATTTGTGGTTGCGAGTGGAGGGTCGTCGTGACTGTCGATCCAGCGGTGCTGGCTGAAGGGGTCAACCTGCTGTGGGTCGCGCTCGTCTGCTTTTTGATCTTCTTCATGCACGCCGGGTTCGCGATGCTGGAGTCCGGGCAGGTGCGGGCGAAAAACGTCGCCAACCAGCTCACGAAGAACCTGCTCACCTGGAGTGTCGGCATCGTCGCCTACTTTTTCGTGGGGTTCGGGATCGAGGCGATCGCCGGCGGACTCACCGGCGGCGGATCCTACGGTGCCGGTGATCTCACGGCAGTGATGTCCGCGGCTGACGGCGCCTGGATCAACGAGTGGCTGTTCGGCGCAGTATTCGCGATGACCGCCGCCACGATCGTCTCGGGGGCTGTGGCCGGGCGGGCCAGGCTCCGGGCGTACGTCGCGTACACGCTGCTTCTGGCGGCGATCATCTACCCGGTCGTGGTGGGCTTTACGTGGGCGGGCGGATTTCTCGACGCGCTCGGCTTCCACGACTTCGCCGGCGGCATGATCGTCCACGGCATGGGCGGCATCGCCGGGCTCACCGCCGCGTACGTGATCGGCCCCCGTCTGGACCGCTACGCCGAGGACGGCTCGACGAACGTGGTGCCCGGTCACTCGATGACGTTCGCGGTGCTCGGGACGCTCGTGCTCGCGTTCGGCTGGTACGGCTTCAACGTCGGCACCACCGCCACCGTGTTCGCGGTCGAGGGGGGCGAACTCGTCCTCGACGGCTACGCGGTGGTGGGGCGGGTCGCGCTCGCGACGACAGTCGGGATGGCGATGGGCGCCATCGGCGCGTCGATCGCGGCGCTGTACCTCACCGGGAAGGTCGATACGCTGTACGTCGCAAACGGGCTGCTCGCGGGTTTGGTGGGTGTCACCGGCATCGCGGACGTCGTCACCTGGTGGGGCGCAATGCTCGTGGCGCTTCTGGCGGGGCTCCAGCTCCCGTTCGTCTTCGAGTTCGTCACCGATCGCATGAAGATCGACGACGTCTGTGCGGTGTTTCCGGTCCACGGTTCCGCGGGGGCGCTCGGCGTGCTCGCGCTCCCGTTCGTTCACGTCGGCGGCTTTTCGACGAGCCTGCTGATCTCGCAGGTCGTCGGCGTCACCGTGATCGCGGCCTGGACGGTCACCGCGACCGCGGTCGTCTTCGGCGCGTTCAGGGCGGTCGGACAGGCACGGGTGTCGCCGGCTCACGAACGTGAAGGGCTCGACGTCTCCGAACACGGCGTCGACACCTACCCCGAGTTCGGCAAGCCCGACCTCGCTGCCGACGGGGGCCGGGCTGTGCGGGCTCGCTCCGGCGACCGCACGGATCTCAGGACCGACGGCGGAACCGATGCGGACGGAACCCCCGACGACGGAATCAAGCTCGTCATGGCGATCGTTCGCCCGGACAAACTCTCGGACGTGAAGCGCGCGCTCGCGGAGGCTGGCGCTCCCTCGCTTACGGTGACCCGAGTCTCCGGCCGGGGATCACAGCCGGCGAAGACGGGGCAGTGGCGCGGCGAGGAGTACACCGTCGATCTCCACGAGAAGGTCAAAATCGAGTGTGTCGTCGCTGACGTCCCCGTCGACGACGTCGTGACCGCGATCCACGAGGCCGCCGCGACCGGAGAACCCGGCGACGGAAAGGTGTTCGTGCTCCCGGTCGAGGGCGCCGTCCAGATCCGGACCGGCGAGGGGGGACCAACCGCGGTCTGAGAACACAGCACGTTTTAACTCGGTTTGGAACAGAGTTGTTACCATGTCACAAGATGAAGAGGCACTAATCGCAAACCTCGAGATCGGCCAGGAGATATACGACGAGGACGGCAACGAACTCGGAACCGTGCGCGGGCTCGACGACAACGGCTTCTACGTGCTCGCGAGGGAGGAGACGGGGACGGTTCCGCTGTCGAAGGCACGGGACATCTTCGGGAAGGCGTACGTGATGTGGCGCTGCTGGGAGTGCGGCGAGATGGGCAAGATCGAGGACGACCTTCCCGACACCTGCCCGTCGTGTGGGGCGCAAAAAGAGGAACTGTATTACTGGGCAGAAGACTAACCCGCCGGAAACCGGGAGAACGCGATCATTTTTTGCCGTCGGGCGGAGCAACTCGACCATGGAGATCCTCGTGTTCGGCGCGGGCAGCCTCGGAAGCCTCGTGGGAGGCCTGCTCGCGCAGGTACACGACGTCACGCTGGTCGGGCGGGACCCCCACGTCACCGCGGTCCGCGAGGAGGGGTTGTCGATCACCGGCGCCGTCGACGTCCACACCGATCCGGACGCGACGACCACGGGGACCGAACTGCGTGCCGACCTCGCCGTCGTCACCGTGAAGGCGTACGACACCGGGGTCGCGGCCGAGGCGCTCGCCACCGGGACGTACGGCGCGGTTTGCTCGCTCCAGAACGGGCTGACCGAGGAGATTCTTGTGGCGCGACTCTCGGCGGGGGAACGCGGCGGCGACGACGAGGACGACTCGGGCGACGTGGAGAGTCACACCCCGAAGATCCTCTCGGGGACCGCGACCTACGGCGCGCGCCTTCGAGAGCCCGGACACGTAGAGTGCACCGGTGTGGGCACGATCGCGATCGGCGCCTACGGTGGCGGTTCGGACCCGTGGGCCGATCGGGCCGGCGAGGCGTTCGACGCCGCAGGCATCGAGACCCAGGTCGCGACCGACATGCCGCGTCGCCGGTGGGAGAAACTCGCGATCAACGCCGGGATCAACGCCCCCACCGCCCTGGCGCGCGTGAAAAACGGGGAACTCGTGGACGGTCCCGCGAGCGATCTCTCCCGCGAGGCAGCCAGGGAGACCGCCCGTGTCGCCCACGCCGAGGGTGTGTCGCTCTCCGAAAGTGCCGCCGCCGCCGCAGTCGAAGGGGTCGCCGACGCCACCGCCGCGAACCACTCGTCGATGCGGCAGGACATAAAGCGGGGCAACCGCACCGAAATCGACGCGATAAACGGCGTCGTCTGCGACCGGGCGTCGACACACGGGATCGACGTCCCGGTCAACCGAACCCTGACCGGCCTCGTTCGGGCGTGGGAGACCGAACGCGACCTGCGGTGATCGTCCCACATCCAGTCGGCCCGGTCACTCCAGATATCCCAGGTCCCGTAGCCGCTGTTGGGCCGTCTCGTCCATCTCCTCGACACCTGATTCCCCGAGACTTGTCAAATCGTCGGCGTCCTCGACAGTCCATCGACCACCCGCCGCTTCCTCGAACGACGCCAGTGCCGCCTCGACGCCGGCGATCAACTCGGCAGTCGAGGCGTCCGACGAGCCGTCCGCCGAGTCACAGCCTGAATCGAAGTCGGGGCCCGCCAGGTTCCGCGTTTCCCCCGGATCGCGGTCGATTCGATACGCCTCGTCGGGGATCCGGTCGGCCCGGACGTACTTGGCGTCGGTCGACCGCGCCGCACGCATTCGGGCGTAAAACCGGGAGTTCCGCTCCAGGGCGATTCCCGCCGCGTTCGCCTTGTTCTCGAGTTGCGTGAGTTCGACGACCGGCTGGGCGTACTCGATAAACGCGTAATCGGCGTCGTCACCGTCTTTCCGTCGATCGAGCACTGCCGACTGGCCGGGATCGGGCGCGTCGATCCCCTCGAACGCCCGGTACTTCTCCGACAGCAGCGACCGCGTCGGATCCAGCGGGACACCACCGTCATCGCCGGGAATGCCGACCGCCTCCGGGTCGACATCGAGGACATCGAGCACCGTGTGATACAGATCCAGCAGCTCGACGAGGTCATCGCGTCGACCCGTCCCCAGCTTGGGGTGTTTCACGAGGAGCGGCACGTTGACGAGCGGGTCGTACAGCGAGAACTCGTGGCCGTAGAGGTCGTGTTCGCCGTGGAGTTCGCCGTGATCCGCACAGACGACCACCGCGGTGTCCTCCCATCGACCGGTTTCGCGGAGCCAACCGAACAGTCGGCCGAGTTCGGCGTCCATGTGGGCGATCTCGGCGTCGTACAGCCCCCGGATCGCCTCCCACTCCTCGTCGTCGATCTCCCGGGCGCCGGCGTTGTACTCCTTGGAATTCTGGCAGACAGATGTCGAGTCGACACCGGGTGCGAACCGACCGGCGTACTTCTCGGGCGGGTGGTACGGCAGGTGTGCGTCCATCAGGTTGCAGAAGACGAACCAGCCGGGGTCTGCGGGGGAGGAATCTGCCTCCGACCGCTCGATGAACTCCCGGGCGCAGTCGATCGCCCGCGGCGTCTTGGAGTCGGATCCCCCGCCCGACGCCAGGTACTCGTGAATGGAGTTCCCGAACGCGACGAGTCGGTTGGCGACCGAGCGCAGCCGGTCGTCGTCGTTGAGTCGCTTCCAGGCACGGGCAAGCGGCCCCGACAGGAAGTCCCCCGGCATCGCCTGGAAGAAGTTGTCACGGTCGTCGAACCCGTCAGTGAGTCGGGTGTACGGAGTGATCCACGCGTTCGAGGAGTAACAGGCCGTATCGTATCCCGCCGCCGAAAGCGTCTCCGCGAGCGTGACTTCCCCCTCGAGGTACGGCGTCTCCTGGTCGGCGCCGTGCTGGTGGGGATACAGCCCGGTAAACAGCGACGCGTGGACCGGAAGCGTCCACGGCGCGGGCGCGACCGCCTCCTCGAACACGGTCGACTCCGCGGCGAACCGCTCCAGGGTCGGCGTCGTTTCCCGGTCGTACCCGTACGGCGTCAGGTGATCCGCCCGTACCGTATCGAGCACGACGAAGAGCACGTTGTCGACGGCGTCCGCGTCGCTCATACGGGTACGCCAGCGCCGCCGACCAAAAAGCGTCCGTTATCCGCTCAACACCACTCCTCGAGAACCGCCGCGTCCGACTGTCGGACCGAAAGCCACGCCTCCTCCGTGGAGATGTCCGCAATGACGAGCGACGGGCGCGATGCGCTCTCGTCGACGGAGGCCATCACCTGTGAATCGTCCCGTGGCGTGGGGTCCCGTGTCATGGTTGGAACCAGCACACTCGCGTATTTAAATTCGTCGAAACGACAGGAAGAAACTACGGAAATCGACACACGTTCGTGCTTTGAATTTAAAGTGTGTTTAGGATTTGTCCCGGGTTCGACCCCACAACGAGGGATTTCACGGGCAGATCCCCCCGAGATGTCCTTCGCAGTATACAAGAGGTACGACGCAATAGGGGAGCCCATGAACGTCGAAGACGCAATGACGCCGCGCTCGGAGCTCGTCGTCGTCGAACTTCCGGGGACCCGCGACGACGCACTCACGTACATCCAGGAGCACGGCTTCTCGTCGGTGCCCGTGGTAAAGCGGGATGACGGCAACGAGGTGTATCGAGGGATCGTCTCGCGGGACGACCTCATCTCCAAACCCGAGGAGGATCAGCTCGCGCTGTTGATGCGGGAAGTGCCGACAGTGACCCCGGCGGACACGCTGGTCGAGGCCGCGAATCTGATGCTGGAGAAAGGGGGTCGGCGGCTCCCCGTCGTCGAGGTCGACGGCCGCGGGCTGGAGGGGATCGTCACCGTCACGGACGTGATCCGGGCGATCGCCCGCGGCCACGAGAACGGCGACACCCCATGTGGCAACCTCGCGACCCGGGAGGTCAACGCCGCCTACGTCGGGACGCCGCTGCCGACCATCGAGCGCGAGCTCGGCCTCGCGCGTGTCCCGTATGCGGTCTGTCTCGACGAACACGGGAAGATGGCCGGGATCGTCACCGAGGTCGACATCCTCGAAGTCGCCCGCGTGGTCGAGGGTGAGGAGAGCACCGGGAACAGCTTCGCCGACCAGGACGCAGACTACGCCTGGGAGGGGATCAAGGGAACCGGAAACAGATACCTCCCGACTCGAAACGTCGAGATCCCGACCGCGCCGGTTTCGGAGTTCATGAGTGACGACCTCGTGACGGTGAGCAAGCGCCGGTCCGCACAGGAGGCGGCCCAGGAGATGATCACGAACGAGATCGAACAGATCCCGCTCGTCAGCGGCGGCGAACTCGTCGGCATCGTCCGGGACGTCGACCTGCTGGAGGCCCTATGACCGACCGGGAACTTTCCGAACTCGCAAAACGTCGCGGCTTTTTTTTCGGCTCCAACGGCGTCTACGGTGGCACCGCCGGTTTCTACACGTTCGGACCCCAGGGCGCAGCGCTCAAACGGAACCTCGAGGACGCCTGGCGCGATCGCTTCACCGTCCGGCAGGGCAACAGCGAGATCGAGGCGCCGACGGTGATGCCCGAGGCGGTCTTCGAGGCCTCGGGCCACCTGGACGGCTTCGACGACATGCTCGTGGAGTGTGCGACCTGCGGCGACTCCCACCGGGCCGACCACCTGATCGAGGACGCGACCGACATCGAGGAGGCAGAATCGCTCCCGGTCGAGGAAATCGAGGAACTGATCCGCGAACACGAGCTTACCTGTCCGACCTGTGGGGCCGAACTCGCCGGCGAGCCCGTCGAGGAGTTCAACCTGATGTTCGAGACGACGATCGGCCCCGGTTCGGGCCAGGCGGGGTATCTCCGTCCGGAAACCGCCCAGGGGATCTTCGTCGAGTTCCCGCGTCTCAAGGAGTACGCCCGCAACCAACTCCCGTTCGGTGTCACCCAGATCGGGCCGGCATACCGCAACGAGATCTCGCCGCGCCGCGGGATCATCCGTGTCCGGGAGTTCACGCAGGCCGAACTCGAGAAGTTCGTCGACCCCGAGCGAGACGACCCGCCGATCGGGGAGGTCGAAGACGTGAAACTGACGCTGTATCCGATCGACGAGCAGGAAGCGGAGGACGGCGACTACGTCGACGTGACCGTCGGTGAAGCGATCGAGGACGGAACGATCGAATCCGCCTGGGTCGGCTACTACCTCGGCGTCGCGAAGCGGTGGTTCCGGCGGATCGGCGTCGACCTCGACCGGCTCCGGTTCAGGCAACATCTCCCCGGCGAACGCGCCCACTACGCGGCCGACTGCTGGGACGCCGAGGCCGAACTCGGCGGCAACTGGATCGAGATCGCCGGCTTCTCCACCCGGTCCGACTACGACCTCCGGAAACACGAGGATCACTCCGGGGAAGCGTTCACCGTCTTCAGACAGTACGACGAACCGAAGACCGTCGAACGACCGACAGTCGATCCGGACATGAGCGTGCTCGGTCCCGAATTCGGCGGCGACGCCGGCGCTGTCGCGGCGGCCCTCGAGACGCTGGCCGAGCGGGATCCGGCGGCGTTCGAGGCCGAGGAAGTCACCGTGGAGATCGACGGCGAGGAGTACACCGTCGACACCGACGTCGCGAACTTCGAGGTCGAAACGGTGACCGAAGCGGGCGAACACGTGCGGCCCCACGTCATCGAGCCCTCCTTCGGCGTCGGGCGAATCGTCTACACCGTCCTGGAGCACGCCTACCGCGAGGACGAGGTCGACGGCGAGTCGCGGACGTATCTGGCGCTCGAACCCGGGCTTGCCCCCACGGACGTCGCGGTCTTTCCCCTGGTGTCGAACGACGATCGGCTGACGTCGCTGGCGACGGAGCTCTCGGCGGACCTCAGGGCCGAGGGGCTGTCGGTGACGACCGACGACTCCGGCTCGATCGGCCGACGATACCGCCGACAGGACGAGATCGGGACGCCGTTTTGCGTGACCGTCGACCGCGACGGGATCGAAGGCGACGGGAGGGACACGGTTACCCTCCGGGAGCGCGACACCGCTGCACAGATCCGGCTGCCGATCGACGCCCTCGACGAGGAGCTGTCGGCGTTGTCGGGCGGTGAGCGAAGGTTCGCCGACCTCGAGAACGCCTACGAGAGCGTCGAAACGGACGTCTCACGCGCCTGATCGGCCGTGAGTCTCGAACTCGGACGGCGTGCGGTTCACGCGACCGGCGCCGGGCTGCCGGCGCTGTGGCTGCTGGGCGCGCCCTGGTGGACGGTGCAGACGGTACTCGCAGTCGCGCTCGTCGTGGCGTTCGTTCTCGAGTACCTGCGGCTGGTCGTCGAGCTCGATCACTGGGTGTACCGGAAGCTTACCCGTCCCTACGAGGACGACAGCGTCGCCGGCTACGCGCTGTACATGGTGAGCATGGCCGCAGTCGGGTTCATCTTTGCCCCGACGATCGCCGCCCCCGGAATGCTCATGCTCGCGCTGGGAGACCCGGTCTCCGGGATGCTGGGCTCCGGCGAGGTCGGCGGCTGGAAGGATCCCGACGTGCTGGCGGCGACGTTCGGCTTCTGTTTCCTGCTCGCCGCGCCGTTTACGGTGTCGACTGCGGGCGTCGCCGTCGGCGCGCTCGCTGCGGCAGTCGGGGCGCTGGGCGCGACCGTGGCCGACGGCACGACGCCCGTCGTGGCGGGCTACGTGGTCGACGACAACCTGACGATTCCGCCGGCGGCATGTCTCGGAATCGTAGTGGTGTATTTCGCGACGGGGGTTCCCGTGGAATTTGCAGTGCCGTTTTGAGACGAACGGCCCGATCCTCCCCGTTTGACCACAATACGAATCAGGCGTCATAATCATTATCAGTCAATGATCCCGGTGACACAACGATCGGCGTTTAGTAGCTGGGGCCCGTTGATCGACCGTGAGCGACGCAGACACCCCCCTGTCACCCGACCGCCCCGAAGTCGACCGATCGTTCCGGGTCGACGCCCCCTTCGATCCCGCCGGCGATCAGCCCGACGCGATCGAGAAGCTGGTCGAGGGGTACCGAGCGGGTGCCGAAAAGCAGACCCTCCTCGGCGTCACCGGATCCGGGAAAACGAACACCGTCTCGTGGGTACTCGAAGAGCTCGAACGGCCGACGCTGGTGCTTGCACACAACAAGACGCTCGCTGCCCAGCTGTACGAGGAATTCAAGAACCTGTTTCCGGACAACGCAGTCGAGTACTTCGTCTCCTACTACACCTACTACCAGCCGGAGGCGTACGTCGAGCAGACCGACACCTACATCGACAAGGAGATGTCGATCAACGAGGAGATCGACCGCCTGCGCCACTCGGCGACACGGTCGCTTTTGACTCGTGATGACGTGATCGTCGTCGCGTCAGTGTCGGCCATCTACGGGCTGGGAGATCCGGCAAACTACCGCGAGATGGCCCTCGAGATCGAGGTCGGCGAAACCATCGGCCGAGAGGAGTTGCTCGCGGCGCTCGTGGACCGAAACTACGAGCGCAACGACGTCGACTTGAAGCAAGGTACTTTCCGGGTACGGGGCGACACCGTCGAGGTGTTCCCGATGTACGGCCGGTATCCGCTCCGGATCGAGCTGTGGGGCGAGGAGATCGACCGGATATCGAAGGTCGATCCGCTGGAGGGGACCGTCGAATCACGGGAGCCCGCGACGCTGATCCACCCTGCCGAGCACTACTCGATCCCCGAGGATCGCCTCGAGCGCGCCATCGAGGAGATCGAACAGTTGCGAGAACGCCGTGTCGACTATTTCGAACGGCAGGGAGACCTCGTGGCGGCCCAGCGCATCGACGAACGGACGACGTTCGATCTGGAGATGCTCAGGGAGACCGGGTACTGCTCGGGTATCGAGAACTACTCGGTCCACCTGTCGGATCGAGACTCCGGGGAACCGCCGTACACGCTGTTGGACTACTTCCCGGACGACTTCCTCACCGTGGTCGACGAGTCACACCAGACGCTGCCGCAGATTCGAGGTCAGTTCGAGGGCGACAAATCCCGCAAGGAGTCGCTCGTGGAGAACGGCTTCCGCCTGCCGACGGCCTTCGACAACCGGCCGCTCACGTTCGAAGAGTTCGAGGAAAAGACCGACAAGACGCTGTACGTTTCCGCGACGCCGGGCGAGTACGAACGCGAACACTCCGCTCAGGTGGTCGAGCAGATCGTCCGGCCGACGTACCTGGTGGATCCAGCGATCGAGATTCAAGACGCCACCGGACAGGTCGAGGACCTCATGGGGCGGATCGACGACCGGATCGACCGGGGAGAACGGACACTGGTGACGACGCTGACCAAGCGCATGGCCGAAGACCTCACGGAGTACCTGGAGGAGGCCGGCGTCGACGTGGCGTACATGCACGACGAAACCGATACGCTGGAGCGACACGAGATCGTCCGGGACCTCCGGCTGGGGAACATCGACGTGCTCGTCGGGATCAACCTGCTTCGGGAGGGACTGGACATCCCGGAGGTGTCGCTGGTGGCGATCCTCGACGCCGATCAGGAGGGGTTCCTCCGGTCGGAAACCACCCTCGTCCAGACGATGGGGCGGGCCGCACGAAACGTCAACGGCGAGGTGGTGCTGTACGCCGACGAGGTCACCGATTCGATGGAGTCAGCGATCGAAGAGACCCGGAGGCGCCGGGAGATCCAGCGGGAGTACAACGAGAAACACGGCCACGAGCCGACGACGATCGAGAAGCCGGTGGGCGAAACCAACCTGCCGGGCGCCGAGACCGACACCGGCGGGCTGGCGGGCGACGACGTCGGCGACGCCGAGGAGGCCACCCGACGGATCGAACTGCTCGAGGACCGGATGCAGGAGGCCGCGAGCAATCTCGAATTCGAACTCGCGGCGGACATCCGCGACCGGATCGCCGAACTCCGTCGGGAGTTCGACATCGGCGGCGAGGAGGACGGCGACCGTGGTGTTCCACCGGAAGTCGTTCCGTCCGGAGACGTTCCGACCGAGGACGCCGAGCCGGAGTGAGCCAGCGGTCGACGGAAAAGGATCGGCGTTCTCAGGACCGTTCGACGTCGGGAATGATATCCTCCTCGTCCGGACGCGCCTCGCCTTCGGCGGTTGGAACGTCCCCGCTTGTCCCACCGATCTCCAGGGACTCCAGCTCTTCGAGCGCGGCTTCGATGTCGTCGAGCCCGAGCATTTTCTCGGTTTCGGCGTCGAACTCGAGGGCGTCCAGCGCTTCCATCTCCTGGACGTCGGCGCCCGACAGCTGCTTGCCGTACCGGCCGACGAGGCTGGTCAGCTCCTGGGGCAACACGAACGTGGTGGACTCGCCTTGACCGATCGCTTCGAGGGTTTCCATACCGCGTTCGATGATGGCGCGTTCGCCCATCGCCTCCGCGGACCGGGCTCGAAGCACCGTCGAGATCGCGTCACCCTGGGCTTCCAGGATCTGGCTCTGCTTTTCACCCTGCGCCCGGATGATGTTGGACTGTTTGTCACCCTCGGCCTTCTCGACGGCGGAGCGGCGTTCACCCTGTGCCTCGAGGATCATCGCCCGGCGACGGCGCTCGGCGGAGGTCTGTTCTTCCATCGCCCGCTGGACCTCGCGGGTGGGGTTGACCTCGCGGACCTCGACGGATTCCACGCGGATCCCCCACTCGTCGGTCGGCTCGTCCAGCTCCGTCCGGATCTTCGCGTTGATCGTCTCCCGACGGGAGAGCGTGTCGTCCAGTTCCATGTCCCCGATGACCGCACGCAGCGTCGTCTGTGCGAGATTCGAGACGGCCTTCTTGTAGTCGTCGACCTCCAGGAACGCCTTCTTGGCGTCCATCACCTTGATGTACACCACCGCGTCCGCCGTCACCGGCGAGTTGTCCCGCGTGATCGCCTCCTGAGTGGGGACGTCCAGCGTCTGTGTCCGCATGTCGAACGGGTACGTCCGCGAAACGAACGGCGGAATCACATGAAGTCCGGGAGCGAGCACCTGGCGATACTCTCCGAAGATCGTGAGTGGCCGGCGTTCGTACGCCTCGACCACCTCGAAGGCGCTCATCAACGTGATCGCCGCGAACAGGACGAACAGGATTCCCACCCCGACGAGGAGGTCACCCAGGAGGACGGCGTAACCGAGCGCGAGGACGCCGAGGAACGCCACGGCACGCTTGAGGCTGTCAGGAGCGCCCGTTGCGCTCATCCGCCCCAGCTTGCGAAGGAAACTCATACCTGGATATCGGGTCGCGGGCTCTTGGGCGTTTCCCCGTCGAAACCGACGAGTCCCGGATTATCGTTCGTCCCGATCCGGCTGGTCGTCCTCGTCGGGGAGTTTGAGGACGTTCTCCCGACCGAGCCGGAAACTCTCGAGTTTGCCGTCCTCGCGAAGCGAACCGACCACCTGGCTCGTCCGGGCGTCGGTCCAGTCCATCTCCTGAACCACCTCCTGCTGTTTCATCCGCCCGCCGTGCTCCCGGAGGAGTTTCAACACTCGCTCTTCGGGGCTCAAAAGCTCCTCGCCCGGTGCCGTGGGTACCGCCCGGTCCGCGTCGTCTTCGTCCGCCTCTGATCCCGCGGCAACAGCGGCGTCGGACGCTCCGGCGCCGGCAGCCGCGTCGGACGCTCCGGCGCCGGCAGCCGCGTCGGACGCTCCGGCGCCGGCAGCCGCGTCGTCCCCCGGCTCGTCGATTCCGGTCGTGTCGACGGCTCCACCGCGGCGACGGAGATAGACGAACGTCACGGCGACGATCGCGATCGCGATCACCCCGGCGATGACAGCACTCGAGATCGGCGTCTCGCTGGGGTCGGTGGGATCGATCGGCTCCGACGGTGTCGCGGCGATCGTCACTCGCGGTTCGTCACTCGAGAAGTCGAACGGTCCGTCCCAGGTCGCGCTCGTCGGCGTCGACCTGGTCGGTTCGGGACTCACTTCCGTCGCCTCGTATCCGTCCGGCCAGGCGAGGACGAACCGGCTGTCGCCGTCGAGGAACAGCCCGGAGATCGCATCACCCGCCAGGATCGTGTCGTCCTCGACGGCAGCGAACCCGCCCCAGGTGAACGAATACACCACCACTCCGTACTCGCGAGCAAGCGTCTGTCTGTAGGTGTCGACCGCGACGTCCGAGACAGACATCTCCCGGCCGGTCGACTCCTCGGCGGTTGCGACGGTCGACTCCATTCGCTCGCCGAACCGGTCGACGTACGGCGTCTCGTTTTCCGCGATCTCCGTTTCTAGTTCCTCGAACGCCGTCTCGCTCTCCTCATCCGCCAGAAGGAATCGGTATTCGACGGTCCAGACCGCGTCCCCGTTCTCGTCGATGTCGGCCTCGAGGAGGATGTCGTCCGCGTCGGCGTCGTCGGTCTGGAAGAACGGATCGTCGAAGGCGGTCGTCCCTGGACCTGCGATTCCCGGACCGGCGAACGCGACCGTCAGCCCCACGACGGCGACGCTCACCACCAAAACGAACACCAGCGACCGGTTTCGCCAGTCCATGTATACCGGTGATTGTGCCCCCCGAGGAGAAAGTCGTTATCATCTGCGACAACTTCCTGCACGGTTCTCGCTGTTTATCGTCGTTTTCGGGAGAATTCACATTCGACACAGTCTTTTTGTCCCCGACGAAACGAGGGTTCATATGGATCTCCGCAGCGCAATCGAGGTCGAGACCCTCCTGAAGATCGTGCTGGGACTGGTCGTCGTCTGGCTCGTGCTCGAGGTGCTGGGCGCGGTCCTCCGGATCACCACGGCGTTCTTCCGGCTTTTGACGCCCGTGATCGGACTGGTTATCGTCATACTCATCGTGCTGTGGTTGCTCGACCGGATCTGAGTCATGGATCGTACCGCCGGATAGTTCGATGTTCAGCCTCAACGTCCCGTTGCCGTCCGCCGTCGATCGCCTGGCAGAGCGGCTACGGCCGGAGCTGGACCGGTTCGATCGGATCCGTGAACGACGTACCCTCGTCTGCAAGCGGCTCGGCGTCGACGTTCTCTCGGATCCACACCGTCCGCCCGAAAAGGACGCCGCGCTCTCGGAGCTCCGATCGGAACTCCGACCCCTGGTTCGCGGTACCGGACCGTTTCGGGTGGAGATAACGGGGATCGACGCGTTCCCAAAGCCGACCGCGGGCCCGGGGCCGGTCGTGTACCTCGCCGTCGAAAGCGAACCACTGATCCGGCTCCACTGGCGGCTCGTCCGGGCCTTCGGCGGGGTCGAGGGGATCGAGGGCGACGCATACGTCCCTCACGTGACGCTGGCGCGTGGGATAGAAAACGGATCGAACGGGTTCAGTCCCGGATCGAACGAATTCGCCCGACATGGCGGGCCGGACGTCGAACGCGAACTGGAGCGGTTGCGGTCGGCCGCCGGCGAGATCCACGTCGAGTGGCAGGTCGACGAACTGGAGTTGTGGGATCCGGAGTTCCGGGAGGCGGCGGGCCGAATTCGGCTGTGATCAGTCGCTCTGGATCCGGGGAGCGAGCATGTAGGTAACCTGACCGAGCCCCTCGGAGAACTCGTAGTGGAGTTTGACCGGGAACTCCTCGCCGAGTTCGACGACGACTTCCGCATCGCCCGGGATCGCCTTGTTCATGTCCTTGAGATAATCGAGCGAGAACAGCGAGTCCGCGGGGCCGACGGTGAGATCGATGAGGTCCTCGGTGGTGAGTTCGAAGTCGACGTCGTCGGTATCGCCCTCCGCTTCGATGTAGAACGCCTCGGTGTTTTCCTCGACACGCAGCCGAATGTGGTCGCTGACCATGTCGGAGGCCTTGATACCCCGGTCGAGCTGTGCTCCCTCGAGAACGATCTCCGCGGGAAGATCCAGGTCGGGAATGTCCGGCTCCTGTCGGATCGCGTCCGGATCGATGAGCGCGAGGGTGTAGGAGAGCCCGTCCATCTGGATGTGGAGCTTCCGGGTCTCCTCGTCGAGTTCGAGCTGAATTAGATCGTCGCTGTCGGCCATGCCTGCGATGTCCTCGAGACGGTTGAGGTTGACGCCGATGACGCCCCCGTCCGCTTCGTAAGACTCGAATGCGGCGGCTTCGAGGGAGAGATCGACCATACCGACGTTGGCAGGATCGACCGCCCGAATGGAGAGTTCGTCCTCGTTCAACCGGATCTTGCACTCGTCGACCAGCACGCTCACCGAGTCGAGCGCGTCCCGGAGCGTGGACGCGCTCACGATGGCCTTGAACATATGGGAAGTGATACGGCACCTCGCATTAAAAACCACCCGTTTCCTGCCCGTTTCGAACGGATCCACACCGAATCCGACTCGAATCCGAACCAGGTTGAACGGGGAGTTCAGCCGCGTTTTGGCCGTATTCACCAGGGCTCGTCTTTCAGTCCAATACGGTACGCGAGAACGTTCGTTCCGACGTGAAGCACGGGGGTGATGATCAGCACTGCGAGAACGATCGCGACGGAGAAGGTGTCGAAAAACCAGTCGGTCGCGAACACCGCCGAAAGGACGAGTCCTCCGACGACGAAGTCGAGTTGGTCGAGACCCGGGAAGGCGGCGCCGCGTTCGCGTCCGGTACGACGCTTGAGGAACGAAGCGGCGATGTCGCCGACCATTGCTCCCAGCGCCAGCCCGAACGCGGCTGCGATCGGGAAACTCGGAAGTTCCACACCGACGACGGCGCCAATCGGCTCGACGACGATATTCAAAACCATCGCGAGGAGAACACCCGCGATCGTCCCGGCTGCGGTTCCACGCCAGGTTTTGCCGTCGCCGAGGACTCGTTTGCCGCCCCAGGTTGCACCGCCGTCGATCGGTCGACCACCGCCGGCGACCACAGCCACGTTGTTCGGTATGTATGCTGGTAACATTACCCAAAATGCGGTGACGACGACGGAGAACGTCGCGGCAACCGAGACGACGGTTCCGACCATATCGGAACGACGCAAGCGGGAGTAAAAGGGGCGACGGTTCAGGTCGAGACGGACTGTTATCAGTTGTTGGCAATGTGATCTACTTTATTCGGGTTGGAACGTGCAAACTACCGTTCCAGGTTCAACTGATCCGGATTTGCATATAAATCCTGGGAATATTGCCAACTACTGTTATGTTTCCAAGCGAGTGGATCCGAGCTCGATCCCCGAGCCTTTCCAACAATCACGTTTCCAACAATCACGTTTCCAACAATCACGTTTTCAACATTCTCGTTTTCAACATTCTCGTTTTTATCAACCTACCCCCCCACCCCTTCGTTTCGGGTGGAACACGAACAGAGGTGGGGCGGGGTGAAACGGTAATTGTATAGCGGTAGTTTTATACTATGGCATTCCAAACAATATCCGCAAACCTCTCCTCTCCACTATTTTCATAACGGTATTGTTTGTATGTAATAACGATATCCGTGTACGTTCCATTTTTCTCGCAGTCTATTCGTTCGTCTACACGGGGTCGTGTAGTTCCAGTCGAAACGAAGGGGTGGGGGGCATAGAAAGACACGGCAAGGTACCACTCGTCAACTATCGAGGATCGCGTAGTTCGAGCTACTTCGTCCTTCGTCGAAAATCTGTTTGACATTAAAACCTATTTGATATCATATACAAGACGTGTACAACGGTTCCGACTATACTACCACAAGGGCGTACGTAACCCATCCAATCAACAATCCGATAACGTGTGATTCCAGACACATGTCTGACGCAGATTTAAGTACGCACGGGGACGTCAATGCGGTATACGGTCACGTATCGACCGAAAGCGGAGGACCTCAGGAGGCCACGGATGGGACTGATAACGAACCTGAAAGACAGCATAACACGGGCCGCGGACCGACTGTTCTCGGAATCCGAGCCCAAACGAATCGGCATTTACGGTCCGCCTAACGCGGGGAAGTGCCTCGCAGCGAACGAGGAGATACTCCTTGCAGACGGCACGTATCGAAAAATCAGCGACGTGTTCGATTCGGTCGCTAGCGAAATCCCGGATGCGAACGACGTGAGTGATGAGCCACACGAGACGTGGCTCGAATGTGGTGATCGGGACGAAATCGATCTTCGTATCCCTGCGCTCAGTGAGGACCTCGAGTCGACGGTCGGGAACGTAACTCACGTGTTCCGGCAGCGATACCGTGGACCGATGTATAAAGTCGAAACTCGTATGGGTCGAGAAGTGACGGTGAGTCCGGAGCATCCTTTCGTATCGATTACCAAAAACGGCATCGAAAAACTCTCCGCAGAGGAGGTATCTGAAGGAACTTCAGTTGCGCTTTTATCATCGTACAGCATCTCTGGAGGAGTTCGATCTCAACTACCGCAGAATCCGAATCTTCGTGTCGATGGTGGCTGTGTCACGTATAGATCGAAATATCACAACCCCGCCTCGATCACATCCCGTGGTATAGATCCTGACATTGCTCGGTTTATCGCATTGACGTTATCAGAGGCTCAACATGACGAGAGATTCGTTGCGTTCTCGAATGAGAACGACGATCTCCGTACCGAGTATCAGCAGTATCTCACTCAGTTTGGCCTCGATGCGAAAGAGTACGAATATGAAAATAAAACGCCGGTCGTTCGGGCAAACAGCCGAAGCCTGATCGAGCACTTGAAACGGCTCGACTGTCCGCCTGCTGGATCGTCGGACAAATACGTACCAAAAAGTATCCTTACCGCAAGCGACCATACTGTTCGGGCGTTCCTGCGTGGAATATTCGATTGTGAAGGGAGCGTTCAAGGAGCAGATGGATCCAGTCGTGGCCGGTACGTCACCATGTCAAGTGCAAGCAGGGAGCTTTTGGTAGGCATTCAAATATTGCTTCTCCGCTTCGGTATTGTCGGAAAAATCCGTAAAAAGCCACATGATGATTCAACGTACTATGAACTAGTTATCGGTCGTAGCGAACAACATCGTCTGTTCCGTCGGTTCATCGGCTTCGATATCGACTACAAAAAAGAGCAACTAGACCGTCTCTGCGAGGCAGAATCTAACGCTAATATTCACACTCTCCCCATCATGCCGCTTCTTGAGGGGTCTCGGGAGGAGCTCGGCATGACTCAACAGGAGTTCTACGGGGATAACAAACATGTCGCTAGAATGCGACGGCGAAACCGGATTACGGTTGACCGTATCAAAGACATGGCTACCTGGCTCCCAGAGGGAGATAAAACGAGGCTTATCCACAGGTTGGCCGACAACGACGTTTACTGGGACGAAATAGTCTCGATCGAACAGATAGACTACGACGGCTACATTTACGATCTGACGGTTGCAGATCACCACACATTCACCACCCGGGACGGATTGGTCGTTCACAACACGACCCTCGCTAACAGGATCGCCCGCGACTGGACGGGAGACGCCGTCGGGCCGGAGAGCCACATTCCACACGAAACGAGGCGTGCACGCCGCAAGGAAGGTGTCGAGATCGAACGGAACGGGCGGACGGTGACGATCGACATCGTCGACACGCCCGGGGTGACGACGAAGGTCGACTACAAGGAGTTCCTCGACCACGACATGGAGAAAGACGACGCCGTCCGTCGGTCCCGGGAGGCAACCGAGGGGGTAGCCGAGGCGATGCACTGGCTCCGGGAGGACGTCGACGGAGTCATCTACGTGCTCGATTCGACGGAGGACCCGTTCACCCAGGTGAACACCATGCTGGTCGGGATCATCGAGTCCCAGGATCTGCCAGTGCTCATCCTGGCGAACAAGACGGACCTCGAGGAGTCACAGATACAGCGCGTCGCGAACGCCTTCCCACAACACGAGACGATACCGTTGTCGGCGCTGGAGGGAAGCAACATGGACGAAGTGTACGACAAGATCGCGGAGAAGTTCGGGTGATACAGATGCCCGAAGCAACACCTACCGACCTGGAACCCGTTCCCGGGGAACCGGACGGGACGAACGGAACCGACGGCGGCAACGGCAACGGCGTCAGGATCGACCTGATAAGCGGCGCCCGAATGGAGGGGTTGACCGGGATGGAGAAGATCCGGCTCATCCTCGACGGCGTCCGGGACGGAAACATCGTCATCCTCGAGGAGGGGCTTTCGCCCGACGAGGAGTCGAAGCTCATCGAGGTGACGATGACCGAGATCAGCCCGGACGACTTCAGCGGGATCGAGATCGAGACGTATCCCCGGGCGGAAACCACGAATCAGTCGATCCTCGATCGCATCATGGGGCGGGAATCGACGAAGAAACTCACCGTTATCGGTCCGGCGAACCAGATCGAGACGCTCCACAAGGACGAGAACCTCATCAGCGCGCTCGTCTCGCGGAAGTGAACGCCGGACATGCCTCACCAGTGCACCTCCTGCGGTCGGGTTTTCGCGGACGGTTCGAAAGAGATGCTTTCGGGTTGCCCGGACTGTGGGGGGAACAAGTTCCAGTTTCGTCCCTCGAGTGCAGTCGAAGACCAACGGAAATCCGCCACCCGAGACCAACGGAAATCCACCGCGGACCAGTCCCAATCCGTCGAGAGTGACAGTACCAAAAAACGGAAAGAACGGACCGAACGGAAAGAACCGATCGAACGGAAAGAACCGATCGAACGGAAAGAACCGATCGAACGGAAAGAACCGACCAGCGGACAGCAAGAGGAACCTTTCAACGACGGGGAGGTAGTCTCCTCCACGGAGCCCGATGATCCTCCGGAAGACCGCGCGCAGGCGGACGCTCGCTCCGGCGTGGTTTCCGAGGAGGAACTCTCAACGCTGGCAGAATCAACGAACACGGAGACCGACTCGCCCTCGGACGTGGAGACCGACTCGCCCTCGGATGCGGAAACCGGAACGGCCCCCGACAGGGAAGCCGATACGGAACCAGAGGCCGACGACTTCGACCGGCCGGACCTCTCACAGCTACGGGAGGAACTCAACAGCCAGTTCGAGAGCATCAAGATCATCAGCCAGGGACAGTACGAACTCAACTTGATGGAACTCTACGACCGGCAGGAGTACATTATTTCCCTGCAAGAGGACGGACGATACGTCATCGAGATGCCGGACGCGTGGGGACCGGAAGACGAGTGAATACCGCGGAAAATGGGCGATGAATCCCGTCGAGGTCTGATATCTGTTCTGCTGGCAACCGTTGATGAAGTGGACACAGTTATCCGCTTCCCCCTGCTACCGGGGCGCATGAGCACGTTTCACCTCCGTCATCGAGGGCTTCCGGTAGCGCCAGCCAGGGGCGTGGCCGAACGAAAAGCAGCGTCCACCGACCGAGTATCTGCAGGGGCGACCTCCCGAACCCGGGGTGAGTGTTGATGCGAGTCGTCGCGAAGTTCGGCGGAACCAGTCTCGGTAGCGGGGATCGGATCAACCGAGCCGCCGATTCGATTGCCAACGCCGTGCGTGAAGGCCACGAAATCGCTGTCGTCGCGAGCGCGATGGGATCGACCACCGACGAACTCCTCGAGGAGATTTCCTTCGAGACCGACGAGTCGGATCGCGCAGAGATCGTCTCGATGGGGGAACGCACCAGCGTCCGGATGCTCAAGGCGGCGCTTGCAGCCCGGGGGATCGACGCGGTGTTCGTCGAACCCGGGAGGGACCTGTGGCCGATCGTCACGAACGAACAGGGGGAGGTCGACGTCGAGGTGACCAAACGCGGGGTCGAAGCCCTCGCAGATAAACTCGAGGACGTGGTTCCGGTCGTCACTGGGTTCCTCGCGGAAACGCCGGACGGCCGCGTCACGACACTCGGGCGGGGCGGCAGCGACACCACCGCTGTCATGCTCGGCCGGTATATGAATGCCGACGAGGTCGTCATCGTCACGGACGTCGAAGGGGTTATGACAGGGGACCCCCACGTCGTCGAGGGCGCACGAAACGTCGGACAGATCACCGTCGACGAGCTCCGGAACCTCTCGTTTCGGGGCGCAGAGGTCATCGCACCGAGCGCGCTCGCGTACAAGACGGACGATCTCGACGTTCGGGTCGTGCACTACCAGCACGGGGATCTTCTCACGGGCGGGACACGCATCGAGGGCGCCTTCGAGAACCTGATCGACATGCGGGAGGAGCCGCTCGCGTGTATCACCGTCGCCGGGCGATCGATCCGAAACCGTCCGGGGATCCTGGCGGACCTCTCGCAGGCGCTCAGGACCGAGGACATCAACATCGATGCGGTCGCAAGCGGGATGGATTCGGTGACGTTCTACGTCGACGTCGAACGGGCTGAGGAGGCGGAGGCGCTCCTCCACGAGGAGGTCGTTCACGACAACCTGCTCTCGTCGGTGACCGTCGAGGACGACATCGTGGTCATCCGGGTGACTGGTGGAGAACTCCCGAACCAACCCGGAGTGATAAACGAGATCGTCGCCCCGATCGCGGAGGCGGGGATCAACCTCCACGACGTCATCACGAGCGCCACGTCGGTGGCGCTGTTCGTCGCCTGGGAGGATCGCGAGCGCACTCTGGAGATCGTCCAGGAGGAGTTTTGAGGCTCCCTTTCGAAGATCGCGCATGAGCTACGACACGGTTGTTTTCGACAACGACGGTGTGCTCACGGAGCTCACTCCACACGACGTGATCCGGGATGCAGTGCGGGAGACGTTCCGGGAGTTCGACGTCGATCCATCACCGGACGCCGTCGAAGCTCTCGTCGGGGATGACGCCGACGGGATTTACCGGGTTAGCGACGAACACGACATCGATCCCGAACTGCTCTGGTCTCGGCGGGAAGAAAACGCGGCCAGGGCTCAGCAGGAGGCGATCGATGCGGGAATCAAGGGAGTGTACGAAGACGTCGACGCGCTTCGGGAGTTCGATGCGACGAGGGGAGTGGTCTCGAACAACCAGCACGCGACGATCGAGTACATTGTCGAGACGTTCGACCTTCGAGACCTCTTTTCGGTCGCGATCGGACGGAAACCGACCCTCGACGGGTTCCGAAACCGGAAGCCGAATCCACACTATCTCGAGCGTGCACTCTCGACGATCGAGGCGAATTCGGCACTGTACGTCGGTGACAGCAACGTCGACGTGGTCGCCGCTCGGCGGGCAGGGATAGATGTCGCGTTTCTCCGCCGGGAACACCGGAACGGATACGAACTCCAGACCGAACCCACCTACGAGATCGAATCGCTCGCGGAACTCCCGGCACTCGTCTGATCGAACGAACTGATTCGTATCGCGGTCACGAGATCAGCGGGACTCTAGCGTTCATCCGAACGCGTACATCGCGAGGATGACCACGACGAGAAACGCGGATACTCCGACTGTACCTAAAACGACCTTGGTTGCCGTGCTCATACGTATCGCTCCGACGGCCGCCTTCTTAAAATCACCTCGTTCGATCGGCTCCACCAGACACTCTTAAAAGGTGTCCGACCGAAGACGTGTAGTATGCGAGTGCGTGACGCGGTCGAAGCAGACGCCGACGCGATGGCGACGTTGGCCGATCAGCCGGCGGACGTGATGCGGAACCTCGTTCACGACAGGACCGTCCGCGTCGCAGTCGATAAACCGGAAGAAAACGACGAATCGGAAGAAAACGACGAATCGGAAGAAAACGACGAATCCGAAGCGACGAGCGACGAATCCGAAGCGACGAGCAACGAAACCGATCACCCGTTACGTGCGATGGTTTCGTTCGACGCGGCTCAGGAGACAGTTCACGTCACCCAGTTTGCCGGAGATCTCGAGGCAGTCGAACGACTCCTGGAGGAACCGATCAGGTTCGCACGTAGCGAGGGGATGACCGTCGAGGCAATCGTCGCTGTCGGCGACGAAACGGGCAAAGCTGCAGTGGAAACCAAGGGGTTCAGCCGGGCGGGAGATGGACCTCGGTTCGACGGGGAACCGACGGTTCGGTACCGCCTGGAGGAATGATTCGGAGCCCCGTTCTCTTCACTGGCCGAGAATTGCCCGCACTGCGAACAGTGCGTTCTCCTTGCGTTCCCGCAGCCGGCGATAGAAGTAGGAGATCCACCTGTTTCCGTACGGGGCGTACTGCCAGACTTCGTATCCCTGGGCGGCGAGATCCCGCTGGGCGTCCTCGCGAACTCCCATCAGCATCTGGACTTCGAACTCCGTGCCGTGTTCGTCGTGGAGCCGTTTTGCATACGAGATCATCTCCGGATCGTGGCTCCCGATGCCGACACCGCGCTCGCGGTTCTCGAAGCAGTAACGAATCAACTCCTTGTACGCCTCGTTAACCCGCTGTTTTCCCTTATAAGATATCTCGGGATCCTCGTTGTACGCTCCTTTCACCAGGCGAAGTCGACCGGGTCGATCGACGATGCGTTCCATGTCGTCCATCGTCCGTTTGAGGTTCGCCTGGACGCACAGCCCAACGCCCCACGGATGGATGTCCATCGCCTCGTCGAACGCGTCCAGGGTCGCATCCGTGGTTGTCGCGTCCTCCATGTCACACCACACGAAGACGTCGTGTTCGGCGCCGGCCTCGACGATCCGGTGGTAGTTCTCCGTGAACACGTCGTCGCCGAGGTCGAGCCCCAGCTGGGATGGCTTCACGGAGACGCAGGCGTCCATCTCGGTTCCCGCGATGTCCTCGACCAGGTCGAGATACGTCTGCGTGTCCTCTTCGACGGGTTCGGGATCGTCGTAGTGTTCTCCCAGGAGGTTCAGAATAACTCCGACGCCGTCATCGTTCATCTGCCGGGTGTGTTCGAACGCTGCGGCCGGAGTTTCTCCGGCGACGAATCTGCCGGCGATGGGTGGCAGCATGACTCACCCTTTCCCGGCGGGGATAAAGAGCATACCGTTGTCTTCTCACAGTTCGAAAAACCGTTTCCATCTTTACCATGGTGTGCGATAACACCTATATACAACGCCCTGCGTTTAACCACGATAATTTGAACCGCGGGTATATCCCAGGGATTCAGAAACTCCCGGATATGGAACAGAGGCGTCGCCGCTCGGAAGTGGACCTGGATCCGGACACGGATGGGAACTCCGCCCCGGATTGAGGAGCAACTACAGAAGCGGAGGTTCGGAGTGGGGGGACACTCAAAGAAACGAATCGACGTTTCCTCC